>CAZQXS010000034.1:0-4978 GCA_964597275.1 uncultured Pseudomonadota bacterium | reverse complement strand
TTGTGCTGGAATGCCGATGAGCCTTTGCCACTCCTGAGTTGACCCCCGCTTCATTTTCCGATAGTTTGTAAAGAAATGGGTCATTCTGGAGACCGTGGGCGGATTCGCCCATCCCTCAGTGGGCAGTGTTCCGGAGACAACCCGCTTCCCAAAGGAGGGCTTATGCGCATCCACCTGATCCTGCTCACTGTGTTGTTGCTCGGCAGCACCTTGGCGTTCGCCCAAGCACCGCCCAAGTCCGCCAGTGCCCCACCCCCGGTTTATGACGAAGAGTACCTGAGCCTGTGGGCGAAGCGTTTGGCACTGATGCAGGCGGCTCGTGGACGTCCGAGCAAGTACGGAGGCAAGTACGCCCCGCCCAAGACGGCGGCGGGCAACCGGGTTTACTCCGAGGACGCCATGCCAAAAGGCCGCATGAATCCGAGCTTCACCGCCCCACCCCGCCAAGGCACCTGAGCGTTTGGCGACGCTCCCTGCGACTTGAATGCGAACCATCGGCCAAGTGTTCGGAGGCGTGGCCGTGGGCCTCGCGCTGCTGTTGGGCGGAGGGACTGTTGCGCAGGCGGAATGGGAGGCCGTCGCAGGCTTTCGGAACTGCGTGAAGGACGCTCGCACACTCTTCTTCCGGGCCTGTGGCCACGGCAACGGCGGAGTGCTGGGAACCCTCACCTCCGAAGCCCTGCCGGATCGCCCCATCCTCCTGATGCTCTCCCGACAGGCCCACTTGGGCTGGGTGGCGGAACTGAACTGGAACACATGGCTCACCCTCGGCACTCAGGCCAGGCTCACCTTCCGCACCGACGGCGGCGAGTCCGTCTCGCTCGTGGCGATCAATGGCCGCAATGACCTGGACGGCATCCTCCAGTCGGTCTCGACCGTGTTTTTTGTCCCGGAAGCCCTGCTGCAACAACTGGAGCGCGCCCCACAGTTTGGCCTCCTGCTGGAGGACGACCTGCAAAACCAGCTCAGCGCCAAAGGCACCACCGCCGGACTGGCCGAGGCCAGAAGCGCCTACCTCGCTCAGGGCGGAAACCGTATTCCGGCAGGCTGACCGCCGCCGCTCCTTCCCGGAAACCGCTTGCGAAATTTCCGCCGCCGCGTTCTGATGCGCCCATCGGATTTGCTCACCCTACTCGTGCCTGTGCCATGCGGCTTTTGATGCTGCTCCTCAAGCTGTTGCTCCTGATCCTGATCCTGCTGACCACGCTCGGCGTGATCGGCTTGGGCATTGGCTTCGTGTATCTGGAGCAACAGGGCAAGGATCCGATTGCGCTTGTGAAGGAGGTGAAGGACAACCCCAAGAAAGCGTTGCAGCAACTGAAGGCGGGCGTGCAGGAGGTGTCGTGGCGGGAACGCGCCGAGCAGGCGCTGGAGGGCGCACAGGAAACCTTCGGCAAGGTGGCGGACTCGGTTCGTGGGCAGTTCGAATACAAGGACACCCCCGCCCCGGGACCAAGTCCGTCCAAGCTGGAAACCCCTGCACCGCCGCCCCAGCCCAAAGCCCCTTCGCAGGCCACTCCGCCGCCCACCCCCACGCAGAAACTGCCGGAGCCTCCGGCAGACATCGTCCAGCAGTTGCGGAAGATTTTTCCGGAAATGAGCGATCGGCAAATCCGCGAGGCGTACCGCCGCAACCAGTTGATGGGGCAGACCGAATGAGGCTGGGGTTGCTGGGAGTGCTGGGAGTGCTGCTGCTGGCGCTGCTGAGCCTTGGTGGCTGCGGAGAGGCTTCGCGCTCAACCCCTCCTGGTGACAAGCTCTACAACGCCGAAGAGTGCCACCGCCTCAAAAAAGAACGCCGCTACAGCCTGATCCGCAAACCCAAGGTGTGCTGGATGTTTTTTTAGTGCGCGTCCAGCCAGTTTTCGCCGCTACCGAGTTCCACCACGAGCGGCACCTCCAGTCCGATCACCGATTCCATCGTCTGCTGCACGAGCGTGCGCAGTTCCGCCTCCTCTTCGCGCAGCACATCGAACACCAGTTCATCATGAACCGTCAGCACCATCCGGGACTGTAGCTTTTGCTTCCGCAACTCGTGTTCGATGCCAATCATGGCGAGCTTGATGATCTCTGCCGCTGAGCCTTGGATGGGCGTGTTGACCGCCGCACCTTCTGCCATGCGCTTGCCAAGTCCGCCTCCGTTGATGTCCGGGAGGTAGCGCCGCCGTCCGAGCAGGGTTTGCGCAAAGCCTTGCTTGCGGGCTTCGTCGAGGAAGCGTTCCTGAAGCGCGTGGATGGTCGCGTACTTCTGGAAGAAGCGCTCGATGAACGCCTTGGCCTCGGCCTTGGGGGTGTGCGTCACCAGCGCCAGCCGATCCGCCCCCATGCGGTAGATGAGGCCGAAGTTGATCTCCTTGGCGACGGAGCGCATTTCCCGCGTGACCTCGCTCTCGGCGACTCCAAAAACGGCGGCGGCGGTGAGCGCGTGGATGTCCAGCCCCTCACGGTAGGCGGCGAGGAAGGTGGGGTCTTTGGAGTAGTGCGCCACCACGCGCAGTTCGATCTGGCTGTAATCGGCGGAAAGCAGCACCCGCTCCGGAGCCGAGGGCACAAACGCCCGCCGCACGCGACGCCCCTCGGCGGTGCGCACCGGGATATTCTGGAGGTTGGGGCTGTCCGAAGAGAGCCGCCCGGTCGCGGTCGCGGTCTGGTTGAAGCGCGAATGGATGCGCCCGGAGCGCGAATGGACGTAAGTGGGCAGTTGATCGAGGTAGGTGTGCTTGAGCTTGTAGAGTGAGCGGTAATCCAGCAGGGTCCGGGGCAGTTCGTGTTCGGCCAGTTTTTCCAGCGTTTCCTCGTTGGTGGACAGTCCCAGCCCAATCTTGATCTTCTTGGGCTTGATGCGGAACTGCTCGTGAAGCCGCAGCTTTTCGTAGAGGATGTGCTGAAGCTCGACCACGGAGTTGACGTTGAACACCTCGCCCGCCAGCGCATGAATCCTTGTGCGCAATTCCTCCAAACGCCCCTCGAACTCTTGGGAAATCTCGTTGAGCCCGGGCACATCCACGGACACCCCGGTCTGCTCCAGACGGCCCAGCGTTTGGGCCAGCGGGAGTTCGAGCGCACGGTACACGGGCCACACTCCGGACTGCTCCAACTGCGGGGTCAGGCGCAGATGCAACGCCCAAACCGCAGCGGCGTCTTCGCCCAAACGTTGGCGCGTCGTCGCCTCTTCGTCCACCAGCATGGAAAGCTGCGGCCCGTCCTCGGCAACCACCTCCGGACGCCGAAACTGGAGCTTGCGGCTGATCAGAAACTCCAAATCCTGCCGCTGCTCCAACGGATCGGCCAGATGCGCGGCGATCATCACATCGCCCACCACGCCTTCAAGCACGATTTCCTCGGAGGCAAGGATTTGCGTCACCTGCTTGAGGTCGTGGACCACCTTGGGAATTTTCGGATTTGCTAGCCATGCGAGCAGGGGGGTGGATAGCCCAAAATTCACCACTCCGGCACGTCCGGCTTCCCCGGCAATCGCGAGGCGGGTGGGCCGCAGGTCCACCTGATGTGTTCCCTCGTGAGCAAACGCCAACCCGCATGGCGCTCCGGCAGGCAGGGCTGCCAAGAAGCGCTCGCACTGCGTCGGAGTTTTCAGCACAGTGACGGCCACCTCCAGCGGTTTGCGTTCGGCTTCGGGAACCTCCGGTGCCACGGTGGGCGGTGGGGGCGTGTCTTCGGACGGGGCAGGTTTGGAGGGTGCTTTCGGAACAGTGGAGGTGCCGAAGCGCTTGAGCAGAGTGTTGAACTCCAGTTCTTCCAGCAACGCCAGAAACTCCGGATTGCCGCGCAGTTCCACGCGCTCAACGTGCAAGTCCTCCAAGGTCGCCGGAATCGGCACCTCGGTGTGGATCGTGACCAGTTCCCGCGACAGCAGGGCGCTTTCGTGGCCGTCCTCCAGCTTTTCCCGGAGCTTGCCCTTCACCTGATCCAGATTTTCGTAAACCGCCGCGATGCTGCCGTGTTCCTGAATCAGCTTCACTGCCGTTTTCTCGCCCACGCCCCGGACTCCGGGGATGTTGTCCGAGGCATCGCCCATCAGCCCCAAGACCTCGATCACCTGCGCCGGAGTGCCCCCAAACCGCGCCCGCACCGCCTCCGGCCCCAGCCGCTCGTTGTGGTGGTTGAGCATCACGATGGTGTCCGTGATGAGCTGCATGAAGTCCTTGTCGCTCGTGACCATCACACCCTCGATCTCGCGCTCGCCACACCAGCGCATCAGCGTGCCGATGATGTCGTCCGCCTCGTATCCGGGCAGGATCAGGTACGGCAGCCCCAGCGCGGTCATCAGCCTCGGCAGGTACGGAAGTTGTGCCACCAGATCGTCGGGCATCTTCTCCCGCGTAGCCTTGTATTCCGGGAAGCGTTTGTGCCGAAACGTGGGATCGCTTGCATCTGACGCCACCGCAAGGTAATCTGGACGTTCTTCCTCCAAAATCTTGAGCAGTTGCATGAGGACCGTGCGGATGCCGCTGGTGTTAAGCCCCTTCGAGTTGATCAACGGGTTGCGGATCATGGCGAAGTAGCCCCGGTAAAGGACGGCCATCGAGTCAACGGCGAACAGTTTTGGCATGAGTGAAATCGAGTGTGAATGGAGTTCCGAGTTGGTGTTTGGAAGCGTAGTCCATAGGATTGGTGGCGCAAGCCGGAATTTGCACATCAAGTGCATTCCCTCTGTCTGCTCTGAAACTCAGGGGATTCCTGTGCCCAAACGAATGCGCCATTTTCTCTTCACTCTGCTCCTGCCCGCGTTGCTGCTGACAACGGTTGGGGAGGTGGGTGCCGGAGAAATCCGCAGGCTCTATCCGGGGCTGGCGTACCTTGCGCGCGGCAACGCGGGCATCGCCTATTCGCAGGACGAGTACGCCATGTTCTACAATCCTGCCGGGTTGGGAGACACCAAGGAATTCTCCTTTGTCACGCCCTTGGTGTTCGAGGGTTCCCAAACCGCGTTCGACATCGCCAACGGCAAAATCTCCAC
>CAZQXS010000033.1:0-32410 GCA_964597275.1 uncultured Pseudomonadota bacterium | reverse complement strand
GGGGAAGCCCGGCGGGAGAGTCGGAAGGCGCCGGCTCCAAGGGGCGGGGCATGCTGAACATTACAAGAATTGCAAAAAGGCGCGTAGCTCAGTGGGAGAGCGCTACCCCGACACGGTAGAGGTCGGCGGTTCAATCCCGCCCGCGCCTACCAATTTCATCCAAAGCTTGGAGGCGCCATAGGTATTCGCAAGTCGCGGACCCCAGTACGTCAGGAAGAGACCACACGGGTCAACGATCAGATCAGGGCAACTGAGGTGCGCGTGATCGATGCAGATGGTGAGCAAGTGGGAGTTCTCAGCCTCCAAAACGCCCTTGAAAAAGCAAAACTGGATGGTTTGGATTTGGTGGAGGTGTCTCCTAAGGCGCGTCCGCCGGTTTGCCGTTTGATGGATTTTGGCAAGTATAAGTACCAGCAGAGTAAGCGGACCCACGCCGCCAAACAGAACCAGAAGATCACCCATCTCAAGGAAGTTAAGTTTAAGCCAAAAATTGAGGAGCACGATTACCAGTTCAAATTCAGGAACGCGCTCAGGTTTTTGGAAGATGGGGACAAGGTCAAGGTCAAGGTCGTGTTTTACGGCAGGATGATGGCTCACAAGGACATGGGCCGCGCCCTGCTGAACAAGTTTTTGGAAGAGGTTGGTGAGCGCAGTGTCGTTGAGCAGCCGATCATGGATGAGGGCCGGAACATGTTTATGATCCTTGCCCCGCCCCGCAAGCAGAAGTAAGAGGATGCAATGAAAATGAAAACCCACCGAGGTGCTGCCAAACGCTTTCGCGTGACGGGTGGTGGTAAGATCAAACGGAAACGCGCTTATTTGCGTCACAACATGCGCAAGCGCAGTCAGGACGCCAAGCGGGTTCTCCGGAAGAAAACCTACGTCACTGTTGAGGACATGGGACTTGTAGAACGGCTTCTTCCGAATAGGTAAAGAATGGCACGGGTAAAGCGAGCAGTTCATTCGCGCAAGCGAAAGAAGGATTATTTCAAGGCGGCGAAAGGCTACCGCGGAGGTCGCGGGAAGCTCTGGAGAACCGTCAAGGACGCGGTTGAGCGTTCCTGGGAATACAGCTACCGGGACCGCAAGGTCCGCAAGCGCGAATTCCGCAAGACTTGGATCATGCGCATCAATGCCGCAGTCCGTGCGGAAGGCATGAAGTACAGCGAGTTCATTTATGGGCTGGGACAGGCCGGGATTGATCTGGACCGCAAGGCCTTGGCACACTTGGCGCTTGATGAGCCGGATGCCTTTTCCAAGATTGTTGGTCAGGTGAAAGCACAAATGGCGGCATAGCCTGCGAGCATCATCAAAATTTACGGTTTCAAAAACCCTGCTTCAGTTTGGCTGAGGCAGGGTTTTTTTGTTTGGGGTGATTGTGCTTGCAGAAACGATCCAGCGAGATGTCCTTGAAAATTTTTTGGGAGATGGGGTGATGAGCAAAGTCGTGATTGTGACGGGAGGAAGCCGGGGCATTGGAGCGGCGACCGCACTGCTGGCCGCGAAGCAGAATTACAGCGTTTGTGTGAATTACCACGCCAGTGCAAAAGCGGCGGAAGCCGTGGTGCAGAAAATCTGTGCTGAAGGAGGTCAGGCGTTTGCCATTGCAGGCGATGTTTCGCTGGAAGCCGATGTGGTCCGGATGTTTGAAGAGGCGGAAAAGCAGTTGGGTCCAGTGACAGCACTCGTGAACAACGCCGGAGTGCTGGAGCAGCAAATGCGGTTGGAGCAGATGACCCCGGAACGCTGGAGTCGAGTGCTGGCGATCAACGTGGTCGGCAGTTTTCTCTGTGCGCGGGAAGCCGTCAGGCGGATGTCCACAAAATCCGGAGGAAATGGCGGAGCCATTGTAAACGTTTCGTCAAGGGCCGCACAATTGGGAGGGCCGGGCGAATACGTGGACTATGCGGCCTCCAAAGGGGCGGTGGATGCCATGACCATAGGGCTGGCCAAGGAAGTGGCGGATGAAGGAATCCGTGTCAACGCGGTGCGCCCCGGAGTGATCTACACCGACATTCACGCCAGCGGAGGAGAGCCGGGCCGCGTGGATCGCGTGAAGAGCAGTGTTCCGATGCAACGAGGCGGGCAACCGGAGGAGGTTGCCGCCAGCATTCTGTGGTTGCTGTCAGACGAAGCGTCCTACGTGACGGGAACATTTGTGGATGTTTCCGGAGGACGCTGACTGAATCGGTTAGCTGCTGCGCCCGACTATCACAAAGGCGGACCAGTAGAACGGGGCGCTCCAGCGGATCGAATCCACCATCTCCAGTCGTGCTTCCCGCATGGCTTGGCGCGGCGGCATTCCAGAGAGGTACTTGTCGTAGAACTTGGTCATCAAAAGCTGGGTGCCGTCGTCGCTGACCTCCCAGAAGGAGTTGACTACGGAGTTCACGCCAGCTTCCTGAAACGAACGCCGGAGTCCGTACACCCCTTCTCCTTCATGAATCTCGCCCAAGCCCGTTTCGCAGGCAGAAAGCACAACCATCTGAGTGCCGGAGAGGTCAAGGCTGAGGACCTCCATCGCCGTGAGGACGCCATCGTTGTCGGTGTCGATCTCGCCGAGCAGGGGGGCGTTGGCGTTCAATCCCGCAAAGGCGAGTCCGGCCCGCAAAAGCGGATTGTCCGCAGGCGGTGGTAGCTGGGTGCCTCCACGAGAAAGCCCCTTGATGCGTTTGGCAAGGGTTTCTTCCTCTTTCAGAAAGAATCCGTGGGTGGCAATGTGCAGGATTTGCGGTCGTTCGGGAATCGTCCGAAGCCGCTGCTCCTCGCCGTCCCGACGTGCGAAAATGATCGTTGACAGGTCTTTTTCGTCCATCACCTCCTTGATCACCTCTCCCTCCTTTTCGGCGCCAGGCAACGGGTCAAAGCGTAACCCCCGCAGTCCGGATCCCATGCGTGCGCCCTGAGCCACGCTGCTTGAACGCTTGCGAGAAACCTCTTTGGCCTTGGGTGAATTGATGATTTCGTCAGAATCGTAATCCGGGCCAGCCACGATGACAATGCCGCCCTGAGCCGAGGGAAGCTGGTTCGCCACCAAATCCCGGGACGAGCTGATCAGGCGCAGGTCGTGCTTTTGGATGAGGTACTCTTCGTCATCATTGACCAGCACATCAAAGGGGAGGATGTTGAGGACGCTGTCTGGGACCACATAGATGGTTTCCTGCTCACCCAAGTACTCCGTGAGCGGCTCCCAGAGCGGCATCCAAAGCTCATTGGCCGCCATCATCACATCCTCGTCCTCGGAGCCTTCATCCTGAATGGTCTCCCGGACCATTTCGATCAGTTCTCGGATGGGTTCGAGTTCCCCGTAGTTGACGAGGTTGACCTCGCCCTCGGAAACCACGACCGCCAGCAGTTGCAGGGTTTCGTCCTTACTGCGATAAGCGAGAAAGTCCACCAGCGCCGCCTCATTGAGTTGTTGCACCACCTCTTCGGGGGCGATGGGCTTCAGCGATTCCCGGAAGCGTTGGCTGGACTGCCCAAGCTGAAGCTGGAGCGCGTTCACCTGCTCCTCCAGCGTGTGGATTTTGCTGGCAAACACATCCCGGTTTTCCGGAGTGGGGCCAGCGAGGGTCAAGGAGGCCAGTTCCTTTCGGGTGGTCGTGAGTTCGGTGGTGATGGATTCCAGTACGGGATCATTGGCCATTTGCACGACCTGCTGGGTTTCGCTGGTGATTTTCAGCAGGAGGCCCTTGCGCTGAAGGCTGACATTCAGCACCTCCAAGGCGACGTCCTCGCCCTCCTCCCCTTGTTTGAGCAGGAGCCGCAGGTAGGCATTCTGTTCCGGTCGGTGCAGGCCGATGTAGGATTGGCGCGTGTTGTCTCCGGCGACCCACAGCACGCGGTCGAAGAAGGTGTTGCGCCGGGCAAAGCCTTCGCGCCGCAATTCGTGGGCTTCCCCATACTCCTCCAACTCTTCCAGCAGATCGGCCAGGTTGTTGAGCGTTTCAAAGGTGTAAGGGTGAGAAGTGCCCAGCACCTCCTCTTCCAGAGCGAGGGTGGCTTGCAGTTGCTCGACGGCTTCCTCGTAATGTCCCATGCGGACGAGCAGGACACCAAAATCGTTCATGCTCCGGAGAGTGTCGGCGTGTCGCTTGGTGAACACCTCGGTGCGTCGCCGCAGGGCTTCGGAGAGGAGCGGCTCGGCCTGTGCGTAGTCCTCCAGTTGCATGTGAACACGCCCAAGGTTGTTGAGCGCCTTCATGGTGTTTTGGTGCGTTTTGCCAAGCTGGGTTTCCCAGGACTGCGAGACTTCCGTGAAGAGCGGAAGCGCTTCTTGCGGGCGGTTGTCCCGGAGGTAGAGGTAGCCGAGGTTGTTGAGGTTGGCCAGTGTGTTGGGGTGCGATGCACCGTAAACCTTGCGGTTGAGCTGGATGACGGCCTTGTAATTCAATTCCGACCGCTCAAAATCCCCTTGGGATTCGTAGAGAAACGCGAGATTGTTGAGCAGGGCAAGCGTGCTGGGGTGTTCCGGACCCAGCTTGGCTTGTGCGTTCGAGAGCGCCTGCTTGAAGAGCGGCTCGGCCTGATCGTACAGCCCTTGGCTTTCCAGCAGTTGGGCGAGGTTGTTCTGGAGATTGATGATGTTGGCGGCATAGCTGTCGTCATCGCCCAAGGCTACTTCCATGATTTGGAGGGCACTCCGGAATTGCTGCTCGGCAAGCGCGTAGTTGCCCAGACGCTGGTTCACGCTGGCAAGGTTGTTGAGATCGGTGGCAATGTTCGGGTGGGAATCACCGAGCAGTTTGCGGTCCAACTCGTACACCTGTCCGTGAAGCTCAAGCGCCTCTTTCAGCCGCCCGGTGTCCTCATAGAGTTGGGCAAGGTGGCTCATCGTCTGGAGGGTCAGGGAATCTTCCTGCCCGATGCCGATGTTGACCTGTGCCAAGACTTCCGAGAACAGGACTTCTGCAGTTTCGTACTGCCCAAGCTGACGGTGGATTTCCGCGAGGGCTTCCGCCGTTGAGAGGGTGTCGTAATCCTCGGCCCCCAACGCCTCGGTTTGCTGAGTCCGGAGCTTCTTGAGGGAGTCGAGGGCTTGGTGAAGCTGACCTCGTGACTGCTGCACACGGGCAATAGCAGAAAGCGTGGAAAGGGTTTCCGGATGCAGGCTCCCCAAGGCGGCCTCCAGCCCTTGGTGGACGGTTTGAAGCTGGGACAACGCCTGCTCCAACTGCTGCTGGACTTCGAGGTTGAGCGCGAATGCCCGGAGGCGCAGGAGCGTTTGGGGATCCGATGCACCAACGCTGCGAACGGAGCGCTGATGTGACTCGGAACGGAGTTCGTAGGCATAAGCGAACTCGCCAACGAGCTCCAGAAAATCAGCGTATTTGTCCAGCGTGGTCAGGGTCAGGGGATCGTCCAGCCCCAGCACCTCCTGAAGGGAGCCGAGCGTTTCCTGATAAAGCTGGTTGGCCTCTTCGAGATAGCCCACCTCAGCGAGCAGTTGAGCTTGGTAGCCGAGGGTGAGTTCGATCAATCCGGGGTCGTCGGGCGCAAGCGTGTCCTGCGCAAGGAAGAGCATTTCGGTGGAAGCCGAAAGCGCCTGCTCCAGATTGCCTTCCTGATAAAGCTGCTCAACCTGCGCCTGAAGGTTGGCAAGCTGCTCCAGCGGGTCTACGGTGTTTTGGGCAAATCCGGTCAGGGGCAGGGCGGTCAGGAGCAGGAGGCCAACGGCCAGCACACTTCTCCGGAGGAATTGACTTGGAATCGAAGGCATCGTCGGTTTGGAGATTGAAGGTTAAGCTGCGTTGTTCAATTGGCCCCGGAGAGTTTCCAGATGCTCGGAGGAAGATTCCCAGGAACCAAGGGATTTGGACAATTCCTGCTCCAGTTGCTGATGCTTGCGCTGAAGCCGTTCGATTTCATCCGACGGGTTTTCAGTGTAAAATCCATCGGAACTGAAGAGTTCGTTGAGCTGGCCCAGTTCCCGCTCGGCATGGGAGATGCGAGTTTCCAGCCGTTCGGTTTCCTTGGAAATCCGGGCAATGTCGCGTTTGAGGCTCTTGCGCTGCTCGTGCGAGAGCTTGCGGGCCGTCGGGGCGGGCTGGCGACCTTGGGGCTTTTTTCCTGATTCTGCGCTGAGGTGGTCGTCGCCAAACTGGTTGAGGTACTCCTGATAGGTTCCCGGATAGTCACGCGCCCCTTCAGGAGTGAGTTCGAGAATGTGGGTGGCGACTTCGGCAACAAAATAGCGGTCGTGGCTGACCACGATCACGGTGCCGGGATAGGCGTTGAGTGCTTCCGCGAGGGCTTCGACCCCTTCAAGATCGAGGTGGTTGGTCGGCTCGTCCAGCACGAGGACGTTGCGGTTTTCCAGCATGATCTTCGCAAACAGCAGCCGAGCGGCCTCGCCTCCACTGAGGGCGCCCACCTGCTTCAGCCCTTCGTCCCCGGAAAGCAGCACCCGGCCCAGCAGCCCCCGGATGAAGCTGATGGTTTCGTGCGAGGCGAACTGGTAGAGCCAGTCGTAAGCACTCACGCTTCCCCGCAGTTGCTCATGGTGGTCCTGCGCGAAGTAGGAAATGCTTGCCTCGTAGCCCCACTCGTATTCTCCGGAATCCGGGGCCAACTGCTCAAGTGCAATTTTCAGGAGGGTGGACTTGCCAATGCCGTTGGGGCCGATCAGCGCCACCTTTTCCCCGCGCTCGACCTGAAACGAAATGTCCTGCAGCACCGGAACCTGATTGAACTGCTTGCTCAAGCCCTTCACCTTGAGGGCCATGCGCCCGGAAGGACGCTCCTGCTGGAACTGGAGCTTGGGCGCAAGGCGGGACGAGCGGCGGATTTCGGGAATCTCCATCTTCTCGATCTGCTTGACGCGGGACTGCGCCTGCCGCGCCTTGGTGGCCTTGTAGCGGAAGCGGTCCACAAACGACTGCATTTCGGCCACGCGGCGCTCCATGCTTTCGATCTCCTTGCCTTTTTGTTCCTCGGCCAACGCCTTTGCTGCCAGAAAGTGCTCGTAGTTTCCGGTGTAGGCGCGGATTTCCTGATAGTCAATGTCCACAATGTGGGTCGCGACCGCGTTGAGGAAGCGGCGGTCGTGCGAGATGAAGATGAGGGTTCCGGAGAACTGATCGCGCAGAAAGGCTTCCAGCCAGCGAATGGAAACGATATCGAGGTGGTTGGTCGGTTCGTCGAGCAGCAGCACGTCCGGAGCCTGAAACAGCAGTTGCGCCATCAGCACCCTCAGCTTGAAGCCGCCGGAAAGCACCCGCATTGGCTCGCGGTGATAACGCTCCAGAATGCCAAGCCCGGAGAGCAGTTCCTCAGCGGTCGCTTCGGCAACGTAGCCGTCCTGCTCGGCAATGACGATTTCCAATTCGGCGAGCCGATGCCCGGTTTCGGCATCATGTTTGCCAGAATCCAACAGGGCGGTTTTTTCCTGAAGCGCGGACCACAGCACAGGCTTGCCCTGAAGGACCACGTCGAGGATGCGGTCCTGCTCAAACCGGAAGTGGTCCTGCCGCAACACGCCAAGTTGCACGTCGCGTGGAACGGAAACCACCCCTCGCGACGGGGTTTCCTCCGCAGTGATCAGGCGCAGCAGGGTGGTCTTGCCCACGCCATTTGCGCCCACCAGTCCGTAGCGTTTGCCGGGATTGAAGCTCAGGGAGGCATCCTCAAAGAGCATCTTGCTCCCGTAATGCATGGTCAGGCTGGCCAAGCTGATCATTGAGGAACCGTCTCCATCTGGTGGTGAGGGGTTTCAGGGTGATCTTAAAAACTAATGAAATTTCAGGGGAATCTCAACGCATTTCCACCACCGAAGTCACACTTCGTTTCCGGATGGGCTTTATTTTTTGCGACGACCCGCCCAAAATCATCACATCTGAAATTTCGGGAGCCACATGCACCGCCACGCCAATCTGTCCCAACTGACCTCGTATTTTGACCGGAATCAGCCGGACAACGAGTCGTTGCTCGTCCAACTTTGTGAGCATCTCTACCGCTCCGGGTTTCTCTACGACGATGCAAGCCCTGCGGAGATTCGGCAGGGCGAGGAGGTGTGCCTGGATTTCTTTGAGCAGGAAGCACAGGTGGTGCAGGAGGTGGTGCCACGGGAGCAGTTCCAGCAGTTTTTGGAGCATCTCAAGCGCTTCAACTGGCCACAGGAGCAACTGCGCGTCCGCCTGAATCGGCGCATCGTCAGCGCGTTTGACCGTCTGGCTCGTGGGGCGCACCACCACTTCAACATTCGTCGCAGCTTGGCAGTTGGGCTTCAGCAGCCAGAAGCCCATCCGCTATTGGAGTTTCTGCTCTATGTGGAAGCTCACTGGACCCTGCTCCTGAAAACAGAAGAGCCGACGGAGCCGACGGAGGCTGAGGAAGCCGAAGAGGAGGAACCCGACCTTTCCGGGCAGCACTACTCCATCGAGGACATCCTCAAGCTCCGCGAGCAGGTGCAGGAGCGGGTGGCCTCCCGCCAATTTATGCGCATGGTGCTGGGGGACATCGCCAAACAGCGTGGGGTGACGGTGGAGCAGCTCAATCCGGAAACCGCACCCACACCACCAGAAGCGCGTCAGCACGAGCGCATCGCCTTCCTGCGGCCCTCACAGGCTCCTGAGCGTCCAGTGCCTGAGCCGACTCCAGCACTGGAACCCACGGCGGTGGCAGCAACGCCGGAGGTGGAGCCGTCCGATTCAGGCTTGGATTTGGTGCTGGAGCCGGATTTGTCGCTGGGGGCCGAAGACTGGGAGGAAGAAATCCCGCTGCTGACCCCGGAGATCGAAATCGCCGAACCCTCCGCCGCCGATGCGATGTTTCAGGAGGAGGCTCCCAAGGAGGAGGCTCCAGAGGCGGAAATTTTGGAGAATACAGAAGCGGCGGAAAGCCAAGATGCAGAAACGGCAGAGAGTGCAGAATCCGCAGAGGAAACTCCTGCTGAAGCAGCATCGTCCGCGCCTGAACCTCCAGAGGAGCCGGAAGAGCTTGAGGAGGAACCGCCCGCTCCCGCTCCCACAACGGCGGCGGCTCTGCTCGACCTTGGCGACGAGGATGTTGACGACGATGATGATTTTGAGGAGGGGCTGAAGGAAGTTTCCACCGATGAGGCCGATGTGGTGTTTGGCACCGGACCCATCACCCGCGATTCCCTGCAACGCTATGTGCGGGAGTATCCGGACAGCGCCCTGCGGTTTCTCCTGCGGCGTGAAATGGACGGACGCCCGCTTACCAGCGAGATCGAGTCGGTTCACGAACTGTGGCAGGAGCGCGGACTGGTGCGCGGACGGGTGAACCGCTACCTGCTAGAGTTGATGGGCTGGGAGGAAGTCCCGGATTTGCCCATCCATGAACTGCTGGGCGAGGTGCGTCGGCACCTCGTCACGCTCAGCGTCACTGAGGGAGCTTGAAGAAAAGCTGGAGCAAATCGTTGTAGGTGACGAAGAGCATCAGCGCAAGCAGCACGGAAAAGCCGACCATCTGGGTGCGCTCCCGGAGGACGGCACTGAGCGGGCTACCCTTGATTTTTTCAACGGCGAGCAGCAGGATATGACCGCCATCCAAGGCCGGGATGGGCAGCAGGTTGAAGATGCCCAACTGAAGGCTGATGATCGCGGTCAGGAAGAACAGATCGGTCCAGCCGCTTTCCGCTGCTTCCCCGATCACCTGTCCGATCCGGAGCGGTCCGCCCACGTCATCCATCGAGCCTTGCCCGGAAAGCACTTGCCCCAGGAACGAGAAAGTCGCGCCGACGATGTACAGCAGCCGCCCCACGCCGCGTTGCACCGCCTCGCCAAAGCTGAAGCTCAACACCCGCATCTCCAGTGTCATGCCCAACAGGTAGCGTCCGGATTCGGGATCGAAGTTGGGAGTGATGTCCACTAGGAACGGCTCCCCGTCTCGATCAACCTCCACCTGCAACGGCTGCGGGGCGGCATTGCCCCCTGAGTCACGATGCTGTTTTTGCAGGGCTTGGACGACGGGCGAGATTTCGTTCCAGTCTTGAATCAACTGGTCGTTGATGCGGAGGATGCGGTCTCCCGGAACGATGCCCGCTGTTCGTGCCGCAGAATTTTCCAGCAAGGTGCCCACGACGGGGGGGATGCGGGGCACCCAGCCGATTTCCCCTGAGCGGTAAACTCCAGTGACGGGCAGGAAGGCACCGTTGCGGTAAAGCTCCAAACTCAGGGGCGCGTCCGGAGCGAGCGTGGACGTGAGTTCGCTCACCCTGCGCCAATCAGGGGTTTCCTGATTGTTGACGGAGAGGATTTCGTCTCCGGGCTGAATGCCGAGTTCAGCGGCCAGCGTTGCCGGGCGAACCTGATGGACGACTGGAGTGGAGAAGAGGTAGCCCGGAGAATCCACGCCCACCCAATAGACCAAGGGCATGAACAGCAGCGCCACCAGCAGGTTCATGGCCGGACCCGCAACGAGGATGTAGAGCCGCTGCAGGATCGTTTTTGCCGCGTAGTTCCGAGGATCGCTGGGATCCTCGTCGTGCATGTTCTGTCCGTAAAGCTGGACGTAGCCGCCCACGGGAATCCACGAGAGGCGATATTCGGTCTCACCAATCTGCTTGCCGATGAGCTTGGGAGGAAAGCCGATGGAGAAGGCTTGCACGCGGACCCCAACGTGTCGGGCGGCGAGGTAGTGTCCCATCTCGTGAATGAAGATCAGGAAGCCCAGCACGAGCAGGAAGGCAACAATCGTGGTCATGGTTGGTCAGGCAACGGCTTGGGTCAAGGGATTCTGAAGGTTCTGGTTGATGAAGGCAGTCGCGTGCTTCCGTCCCCAGGCATCAGCATTCAGCGCATCATCCAGGGTTTTGGGCAGAGTCGGCAGTTCGAGATGGGCCTGTTGCGCCTTCCAAAAGTGCAGCACTGACTCCAGCGTTTGGGCGATGTCGAGAAAGCGGATTTCTTTGGCAAGAAAAGCTGCCACCAGTACTTCGTTGGCTCCGTTCATCACGGCGGGGGCACTGCCGCCGAGCCGGGTGGCTTCCATCGCGAGCCGCAGGCACGGAAACCGCTGCAAGTCGGCAGGCGCAAAATCGAGCCGCCCCAGCACGTCCAGTTGCAGTTCCGGCAATGAAAGCGGCAGTCGCTCCGGATAGGCGAGGCAGTACGCGATGGGAATACGCATGTCCGGCAGCCCAAGCTGGGCGAGGAAGGAGCCGTCCACAAACTCGACCAGCGAGTGGACGATGCTTTGCCGATGCACCACCACCCGGATTTGCTCAACAGGCAGGCCAAACAGCCAGCGGGCCTCGATGACCTCCAGCCCCTTGTTCATCATCGTTGCGGAGTCAATGGTGATTTTTGGCCCCATTTCCCAGTTGGGATGCGCAAGTGCCTCGTCCACCGTGATGTCGGCGAATTCGTCAAGCGGACGATCACGAAACGGTCCTCCGGAAGCGGTGAGGACGATGCGGGCGACGTGTTCCCGCGAATGCCCGTGGAGCGCCTGAAAGATGGCGTTGTGCTCGCTGTCGGTCGGCAACAGGGTGGCTCCGGTGCGCTGGGCTTCGCTAACAAACAGCTCTCCGGCCAGCACCAGCGGCTCCTTGTTGGCAATCGCAATCGCCTTGCCGGCTTGCACGGCGGCGTAGCCCGGACGCAAGCCCGCCGCCCCGACGATGCCGGAAACGACCAACTCGACTTCAGGATCACCCGCAAGCTGCACCAAGTCGGCTTCGCCCACGCCCACGTCCACTTCTGGAAACGCATCCCGCAGGTCACGGGCATCGGCTTCCTTCCCCACACAAACTCGGTGAGGACGGAACTCTCGGATTTGCTCGGCCAGCGCCGCCACGGATTGCTGGCAGGACAGCGAAACCACGCGGAAGCGTTCCGGAAACTCCCGGACGATGTCAAGCGTACTGGCTCCAATGGACCCTGTGGCGCCGAGGATGGAGATGGGCTTGGCGTCGGTCATAGCCACAAGGTGAGGTAGAAAAACGCAGGAGCCGCCAAAAGGTGCCCATCCACGCGGTCAAGGATGCCACCGTGTCCGGGAAGCAGGGTGCCGGAGTCTTTCACGGCACAGAGCCGTTTCATCTTTGATTCCACCAAATCCCCCACCTGTCCAACGGCGGCAGTGGTGGCAGCCAGAATCAGGGCTTCGTGCCAGGCAATGCTCATGAACGTTCCGGCGTGTAACAGCCCCACCAATCCTGCTCCAACGAGTCCACAGCCGCTGCCCTCCCACGTTTTCTTGGGACTGACCGTGGGGGCGAGCGGAGTGCGGCCAAACTGCTTGCCTCCAAAATACGCAAAGATGTCGCTGAACGAGACCACCAACAGGACAAAGAACAACTCCGGCACTCCACCGGGGCGTGAGCTGATCAGCGTGAAGTGCTGCAAGCTCCAGACGATCCAGAGCAAGCCCAGTGCCCCCACGCCAAATCCGGCCAGACCTTCCAGCGACTTGACGGGCTGGGAAAGCAGCGACCAGGCGATCCAGAGCAGCAGGCTCAGGAAAAGCGCGGCGGTCAGGCCGTCCATGCCTGCGAACAGGGTTCCTGCCGACATCAGCACAACCGCGCCGGCCAGCGCGACAAAGGGGACGGGCGAGGAGGTGCCGGAGAGCATCCCGGAATACTCCCAAACCCCAATCAGGGCTACCCCCGTGACCAACAGCCCAATGCCGAAGGGGGGCAAATAGATCAGCAGGAGGATCAGCGCCCCGGCCAGCGGCACTCCGGTTTTGACACGGGCAAGCAGATCAGCAGGCATGACGGGGTTCTAGGTCAATCCGCAGCACTGACGGGCGTCACTCCCCCCATGCGGCGCTTGCGGTTCTGGAAATCCAGCAGGGCGCGGTGGAGGTCGGCCTTGTCGAAATCCGGCCAGAGGACGGGGGTGAAGTGGAATTCCGAATACACGCCCTGCCACGTCAGAAAATTGGAAATGCGCTGCTCGCCGCTGGTGCGGATGATGAGGTCGGGGTCCGGGGTGTCTGGGGTGTAGGTGTGCTGGGAAATCACGGCTTCGTCAATGGCTTCCGGTTGCAATTCTCCACGTTGCACCGCTTTTGCGATCAGGCGCACGGCCCGCACGAGTTCGGTGCGGCCCCCGTAGTTGACCGCAAGGTGTAGCCGCATCCCCCGGTTTTCTTGCGTGGCGGCCAGCGCCTTGTGCAAGGGAGCCTGCACGAAATCCGGGAGCCGGGTGGGGTCGCCGATCAGGCGGAAGTGAACGTCGTGCTTGAGCATCGTTTCCAACTCCTTGACGAGGAATTCTGCGAACAGGTCCATCAAGGCCGAAACCTCTCCGGACGGACGGTTCCAGTTTTCGGTGGAAAAGGCATAGAGCGTGAGATTGGCGAGGCCCAACTCGACGGAGGCTTCGACGGTGGCCCGCACCGCCCGCACGGCATTGCGATGTCCTTGGAAGCGCGGGAACAGCCGTTGCTCCGCCCAGCGGCCATTGCCATCCATGATCACGGCAACGTGCTGCGGCAGCCGCTCAAGGTCAATTTGGTCGTGCAACGATTCCATGGTTGTGGAGTGGGTGCCGGAGTCGAAAGCGGTTGTGGCTGGAGATTGCTGAAACACGCTGGGTTTTTTGGAGAAAATGGCTTGCGTGGCAAGGCTACCAGAGTAGGCCAAGCACGGGGGCAAGACAAGCCATTACTCTGTGGGCAAATCCGGAAGCGGCTTGTGCAGGAGTTGGATTTTGATGGTTCCGTAGGTTCGGGACTGGACCGACTCAAAAAGCTGAGGCAGTTCCAGTTCAAGATTTGCCGGAGATTCCACCACCACCCACGAGCCGGGAAACAGCGCAGGGTGGGTGGCCAGCGTGTGCAGAATTTCGGCATACGCCCCACCTTGGTAGGGGGGGTCGAGAAAGACCACAGAGGGCACTGCGGGCGGTTCATATTTTGGAAGCCAACGCTCGGCGCGATCCATGACCACCCGGCAGGTTCCGGGCGGAGGGTTGCAGGCACCCACATTGTGCCGGAGGGTTCCGGCGACCCGCTTCGACGCTTCCACCAGCACCGCATTCTGCGCCCCTCGGCTGAGGGCTTCCAGTCCCAAGGCACCGGAGCCGGCGAAGAGGTCCAGCACCACCATTTCTGGCCAAGCGATGCGGTGTTCCAGCATTCCGAAGAGGGCTTCGCGCACTCGGTCGGTGGTGGGACGCACGTCGCGGCCTTCGGGCACTTTGAGTCGGCGACCCCGGAATTTTCCGGAAATGATGCGGATCATGTTTGTGGCAATGCGCGGGTGACTGATTTGCTCTATACTGTCAGAAACGCGAATGTCCGGAAATTCAGCAATGCTCGTACACCTTGGCTTAGGCGGCAACTTGGGAGACCGACACGCCTTGCTACGAAACGCCCGCACGGCCTTGGCGGAGCGGCTTGACGAGTTCCGGGAATCGCCGATTTACGAAAGCGCACCGCTACTGGGCATGGACCAACCAAGCTACCTTAATCAGGTGGTTTGTGGAACCACAAGCTTGGAGCCGCTGGAACTGTTGCGACTCTGCCAAGTGCTTGAGGAGCAAGCCGGGCGCATCCGTGCCGAACACTGGGGGGCACGCACTCTCGACATTGATGTGCTGAGTTACGGAGGTCGGGTGCTGGCCCTGCCGGAATTGACCGTGCCTCATCCTGAGTTGGGGAATCGTGCATTTGTCTTGTTGCCGCTCAGAGACCTCACCCCGGATTGGACACATCCCGGAACCGGACAGACGCTTGATGCGCTTTGGGTGCAGTGGCAGGCCAATTCCAACGAGCCATTGCCGATTCAGGTTTCGGAATGAGCGGCTCCCAGCGTTTTGGCAGTGTTGACAAAGTGTTTCACCTGAGCAAACGGGGTCCGCTCCAGAAGTCCGTGGTTAAGATTGAGGATGTGGTTGCGTCCGTCGGTTTGGGCAAGACAGCGCTTGATGGCCTCCGTGACCGCTTCCGGAGTGCCGTCCGCCAAAAGCTGGTTGTCCACATTTCCCTGAAAAACGCGGTCAGGAGCCTTGCTCCGGGCTTCCGCGAGGTCCACGCAGGAACCCACGCTGAGGATGGGGGCACCGCTTTGTAGCAACAGGTCAAGGTGGGGAAACTCCTTGGCAAACAGAATCGCGGGCGTGGTTTTGGGCAATGAGGCAAAGATGCGCTCGTGCGTGGGCAGGGCAAAGCGCTCGTAGAGTTCACGCGGCAGGACATCGGCCATTGACTCAAAGAGCTGCACGGCATGCGCTCCGGAATCAATCTGGTAGTGCAGGTAATCAATCGTGAGGTCCGTCAGATAATCCAGCAGGGTTTGCGCCCGTTTTGGCTCATCCAGAAAAAAACGCAGCACCTCTGGAATCTGGCGGGAGGGGCTTTGTCCGGCAATCAGGAAGAACGCGAGCGTCACGGGCGCTCCGGCAAAGCCCAGCACGGGCAGGGCACCGCCCAGCCGAGCGTGGATGCCCTTCAGGATTTCGCCAACGTGCGGAATGTCCTGCCGTGGATTGAGGGGCAGCAGCGCCTGCACCTGCGCGGTGGTCCGGAGGGGCGCTTCCAGCATAGGTCCGGGTGTGAAGCGAAACTCTGCGCCTACGGGGGCAAGCGGGGTGAGGATGTCCTGAAACATGATGATCGCGTCCACCTCGATACGCTGGGGCAGCAGCGAAATCTCGATGGACTGCTCCACGTCCCGGAACAATTGCTCCAGCGGTCGGCCATCGCGCTCCCGGAGTTTCCGGTAGGCGGGGTCGGTGCGTCCGGCCTGTCGCATCAGCCACACGGGCACCCGTTCCACGGCAAGGCCATTGGCGGCTCGCAGCAGCAGGTCGTTCTCAAGTTGCGGAATGGGAAAGCGCACTGGCATGTTCAGGCTGGATTGGGGAAGATGAAAGGGCCGCTGCGGTTGGCGGCGGAAGAGAACTCACTCACGTTTTGTTATTGAAGAAGCATCATGGCTCAATCCAGCCCCGCCTGTCTGCGTTGTCAGGACACGCGGGTTTACGTCCGTGCGGGCACGGGCACTCGCTACGCCCAAGCGCAGCTCTGTGACTGCGCGCCCAACCCCTGCCCCACCTGTCGCGGCACAGGATTCCTGCTCACGGTGGACCCGCAGGGACGGGACTTGGCGACCTTGTGTCCGGATTGCGAACGGCTCAAGCAACGCATCGAGTTCTACAACCGTTGCCGGATTCCACGCCGCTACCAGCACAGCCGCCTTGTGCTTGCCGATCAGGATTCCGAAAACGCTCAGGTCTTCTCTCTGCTGGAAACCCTGTTGCGAAACCTGCCTCACCAGATTCGTGCCGAACCGGGAACGCAACCGGACGAACTGCTCAAGGGCATGGTGCTGATGGGCTTGCCGGGCACCGGAAAAACTCACCTGATGACCGGATTCGCCTATCGAGCCACCATTGAGCTTGGCATCTCCTGCGTGTTTCAGGGCTTCACCGAACTGCTCTCCGAACTGCGCCAGGGCTATTCCGACGGCAAGTCCGACATCGAGATCATCGAACCGCACCTGCAAGCGGATGTCCTCATCATTGACGACTTGGGCAAAGGCCGCAACACCGCGTGGGAGTTGAGCATTTTGGACACCCTGATCTCCGAGCGCTACAACCACCATCGGCTGATCATGGCGACCACGAACTACACAGAACGCGAGGAAGACACGCTCCGCGAGCGGGTTTTGAGCCGGGATCGTACCGAAGCCGAGCAGTATTTGGCCGACACGCTCCGCAAGCGCGTGGGCGAGCGCATCTACTCCCGGCTCCGCGAGATGTGCTACTTCCAGTCCTTGCAAGGCACGGATCGCCGGATTGCCCCTCCGGAAGCCGAAAGCCTGCTGGAATCCGCCGACTGATCAGGCCAGCCCCGCTGTTTCCGGCAGGCCAAACATCAGGTTCAGATTCTGAATCGCCTGCCCGGAGGCGCCCTTCACGAGATTGTCAATGCTCGTCACCACAATCCAGTTTTTGCGTGAGTCATCGCAACTGAGGCCAATCACGCAGCGGTTGGAGTGGATGCTGGCCTTGAGGTCGGGAAGCCGCCCTTCCGGAAGCAGGTGGACAAAGGCGTTCTGCTCCGCAAAATCCTGAAAACCAGCCCGCACCTGTTCTGCATCCAGTGCCTCCTGAAAGCGCAGGTAGATCGTGGAGAGGATGCCCCGGTTGACGGGAAGCAGGTGGGGCGTGAAAATCACCTCGCCCACGGCCTCCGCCGAATACGGGGTGAGGTCCGTGAGGTACTGCTGAATTTCGGGCTGATGCTGGTGGCCAAACACCTTGTACGCCTTAAAATTCTCGTTGACCTCCATGTAGTTCGTGGCATCGTCTTCCACCCGTCCTCCGGCTCCGGAAACGCCGGATTTGGCATCAATGATCGGAGAACTGGCCAACCCGCCCAGTCGGTTCCCAAACGGCAACAGGCCCAGCAGCCCCCCCGTTGGGTAGCAACCCGGATTGGCGATGACCCGTGCGGTGGGAATGCGCTCCCGAAAATACTCTGGAAGCCCGAAGACCGCCCCCTGCAACACGTCTGGCGAGGTGTGCGAAAGGCGATAGTGCGTTTCAAACGAGGCGATGTCCCGGAGCCGATAGACCCCGGAGAGGTCAATGACACGCACTCCCTGCTCCAGCAGTTTCGGGGTCCGCTCCAAGCTGGCCTTGTTCGGGACGGCGAGGAACACCGCATCGCATCCCGAAACATCCGTGTCGTTGGGCTGGAAGACCAGCGTGCAGTTCGGGAGTTGCGGAAAGGCGTCGCAAACCCGTTGGCCTTGGTACTTGGTGGAAGTCACCAGCGTGACCTCGACCTCCGAATGTCGCCCCAGCCAGTGCAGGAGTTCCAGCCCGGAAAGCCCTGCGGCGCCGATGATGCCAATGCGGATCATGGGGTCAGCACCTCGGCGTAAAGGTCTTCGTTGAAGCCGACGATGAATTCGCGGCCCACCCGCCAAGTCGGTGCCCGCAGGTTTCCACTGGGGCCGATGACATCGCTGAGAATGGCATCCCGGTCATCCTCGGATGGATTCCAGCGGTTGATCTTCTTGCCTTTGGCGGCATGAACGCGGGAGGCGGATTTCAGCAGCTCCCACGCGGCATCCGCGTCGTAGCGTTGCTTGGTGGCGCTCACGCGCTCGTGGTCGGTGATTTGATTCGCGTCAAGAAACTCTTGCGCCCGTTTGCACGAGGTTCAACCGGGGCGAAAGTAACCCCAGTCAATGGACTTGGACATGGATTGCTCCGAAAGGGTTGATGCACGAAAAAAGTCTATCGGAACCGACCGGACATTCAATCCAAATTCCCGGCACCCCGTGAAGTTTCCGTGAGGGGCAGGGCGACCAGAATGCCTGAAACCCCGGTTTCGTCACGAAGGATCATCACATCGCCTTGGAGGATGCGCACGGTCCACTGGAAGTAGGCGAGCATGGGCTGGTGGTCGCCGAGCAACCGCTGGTCGAGGGCAGAACTGGACTGCGGCAGAGAAATCCGGAATTTGGAATGACTGCCGGGCGAGAGGTTGAGGAACTCTGCATTGGCTTCGGTGGTCTGCAAGATGCCCGCGTCCAAGCGGAGCGAGGATTCCGGTTCGGAAAGGTGGCTGACTTGCAGCGTCCAGAGCAGCAATTCGGCGAGCAGCAACGGAGGGCAGGGCACCAATTCGGCTTCCGGTTCACGGTGAATGCGGTAGTGCGCCTCCGGACAGAGCGTTTGGAACAGGCTCTCAAGCAAGGGCAGGAAATCGTCCAGATGAGAAACGGAGGCGAAGGGCGTTGCCAGTATTTTTTGCAGGCTTGCTTGGAGGGGGATGGAATTTTCGTCCGGCGTTGCGGAGGACTCCTGAGTGGCCAGCATCCATGCGTGCCACACCTGCGCCAGCATCCACCCTGATTGCAGGGCCGGAGCGGTTTGTGTTCCGTGAGTGGGCGGGCCGTGGTGCAGGGCCATTTCCAGTGTGGCCAGCAACTCGCGGCGCTTGAAGGGCTTGACGATGTACCCGGAAGGCTGGGTTTCCTTGGCCCGCTCCAGCATGGCGGGGTTGGTGAAGGAGGTCAGGTAGATGATCGGCAAGGGCTGGCGGTCCCGGAGCCGCCGGGCGGTTTCGATGCCGTCCATCTCGCCGTCCAGCAGAATGTCCACGAGTGCCAAATCGGCGGCGTTGGCATCAAGAAACTCAAGGGCGTTTTCTCCCGTGCTGCACACCGCAGGCACCGTATAGCCCGCTTCTTCGAGGCAATAAACGATGTCATCGGCCACAATGGCCTCGTCCTCAATGACCAGAATGCGTCCTCGGCTCATGTGTCCTCCTCTTGGAATTTCAGCTCAAAACAGGCACCCGGATTGTTGAAGGCTTGATACTCCCCCCGCAGTTGAGTGGAGAGCAGGTGGATCAAGCGCAAGCCCGTGGTGGCGCTTTTGCTCCAGTCGCTCAGTTCGGGGTGGCCGGGGCCGTCATCGCAGACCGAGAGCAACACCTGCCGGTCCTCCAGGATTTTCAGGCGGATGTAAATCGTGCCCTGCTGTCCGGTGGGGAAGGCGTACTTGAGGGTGTTCGTCAGCAACTCGTTGATGATCAGCCCGCAGGGAATCGTGTAGTCCACGCTCAGTTTCACCGACTCCAGCGCAAGGTCGAGCCTCACCAGTTCAGGAGGCCGATTGTAGGAATGGAGCAGTTCCTGCGCCAAATCCCGAATGAAGTCGGCGAGGTCAATCCGGGAAAGGGTTGGGGATTTGTAGAGCTTTTCATGCACCAGCGACATGGTGTGGACCCGCTGTTGGAGATCGCGGATGCGCTGTTCCAGCCACTCGTTTTCAATGTGCCGGAACTGGAGGCGGATCATGCTGGAGATGATCTGCATGTTGTTCTTCACGCGGTGATGCACTTCCTGAATCAGCACCTCCTTTTCCTGAAGCGAGGTCCGAAGCTGCTCGCCCATCTGGGTGCGTTCCCGGACCTCCTCCTGAAGGTTTTCGTTGGTCTCCCGCAGTTCTTCGGTTCGGGCTTCCACCTGCTCCTCAAGGTGTTCCTTGTAGCTCACCAGCTCGCTTTCCGCCTGCCGCCGCAGTTCCAGTTCCTCCCGGAGCTGGCGGTAGGAGTGCTGGAGGGTTTCGCGCATGCGGTTAAAAGCGACCACGACATCGTTCAACTCATCGTCCCGCCGGGGGCGGTGCAGTTGCAGGGGGGTGTGCAGGTTTTCCGGAGTGACCGCATGGGCAAACTGCGCCATCGTGCCGAGGTGCCGGGTCAGCATGAACTGCACGATGATGAGAATGAATCCCGAAATCAGGAAGGTTTTGAGGGCTTGCGTGGTGAGGATGATGAGGACACGGTCCCGGAGTCGGGAATGCACGTCGTCCAGCGAGGCGACCAGCCGCAGTTCTCCAAGGTTGAATTCTTCTTGGCGGTCACGATAGCGCAGGGGAAACCGGGATTCGACTTGGGAGGTTTCCGGCAGCACCCCCTGCTTCAGGTGAACGCCCTCGGAGGACTGTACTTCCACGAAGCGCATGTCCGGCAGTCGCACCACGCCTTCCAGCAGCACCGTGGTCTGGCGGATGTCCGTGGTCCAGAGGCTGTTGGCGATGCCCTCAAGGTAGCTGTCCCGGATTTGCGCCATCCGGCTTTCGATCAGGCCCACGTCCCGCCGATAGTCCGTGTACACCTGAAAGCCCGTGGCCAGCAGGGTGAACAGCGAACTCGCCAGCAGGATGAAGACGATGAGGCGGCTGCCGATGGCTTCTCGGTGAAACAAGGGCCGTGAGGCCGAGTCAAGCGGAGTGATCATGGTTTGACAGAGGAAATTCGGGTTCGCATCCTTCGGAAAATCGCTTATGCTGAATTCCGGACATGACAAGGGACCATGAGCACCGGAACAAGTTTTCGCTACCCTCAGCAGGAGTTGCAGCAGGAACTGAACAGCAGTCGCCGCAAGGTGCAGGTGATGGAGGGCACTCTGCACGACTTGCTGGAGGAGTTGCAGTTCATCCACCGCCAAGCCGAGCAGCTTCAAGGCCAGCGTGGACAGGTGATCCACAACGCGCTCGGCGACCTGATTGAGGAAGTAGAGTACACCAAAAACCAGATCAACACGCTCCAGAACTCACTGGACGATGCCACCGCACGAGCGTTTCAGCAGGACTCCGGGCAGCATCTGCGGGAACTGCTGGTGCGGCTGCTGACTCTTGCGCTCCGGCACTGGGAGGAAGTGACCGGGCACACGAAGCTGGAACTTGCCGAGCAAAGCGGCATCTGGGCGATGCACGAGGAAAAAGGCTACCTGCGGGTTCGCACCCTCGATCGCTACCTCAGCGTCCCAAGCCTGCCCAAAAAACCGCGCTGGAAGGACGTGACCCGCACCGTCCGCTTCGTCCTCAGTCACTCCGAATCCTCCACCGTGGCCGAGGAACTCTCCCAGACCCTCCGGGAGTTCCAACGCCTCCTGCTCCAAACCGGCTCCTGAAGTCCGGCCCTCTTCAAGCCTTGCTCAGGCCGTCAGCAATTGCAATGCGTGAGCAGGGAAATGTCATTTTTTCAAGTGATTGAATTTGCTTGGAAATCAAGAAATTCTTGCCGAATTTTCCAGATTTTCTGCTTGTTGACTGCCAGAAATTCAGGTGTGCTACATCCCAGCCTGAACGAAGGTTGACTCTGCCGTGATGCGACGCGACTGTATTTTTCTGCTCTTCCTCCTTTGGGTTTTCTCGCTGGGAGGGAGCCTTCCGGGGTTTGCTCACGCACAGGAGCGCCAATTTGCCGTGGCTCTCTTCACCCACCGTTGGGCGGGAGATGCGTTTTGGGGGCGCTATGTGGAGTTTGCGGAGAAGGCGGCCAAGGATTTCAGCCTCCGCCTCAAGGCGCATTACGCGCAGAACAACCTGCCCCGCATGCGCCAGCAGATCGAGCAGGCGGCGGCCTCTGGGGAGTTTGACCTGCTGATCTTCCCGAACTTCAAGCGAGGGGGGCGCAGCTTTCTGGAAATCTCGGAACGGCACCGGGTTCCGGCTTTCATGGTGAATCAGGGATTCACCGAAACCGAAGGGATGGGACAGCCCCGGCAGGAGTTCTCGTACTGGATTGGCGAACTCCTCCCGGACGAGTCGGAAGCCGGTGGGCTGCTGGCCAAGTCCCTCTTCGAGGAGGGCAAGCGGCGGTTTGGCGGCAGTGTGGAGCAACCGCTGGAGGTGGTGGGGATCACCGGAATTGTTTCGGGATACGCCGCCATTGAGCGGGGTCGGGGGCTGGAGCAGGTGGCCCAGCGTTATCTGGATGTCCGGGTTCGACAGATTGTGTCGGCCAACTGGCAGGAGTCCGAGGCCGCCCAGAGTTTTGCGATGCTCCATCACCGCTACCCCAAGGTGCAACTCGTCTGGTGCGCCAGCGACGTGATGGCCCAAGGGGTCATTGCCGCTGCACGAGCGCAGGGACTCACGCCCGGAAAGGATGTGCTGATCGGTGGCGTGGACTGGGCCGAGGTGGGTTTGCAGGCTGTGGCTTCTGGAACGCAATGGGCCAGCGTTGGGGGGCATTTTCTTGAAGGAGGCTGGTCGGTGGTGTTGGCCTACGACTATTTGCAGGGCCGGGATTTCGGGGAGTTGCACGTCAGTTGGCACACCCGGATGGAAGCGGTCTCGGCAGAAAACTGGGAGGCGGTTTCTCCAGCACTGGAGCAATTGCGTCCCGAGCAGATTGATTTTCGGAAATACTCCCGGCATCTGAATCCGGAAAAACCCTCCTACGATTTCCGGGTGGATGAGGTGCTGGAGCAAATCCGAAGCAAGTCTTGAGTCCCAATGGTGGGGCTGAAACGGGGGAGGCTCAGGCCGTTCCCCTGAATGTGGTCCGCTCCACCTCGTCACGAGGTGGGGAATTTCGGATCGTTAACTGCGCAACGAAGGAGAATGACAATGTTCAAACCGTTCGCAAAAAGTTTGCTGGCTACCGTGGCGGTGGTCGGGCTGGCTCTGCCGTCGGCATGGGCCAAGGAAGCGGAAGTCCTCCACTGGTGGACCTCCGGAGGAGAGGCGGCGGCACTCAAGGTGCTGAAGGATGATTTCGCCGCGAATGGCGGATCGTGGAAAGACATGCCGATTGCAGGGGGTGGCGGAGATGCCGCCATGCAGACGCTGAAGGCCCGCATCGTGGCAGGTGATCCGCCCGCAGCGGCTCAGATCAAGGGGCCGACCATTCAGGAGTATGACGAGGCCGGAGTGGTGGAGCCGTACCACATCAATGCCGTCGCAAGTGCCGAGAACTGGGATGGCCTGCTCAGTGGGCAGGTGGCGAATCACATGAAGTGTGATGACTTCTCCAAGTACTGCGCGGCTCCGGTGAACATCCACCGCATTGACTGGTTCTGGGCGAACAAGAAGGTGCTGGACGCCAACGGACTCAGCATGCCCACCTCGTGGGACGAGTTCAACGCCGCAGCCCGCAAGCTGCAAGCCGCTGGCATCATCCCGCTTGCTCACGGCAGCCAGCCGTGGCAGGATGCAACGGTCTTCGAGGCCGTGGCACTCGGCATTGGTGGCAATGACTTCTACCAGAAGGCGTTTGTCGAGCTCGACATGAACGCGCTGGGCGGTTCCACGATGGTCAAGGTCTTCGACCAGATGCGGACCCTCAAGGGCTTCACCGATGCGGGTTCTCCCGGACGCGACTGGAACGTGGCCACGGGCATGGTGATGGAAGGCAAAGCCGCTTTCCAGATCATGGGCGACTGGGCCAAGGGTGAGTTCACGAACGCGGGCCTGAAGCCCGGAGTGGACTTCTACTGCCTGCCGACGCCTTCGGATCACGGCTACCTTTACAACGTGGACAGTTTCATCTTCTACTCGGTGGACGGGAAGAGCAAGATCGAGGGCCAGAAGTTGCTGGCGAAGCTGATCATGGGGAAGAACTTCCAGAAGGTCTTCAACCTCTTCAAGGGTTCGATCCCGGCGCGGCTTGATGTGCCGATGGATGAGTTCGACATGTGCGCCAAGGGTTCGGCTGCCGATTTGAACTACTCGGCGATGACCGGTGGCCTGCAGCCGAGCTTTGCTCACGGCATGGCCCTGCGCCTTGCCCAGAAGGGGGCGATTCAGGACGTGGTGACGGAGCATTTCAACTCCAACATGTCCTCGCAGGAAGCCGCCAAGCGACTCGCTCAGGCGGTTCAGGATTCCATGTAATCCGTTCTTAGATGGCGGGGTCGTTGCGGCGGCCCCGTCTTCCTACTGGATCACCATTCTGCATGATACTCTGGCTCCAACGTAATCTGCCCCGCATTGTCGTCGCCCCCTCCTTTGCGGTCATCCTCTGGTTCATCTACGGATTTGTCCTCTGGACGATTTACGTCTCGTTCACCAAATCCAAGCTCCTGCCCAAGTACGATTTTTGGGGGCTGAATCAGCACTTCCGGCTTTGGGCGAATTCCCGCTGGCACTTGGCGGTCGAAAACCTGCTCGTCTTCACCATCCTCTTTCTCGTCATCGGCATCCTCATCGGCATCCTGCTCGCGATTCTGCTCGACCAGAAAATCCGGGCCGAGGGCTTTTTGCGAACCGTGTACCTCTACCCGATGGCGCTGTCCTTCATCGTGACCGGGACGGCATGGAAGTGGATTCTGAATCCCACGATGGGCCTGCAAAAAGTGGCTCACGATCTGGGCTTCACCGACTTTACCTTCGATTGGCTTGTCAATCGGGAGATGTCCGTTTACACCATTGTGATTGCCGGAGTGTGGCAGTCCTCCGGGTTCGTGATGGCCTTGTTCTTGGCAGGATTGCGCTCGATTGACGACGAAATCATCAAGGCCGCGAAGATTGACGGCGCGGGCCTCTTCAGCATTTATGTGACCATCATCCTGCCAATGCTCCGGCCTGTCTTCATGAGCGCGGTCGTGATCCTCTGCCACATCTCCATCAAGAGCTACGACCTTGTGATTGCCTTGACGGCGGGAGGTCCGGGGATTTCCTCGGACATGCCTGCCGTGTTCATGACGCAAATGGCCTTCCATCGCAGCGAAATCGGACTCGCCTCCGCCAGTGCCGTGGTTATGTTTGCGACGGTTGCGGCGGTGATTGTCCCGTACCTCTACTCTGAACTCCGGAGGGAAGATGTCCGCTAGCACGACCGATTTTCAGGCGCTTGAGCAGTCGGGGGCGCGGAAGCGGGCGGTGTACCGCTGGATTCTCTACCTGCTGCTTGGACTGTTTGCGGTGTATTACCTGACGCCGCTGTATGTGATGATCGTCACCTCGCTGAAGAGCATGGCGGAAATCCGGCAGGGGAACTTGCTGATGCTTCCGGAGTCGCTCCAGTTTGACGCATGGAAGATCGCCTGGTCGGGTCGCGGCTACGAGGCCGGGGACGTTTTCTTGCGCCCCTTCTTCTGGAATTCCACCAAGATGGTGGTGCCCGCCGTGATCATCTCCACCTTCTTCGGGGCACTGAACGGCTACGCTCTCACGAAGTGGCGCTTCAAGGGCGACAACCTGATCTTCCTGCTCTTCCTCTTCGGATGCTTCATTCCGTATCAGGCGATTCTGCTGCCGATGGCGCGGACGCTGGGGCTGTTGGGCATCTCGAACTCGGTGGGCGGATTGGTTGTGGTCCATGTGGTGTACGGCCTGAGCTTCACCACGCTCTTCTTCCGGAACTACTACGTCTCCATTCCCAACGAGATCGTCAAGGCCGCCCGGATTGACGGGGCGGGGTTCTTCAAGATTTTCTTCAAAATACTGCTGCCGATTTCGGCACCGATCATCGTGGTGACCGTGATCTGGCAGTTCACCAACATCTGGAACGACTTCCTGTTTGGCGCCACCTTCTCGTTTGGCGATGCCGCGCCGATTCAAGTGGCGCTCAACAACATGGTGCTCACCAGCACCAGCGTGAAGCAGTACAACGTGGATATGGCGGCGGCCTTTATTGCGGGCTTCCCCACGTTGATTGTGTATATCCTCGCAGGGAAGTACTTCATCAAGGGATTAACGGCAGGTTCAGTCAAAGGATAGCATGGCAACACTCGAGGTCCGCAACGTCTCCAAAAGCTTTGGCAGCACCAAGGTGCTGCGGGAGGTCAACATCAACGTCAGCGATGGCGAGTTTCTGGTGCTGTTGGGACCGTCCGGATGCGGAAAATCCACGCTGCTCAACATCATCGCGGGCTTGGAAACGCTCAACGATGGGGAGATTCGGATTGACGACTATGTGGTCAACAACATGGAGCCGAAGGATCGCAACATCGCGATGGTCTTCCAGTCCTACGCGCTCTACCCCAACATGTCGGTGCGGGACAACATCACCTTCGGGCTGAAGCAGCGCAAGGTGTCCGCCTCCGAGATGGAGACCGCGCTCCAGCACTTCTCGAAGATGCTCAAGGTGGATCACCTGCTGGACCGCAAGCCCGCCCAGCTTTCCGGAGGGCAGCGCCAGCGCGTGGCGATGGGACGGGCCTTGGTGCGCGATCCCAAGATTTTTCTTTTTGACGAGCCGCTTTCCAACCTCGATGCCAAGTTGCGGGTGGACATGCGGGCGGAGATCAAGAAGCTCCACCACCGCTTGGGCACCACGATCATTTACGTCACCCACGACCAGATCGAGGCCATGACCTTGGGGAACCGCATCGCCGTCATGAAGGAAGGCGACGTGGTGCAGTTGGGCACCCCCAAGGAGGTGTATTCCGATCCGGTCAACCGCTATGTGGCGGAGTTCATCGGCTCGCCCTCCATGAACTTCATTCCGGTGAAAGTCGTAACAGAAGCAGGACAACCCTCCCTCAGCCTGACCCCCAAAGGACAATCGGCGGTGTCGATTCCGGCCCCGGGGGTTCTGAGCAGTTACGAGGGGAAAGAGGTGACGCTGGGGTTGCGCCCGGAGCAGATCACCAACTTGCCGCAGTGGAGCGATGCCGTGGGGGTGCATTCCCTCGACATCGAGGTGGAAGTCACCGAACCAACGGGGCCGGACACGCTGGTGTTCACGGAAATCAATGGCGCGTCCGTGATTTCCCGCTGCCATCCTGATAATGTGGCGGAAGACGGCGGCGTGATGACGCTGAGCCTCAGCATGGCCCAAGCCGTGTTCTTTGATCCGCAAACCGGAGAGCGAATTCGCTAGGAAGCGGGGGCCATGAGCATCAACACGGACAACATCCCGGAGCAGATTCGTGCTCTGAAACGCCGAGTTCGGGAGCAGTGCCCGTACATCGCCGAGTGTTTTCAGGAAGTGGAGGCGTTGATCTCGGAGGAAGTGGAGCAAATCGAAACCGCCACACAACGCGGCGAATCCGTGATTCCGGAACTCCCCTTTACCGAGATTGCCGAAAACCGAGTCAAGGACGCAACGATTGCAGCGATCAAGCGTCGCGGGGCCGTGGTGGTTCGTGGGGTGTTTGCGCAGGAGCAGGCGACTGGATGGTTTGGCGAACTGGAACGCTACCTTGCCGACAATCGCTACTACGAGCAGGACGATCCGGGGCTGGACCAGTACTTCAGCGACCTCAAGGCCAGCCGTCCGCAAATCTGCGCCGTGTACTGGTCAAAGCCGCAGGTGCGGGCGAGGCAGAGCAAGGATTTGGCGCAAACCCGGTCATTCCTGAATCGGTTTTGGGAGCATCAGGAAAACGGCATTCAGCACTTTGACCCGGATCGGGAAAGCACCTATGTGGACCGAGTGCGCATGCGACAGCCCGGAGACACCACGCTGGGGCTGTCCCCGCACATTGACGGCGGCTCCATCGAACGCTGGCTGGGGACGAACTACCAGCAGGTGTACCGTCCGTTGTTTGGAGACAACTGGCGGGATTACAATCCCTTCAACGGAGCCTTTCGGTCGGAGGTCGAAGGCGTGGACTCTCCCGCCGTGTGCCGGGCGTTTCGGACGTGGCAGGGCTGGACCGCACTGACCGCGCAAGGTCCGGGCGACGGCACCTTGCAGCTCATTCCCACCACACTCGGCATTGCCTATGTGCTGTTGCGGCCCTTTCAGGACGATGTTCCGGAAGAAGTGCTGTGCGGAGCCGTTGAAGGCCGCGCTCAGGCCGTCACGGAGGAGTGGCACTCGCTGCTCCTGCGCGGACTGGTTTCGATTCCAAAGGTGGCACCGGGCGACACCGTGTGGTGGCATTCGGATGTGGTGCATGCAGTGGAGCACGAACACCAAGGCTCTGAGGTCAGCAGCGTGCTGTACATCGGCTCGGCTCCGTGGTGCGACCGCAACGTGCGCTACCTTGAGCGCCAGAAACAGCCGTTTCTGGAAGGGCGCAGCGCCCCGGATTTTGCCCCGGAGGATTACGAGATCGCCTATCCCAACCGCGCCACGCTGGATGATTTGACCGACCTCGGCAAACAGCAGATGGGCTTTGCCCCGTGGAGCTAGGGCTTGCGTTGGATGCCGAACTCGACTTGCTCCAGATAGCGGTACTCCTCCCGCTCGAAGAGCGAGGGGTCCGCAAGAAAATCCTCCAGCATTCCAACCGCATCCATTCCCCAGAACAGTTCTGATCCCACTCGGAAGGTCGGCACTCCAAACACTTGTTGCCGTAAGGCTTCCGCCGTGTGATCTGCAAGGCGCTGCTTGATCTCCGGATTCTGCGTGATTTCCTGAATCTCGGTTGCGCTCAAGCCAATCCGCTCGCCTGCATCCCGCCAGTCCTCCTCCGTTTCCGGCACACGCCCTTCCTGCCAGACAAAGCGGGACAGTTCCCGGATGCGCCGCCAGTCGTTTTCCAAGTGAACGCAGAGCCGTTGCAGGGCCAGCGGGTTGAACGGATGCTTGGGCGGACAGCGCATCACAATGCCGTGCTGCTGGGCTTGCCACTGCACAAAGCGGTAGGTGAAGGTGCGCTTGCCCGGAATCTCCACGGGGCCGAGCGAGCCATGCTCCTTGAGCAGAATCCCGAACAGCAGCGGACGGCACACAGGCTGAAGCCGCTCAAAGAGTTCTCCGTGTCGCTCAAGCTGAAGGAACACGAAGGGCGAGATGAGATCGAAGTACCAGACAGGTCGGTCGTGGGGCATGGTCAGAAAGCTCCAAGTTGACGCAGGGCGTCGTAGGTGACGATGGCGGCGGCGGAACTGAGGTTGAGACTGCGCACGTTGCGCTCCTGCATCGGAATGCAAAAACCCCGGTCAGGATGCGCTTGCATCCACTCCTTGGGCAACCCGGAGGTTTCCTTGCCGAAAAACAGGTAATCCCCGTGCTGGACGGACATTTGGGTGTAGGGGGTTTCCGTGTGGACGGAAAGCAGGTGAAACCGTTCGGTCGGCAGGCTCTCGAAAAACGCCTCCGCGTCAGGAAGATGCTCCCAACTCACCCACTGCCAGTAGTCGAGTCCGGCGCGTTTGAGTTGAGCGTCGGTCAGTTCAAAACCGAGCCGTCCCAGAAAAATCAGGTGACAGCGCGTGGCCGCGCACAGCCGGGCGATGTTGCCCGCGTTCGGAGGAATCTGGGGTTCGTGAAGAACGATGTTCAGGGGGGGATCGTCGTAAAGCTTCATCGTTGCGTTTCGAGCGCCAGCGAGATCAGGCGGTCGAGCAGTCTGGGGTAGGGCACTCCGGATTCGATCCAGAGCCGGGGGTACATGCTGATGTTGGTGAAGCCGGGGAGCGTGTTGAGTTCGTTGAGGACAAAGGAGCCGTCCTCGCACAGGAAGAAGTCCACCCGTGCCATGCCCCGGCACTCGGTGGCCTGAAACGCTTGCACGGCGACGGCGTGGATCTGCTCGGCGATTTCTGGATCAACAGGCGCAGGCACGATCAACTCGGCACCATTCTCGTCCACATACTTCGCCTCGTAGGAATAGAACTCATGCCGGGGCGCGATCTCGCCCAGCACCAAGGCAGCTTCCGGATGGGCGTTGCCCAGCACGGCACACTCGATTTCACGGCCCTCCACGGCCTCTTCCACCAGCACCTTGCGGTCCAGTGCAAAGGCGGCTCGCAAGGCTTGTGCGTACTGTTTGTTGTTCCGGACCTTGCTGACCCCCAGCGACGAGCCTTCGCGGGCGGGCTTCACGAACAGCGGGGTTCCGAGGATGGCAACCGCTTCGTCATAGCCTAAATCTTCCGGATTCCGAAGTGTGCGGAATTTTGCGACGGGAATGCCCTCGGCGTGCAGCAACCGCTTGCTCACGTCCTTGTCCATGCAGACCGCCGACCCCGTGACATCGCAGCCGACGTAGGGTTTGCCGAGCAGTTCCAGCAAGCCCTGCAACGCGCCGTCCTCGCCCTGCTTGCCGTGCGTGATCGGAAAGAACACGTCCACCTCGCTGATGGCATCGCCCAAGGCGCTGGGCACCAGTTCCCGGCCTCCAGAGGGGGCAATGGGCACCGAGGTGTCCAGATGCGCCTTGCGGACATCGTGGATGTCGAGCAGGAAACGCTCGTCCTGTCCCAGAAACCAGCCGCCCTGCTTGTCAATCCCGACCAGCACGACCTCGTACTTCTCACGGTCCAGCGCCTGCTGGATGTTGTAGGCGGAGAGCAGCGAAACCTCGTGCTCGCCGCTGGTGCCTCCGCAGAGGATGCCGACCGTGAGTTGGTTCATGTCTGCTGGGCTGAGGCTTTCACACGGATGTGAAGCTCATCGAGTTGCGCAGTGTCCACATCGGAGGGTGCCTCGGTCATCAGGCAGGAGGCTTTTTGCGTTTTTGGGAACGCGATGACATCGCGGATCGATTCCGTCTGGAGCAGGAACATCATGATGCGGTCGAAGCCCAGCGCGATGCCTCCGTGCGGCGGGGCGCCGTAGGAAAGCGCGTTCATCAGGAATCCGAACTTGGAGGCGATTTCCTCGTCGGTGAGCTTGAGCAACTGGAAGACGCGGTTCTGGATGTCGTCCCGGTGAATCCGGATGCTGCCGCCGCCGACTTCCACGCCGTTGAGCGCGACATCGTAGGCGACCGAGCGGATCTTGCCGGGATCGCTTTCGCCGTACTGCTCCAAGTCCTCCAGGTTCGGCATGGTGAACGGATGGTGCGTGGAGGCCCAGCGCTTGTCGGTTTCACTGTACTCGAAGAGCGGGAAGTTGGTGATCCACACGAACCGATACACGCTATCGTCAATCAAGTTGCGGCGGCGGGCGAGTTCCTTGCGGAGATTGCCAAGCGTGTCGTACACGATCTTGGGCTGGTCCGCGCAGAACAGCACGAGGTCGCCCACGCCCAGCCCCACGCGCTCTTCCAATGCCTGCTGCTGTTCGGCGGTGAAGAACTTGGCGATGGGCGATTGCCAGCCGTCCGGATTGCGCTTGATCCACGCCATGCCCTTGGCTCCGTAGATGCGGGCGAAGTCCGTGAGGTCGTCCAAGTCCTTGCGCGAGAGGTCCGCGCCCTTGGGAACGCAGATCGCCTTGACGAGACCGCCCTTGGCGATGACCTCGGAAAACACCTTCAGCTCGCACTCTCCGGCAATGTCCGAGATGTCCGTCAACTCCAGCCCAAAGCGCAGGTCCGGGGCATCGGAGCCGAAACGCTCCATCGCCTCGTGGTAGGTCATGCGCGGGAACGGTGTTTCGACCTCGACCCCAATGCTCTCCTGAAAGAGCTGGGTGAACATGCCCTCGATGATGCCGTAAATTTCCTCGGGGCGCGTGAAGCTCAGCTCCAGGTCAATCTGCGTGAACTCGGGCTGGCGGTTGCCGCGCAAGTCCTCGTCCCGGAAGCAGCGGGCGATTTGCAGGTAGCGGTCGTAGCCGCTGACCATCAGGAGCTGCTTGAAAATCTGCGGCGACTGCGGCAGGGCGTAGAACTGGCCAGGGCTGACGCGGGAGGGCACAAGGTAGTCGCGGGCACCCTCCGGGGTGGATTTCGTGAGGATCGGGGTTTCGACCTCGAAAAAGCGATGTTCCTGCGTGAAGTAGTTGCGCACCACCTGCATCGCCTTGGAGCGCAGCATGAGGTTGTTTTGCAGGGTCGGGTGCCGCAGGTCCAGAAAGCGGTGGGTCAGCCGGTGTTTCTCGTCCACCTCCTCGCGGCTCTCCAGCACGTAGGGCGGGGTTTGCGAGGGGTTGAGGATTTCCAGCGTCTCCACCAGCACCTCGATCTCCCCGGTCGGGAGCTTGGGGTTGATGTTGCCCTCAATGCGGTGCGCCACCTTGCCGCGCACGGCCAGCACGAACTCCCCCCGGATGCGGTCGGCCTCTTGGTGCGCTTCCGCGTTGATCTCCATCTTGAAGACCACCTGCGTGAGGCCCGTGTAGTCCCGCAAGTCCACGAAAATCACGCCCCCGTGGTCCCGGCGCGTCTGGCACCAGCCCGCCAGCGTGACCTCAGACCCCACGTCCGAGGCGCGCAAATCCCCACAATAATGCGATCGAATCCACTCCATGTTGTGTTGTGTTCAGGTGAAGGAGGTAAATTGAAGCAGTCTAGCAGTTTTCGCCGGAATCGGCATGGCAAAACTGCGTGGACGGGGGTGGGGTGGGAGGGGCTATGTGGCCAGAAGAGAAGAAATGAGCGACGTGTGTTTCATTTCGGAGACGAGCGATTCGCATGCCGGATGGCTTCCCAAGCGACCACCCCCAATCC
>CAZQXS010000032.1:8815-32647 GCA_964597275.1 uncultured Pseudomonadota bacterium | reverse complement strand
TGTCGGCCAACAAGGACGAGGCTCTGAATGCCGAGGTTGACGAGTGGCAGGGCTTACACAAGCCCACCCTCCCATCACGGTTTCGGTGACGTGTCAGGGAAAAGCCGCCGTTGCGGTGGTTGATCAGATTCGTGCTGTGGCCAAGCATCGCCTGCGTTCCAAGATCGAGCGGGCATCGCCTGCCGACCTTCACGCCGTCGCGGAAGCGGTGTCTCTCATTCTGGACCTCGGTCAATCAGAATAGCTGGCTCCAGCGCTTCCCGTGTCAGGCTACCTCAGATCGGCGCGGACTTGGGCGACAAACATCGTGTCCGCCAAATCCGTGCGCTCATTCTGCAATCCCGCAAGGCGGATGAAGCGGAGCCATCCGCGTCAACCTGTGGCTCCCTTTCAATCCGCGTGATCCGTGACTTCTATTTTTTTCAGCCGCGAAGGGCGCGAAGCCGCGCGAAGCAAAAATTCGTGATCCTTGGCGAACTTGGCGGCTAGAACTTCATGGAGAATAGGGCCACGGGTTGTCGGGATGCCACTTGGTCAGGCGCACCTCGCGGTTTTCGACCACGGAGTCGAGGCTGCGGATGAAGTCCATGTGTCCGCCGAGGGCTTCGAAATCGTCACGCCGCAGGGTGAACTCGATGGGGCCGACGAGCGCGGGGGTGGGAACGTGGCCAAAGGCGTGGTCGGGGAGTCGCGTGACGTCCACCATCAGCGTGATGCCGCCGCCGGGCCAGACGTAGGCGGGGGCGCCGCCGCAGGTGACGCGGGTGAGCATCTGCTTGACCGAGCGCGTGAGCCGCACGGGATTTTCGGTCACGCCCGCCCGCAGGCTGCCTCCGGCTCCGGCCATGAAGAGGATGGTGGCGAGCGCGGGTTCGCAGTTCTCGCCGATGCGCTCCACCACGGTTTGCAACACGTCCGGCATCTCGGCGGGTTGCGGGGTGAGGCTTTCGTCCAGCACGAAAAAGGCCGCATCCTCGCCTGTGGTGCTGACCATGAGGAGGCGCATTCCGGGATAGGCGACATCGGATTTGATGCGGTCAATGATGTCGAGCGGGTTAGTGACGTCGGTGCCGCCCCAGCCGTGTCCGGGTTCGGCGACCTGAAAGTAGCGCCCCGGTGTGGAGCGGCGTCCGCGCACCCGGATTCCGGTGGGTTCCATACCGAGGAAGCGTCCGGCCTGATGCTCGGACAGCACTCCGGTGATGTGGTCATCCACGACAATCACCTCGTCGGCGTGACCGTGCCACTGCTTGGCGAAGATGCCGATCGTTGCGGAACCGCAGCCCACGCGCATGCGCTCTTCGGCATTGCCGTCAATCACGGGGGCTTTCCCGGCCTGAATCACGAGGGCGGATCCGCCGTCAACGCTCAGTTCCACCGCCTCCTTGTTGCAGAGCGCGAGCATCATCTCGCAGGTCACGCGCCCCTCCTGCTTGCTGCCGCCCGTGAGGTGCCGCACTCCGCCGAGCGAGAGCATTTGCGAGCCGTACTCCGCCGTCATCACATGCCCGACTTCCTCGCCCTTGTAGCGCACCGATGCCTGTTCCGGACCAATGTAGCGGTCGGTGTCGATCTTCACCTTGAGGCTGCAATAGCTGAAAATGCCCTCGGTGACGACCGTGACCATGTCCACGCCGTCATGCTCGCTGGAGATGATGAAGGGCGCGGGCTTGTAGTCGGGATAGGTGGTGCCGGTGCCGATGGCGGTCAGGAAAGTGTCCTGCTTGGGAAGCAGGGTGCCGTCCCAGCTTCCGGGTTCGCCGAGGAAGGGCACCATCTCGCCCTGATCGGCCTGCACCTTGTTCGCCAGCACCACAGGGTCGGTGCGGATCAGCTTGCCGTCCGTGTTGCCGTAGCGTCCACAGGAACCCGTTTTGCCGGGACTGATGCGGCAGAGGATCGGGCAGGCGTCGCAGTTGACTTTGAGATCAGTTTCGGTTGCCATCACGCCCTCCCCTGCTGTGTCAGTGCCTCCCGCACCCGATCCGGGGTGGCCGGAACGTGGGTGACGCGAACACCTGTGGCGTGGTAAATACCGCCAAGGATGGCCGGAGCCGTGGGAATCAGCGCGTGTTCGCCAATGCCCTTCGCTCCATACGGCCCCAGCGGTTCGGGGTCTTCCACAAAGATTGTCTCGATGGTCGGCATGTCGCCCACGGTGGGGATCAGGTAATCGTGCAGGTTCTCGGTCACGCCTTGCAGATACTCCTCCATGAGTGCCAGGCCGAGTCCCTGCGCAATGCCTCCGTGAATCTGCCCTTCCGCCTGCGAGGGATTGATCGCCTTGCCCACGTCATGCGCCGCCGCAACGCGCAGCACCTTGACGGTGCCGAGTTCGGTGTCCACCTCGACTTCAGCGATTTGCGCCCCGAATCCGTAAGTGGCGTAAGGAACGCCCTGCCCGTTTTCATCGAGCTTGACGGTGGGCGGATCAAAGGTGCCCTCGCCGAGAAGCACGTCTCCGTTTTCCAGCTTGGGAAGCTGGGTGAGGTCCAGGTCCTTGGTCCCGGGGGCTTCGTGGGCAAAGACCACGCCGGGGCGGAATTCCAGTTGGGCGTTCGGTCTCGCACCGAGCTTTTCCAGCAACTGCCGTCGCAGGTCTTCTCCGGCGAGTTGCGAGGCTTTTCCGGAAATGAAGGCTTGGCGCGATGCAGAGGTTTTCCCTGCGTCGGCGGTGCGGTCGGTGTCGCCCATGACGTAGTGGAAGCACTCCGCCGGAACCCCAAGAGCATCGGCGCAGACCTGCACCATGATCGTGTTTGCGCCCTGTCCAATGTCCATCGCGCCGTTGTAAAGCGTGAGCTTGCCGCCGCGAGTCACCCCGACGTGCATGGTGGAGGGGTTCGACATCGAGGTGTTGCCGCAGCCGTACCAGACCGTGCCCACGCCCACGCCGCGCTTGACGGAGGCTGGTGGCTGGTGGCTGGTGGCTGGTGGAGGGGAGTTGAAGTTTTCGGCTTCCTTGCGCCATTCGCTCCAGCGGCTGCGCAGGGCATCGAGGCATTCGGCCTGTCCGGCACTGTGTTCGAGCAGTTGCCCGGAGGCGGTGCGCTGTCCTCGGCGCAGGGCGTTTTTGTGACGAAACTCCAGTGCATCCATGCCCACGGACTCGGCTAGCTGGTCCATCAATCCCTCATGCGCGAGCGAGGCTTGCGGAACGCCGAAGCCCCGGAAGGCTCCGGAGGGCGGCTCGTTGGTGAGCAGGGCTTGGGTTTCGCCGCGCATGTTCGGGACAAAGTAGGGACCGGAGCAATGGATCGGCACGCGGTCTGCCACCGTCGGCCCCCACGAGGCGTAGGCTCCGGTGTTGAAATCCCCCTGAAAGTGCATGGCGGTCAACAGCCCGTCCTTGGTGCAGCCCGCCTTGGCGCGAATCCGGGCAGGGTGGCGCTTGGTGGAGGACGCAAGCGATTCCGGGCGCGTGAAGGTGCAGCGCACCGGGACGTTGAGCAGCCATGCCGCCAGCGCGACCAGCGGTTGCAGCGAGAGGTCGAGCTTGCCGCCGAAGCCCCCGCCGACTGCCGAAGGAATCACGCGAATCTGCTCGGCCTCCATTCCCAGCACGGATGCGACTTCGGTTTTGTCCATGTAGGGCGTTTGCGTGGTCACGAACAGTTCGATGCGGTCGCCCACCCTGCGGGCATGTCCGGCTTCCGGTTCGATGTAGCAATGCTCCACCGCCGAGGTCTGGCAGGACATTTCCGTAACAAAATCGGCCTCGCGCAATCCGGCTTCCGCGTCTCCCTTGTTGATGAAGCCTCGGGCAAGCACGTTGTCGGGATGCTCGGCCTGCACGGGTTCGCCTTCCCCGGAGAGGGCACCGTCCCAGCCCAACACCGGAGCTTCCAGCGTCCACTCGATGCCGAGGTCGTCCAGTTCGATTTGCTCGATGGTGTCTTGGTCGCCCACGAGTGCAACCATCGCTTCGCCCCGATACCGAATCTGGCCGTCCGCCAGCACGGGCTGATCCTTGATGTGCGGATAAACGCCAAAGCCGTTGAGTCCGGGAATGTCGGCGGCAGTGAGGATTTTCTGCACTCCGGGAAACCGTTGCTGGCAGGCATCCACGTCGCCCAGCGTGAACTGCGCCCGGCGATGCGGGGAGCGCAAGACTCGGAGCCAGAGCGCGTTTTCCGGAGCTTCGTCCGCGCCAAAACGCTCTTCGCCATTGACCTTGGGCTTGCCGTCCACACGAATCATTGGTGCCCCCACGGCCTCGCCCGGAGCCGGAGAGCGCCGAGCGTCGATGGTGGTTGCGGTGTTCAGCACTGCCTGCACGATCTTGCGGTAGCCCGTGCAGCGGCACAGCACCCCGCCGAGGGCATCCAGCACTTGCTCCTCGGTGGGCAAGGGCACCTTGTCGAGCAGATCGGATGCGGCCATCAGCATCCCCGGAATGCAAATCCCGCACTGCGCCGCGCCTTCGTTGAGGAAGGACTGCTGAAGCGCGTTGAGCCGTCCGTCTTGGGCCAAGCCCTCCACCGTCGTGACCGCACGCCCCTGCACCTGTCCGACCGGAACCATGCAGGCGCACATCTGCTCGCCGTCCACGAGGACGGTGCAGGCACCGCAGTCTCCGGCATCGCAGCCGACCTTGGTTCCGGTCAGCCCCAGGTCTTCGCGCAACACGTCGGTGAGCCGCCGGATTGGATTGGCCGTGACCGAAACCGACTGACCGTTCAGAGTCAGGGAGATGGCCTGTCCTTGGGACGGTGGTGGCTGGTGGCTGGCCATTGTTTCTTTTGCCTCGAAGGTCATTCGTTTGATTTGAGCATGATCATTGATTTGAGCTGAAGGCGACACAATTCCCACTCGTGCTGAGCCTGTCGAAGCATGAGCGGGGTACGCCCTTCGACAGGCTCAGGACGAACGTTGCCAGCTCTAACATTCACTGCGATCCCGTCATCTTGAGAATCGCTCGTTGCACGAGGGTTGGCACCACGTCGCTTCGGTAATTGGCCCGCGCCCGCACGTCGTCAATCGGCGAGAGGCTCGCGCAGTGTTCGGGAGTCACCCGGAGTTCCACAATGGATTTGCCGAGCATTTCCTGCTCCAAGAGCTTCAGTCGCTTGGCCACGGGAGAACATGCGCCCACGGCCACGCGCAAGTCGGCGATGCGCCCATTTTCGTCCAGCACCATCACGGCCCCGACCATGACGATGGAGATGACGAGATAGCGCCGCGCCCCCAATTTTTCAAAAGCGGAGTGGGCCGTTCCCGGAAGCTTGGGAATGACGAGTCCTATCACGAGTTCTTCGGGGCGGCGAGCGGTTTGGCGGTTGCCGAGGATGAACTCGTCCAGCGGCAAAACCCGGACCCCGCTTGTGGAACTCAACTCCACCTGTGTGTTGAGCGCAAGCAAATTGGGAACGCTGTCTGCCGCAGGAGAGGCGTTGCAGAGGTTGCCGCAGAGCGTTCCGGCGTTTTGGGTCTGCACGCCGCCCACCGTCACTGCTGCCTGTTTGAGTCCGTCGAAGTACGCAGGGAGGTCCACCCGGATCACGTCCGTCCAGGTCACTCGTGCGCCGAGGCGGAAGTCCTGCTCGGTTTCTTCAATCTTCTTCAGTCCGGAAAGCGCGGACACGTCCAGAATGTCCTCGTTCAGGGGTTTGCCCACGCGGGCAGGGTAGAAATCGGTGCCGCCCGCCACCACCATCAGGCGTTGCTGGGCCAGTGCTTCCAAAGCCTCCGAGAGCTTGGTAGGGCGAAAGTAGGAACTCATTTAGGAATTGTGATATCGAAAAAAATGGGAAGGAATTTCCTCAATCATAGCCAGAACTCTTCCAGATAAAAGCGGCAAAGGCAAGCAAGACTGCGGGGTTGCGGTTGTTTTCCGTGGGCACCGCCTTAGAATAAAGAGAGGGAACCACGATTTTTCAACCTCCGTCCAAAAAGGCCGCGATGCTTTTCTTCGATTACTTCCGATCCTCTGCGGGGTTCCGAGTCCGCATTGCCCTGCGACTCAAACGCTTGGAGGTCGAACGCCGCTCGGTCCACCTGCGCAAGGGCGAGCAGCGCGACTCCGGATTTCTCGCTCTCAATCCGCAAGGACTGGTTCCGGCGCTCGTGCTGGACGATGGAGCCGTGCTGACCCAGTCGCTGGCGATCATCGAGTACCTCGACACGCTTTCGCCGGAAAATCCGCTCATCCCGCAGGATCCGCTGGAAGCCGCACGAGTCCGGCAACTGAGCCAATTGATTGCCTGCGAGATGCACCCGCTCAACAACCTGCGCATCCTCAACTACCTCAAGGAACCACTGGGGCATGACCAAGGCGAGGTCAACACCTGGTACCAGCACTGGGTGGAGTCCGGGTTCACTGCGTTTGAGAAGCTGGTTTCCCAGCACGCGCCGGATGCGCATTACTGCTTGGGCAATTCCCTCACGATGGCCGACGTTTGCCTCGCTCCGCAGGTGTTCAACGCCCAACGCTTCAACTGTCCGCTGGACCACTACCCCAAATTGATGGACCGCTACGAGCGGCTGGCCGCCCTCCCGGAATTTGCCCAAAGCTTTCCGCAGGTGCAACCCGACGCCGAGTGATTTCCTGACGAGTCACCGGGGTGTCCCGAAAATTGAACTTGCGGACTTTTTCTGGTAATACTACAGTCATACTAAACAGGGAAAGCATCAAGCTCTTCCCCAACCAGAGGAAAACATGAAAACCGCAATCTCTCTTCCCGATCCTTTGTTTGAGGCAACCAAGGCGTTTGCACAACGGCTGGGGATTCCACGGAGCCAAGTGATCGCTCAGGCTTTGCGGGAGTATTTGGAACACCAGCAGCAGCAGAGCCTGACCGAGTCCCTGAATGCGGTGTATGCGGAAGCTGATTCCAAGTTGGCGGAACAGGATTTGCGACTCCAGCAGACCTCTCTTGCACGCGAAGACTGGTGATGCGGAGAGGAGACATCTGGTGGGCGGAACTGCCGGACCCCAGCGGTTCAGGTCCGGGGTATCGTCGTCCTGTGCTGGTGGTGCAAGCCGATGCCTTCAACCGCAGCCGTATCCAGACTGCGGTGGTGGTTGCGCTGACTTCAAATCTCTCCTTGGCCGCAGCCCCCGGAAACCTGCGGCTGAGTCCTCGTGACACGGGACTTCCCAAACCCTCGGTGGTCAACGTGTCGCAGCTTTTCACCCTCGACAAATCCTTGCTCTCGTCAAAATGCGGGCAGTTGCCCATCCGTCTGCTGCACGAGGTGGAAGCAGGGTTGCGGCTGGTGCTGGAGTTGTGAAAGCCTCCGGAAGATTCGCAATTGTGAGTTTCTTGCTTGCCATCGCAAAAAAAAATGTTAGGGTTTTGGGCTAGTTTCAAGAAACCGCCTCATGGGGAGGCGGCTTATTTTCATTCTCTAAACAAGGAGAGCATCATGCGTTTGAACAAAGCGATTTTAGGAATCGCAGTTGGCGCGTTGGCTTTGGTGGCCAGCGTGATCACGACCCATGCGAAGGTCGAGGGAAACAAGATCATCTTGGGTTCCGCGATTTCGTTCACCGGGAAGTATTCCACCAACGGCATCCACGCCTCGAACGGCTACGACTTGGCCGTCAAGGCGATCAATGCCGCCGGTGGCGTGATGGTGGGCGGCAAGGCCTACATGTTGGAAATCAAGTACTACGATGACGAATCCACCCCCACCCGCACGGCACAGCTGCTGGAGCGACTGATCAAGCAGGACGGCATCAAGTACGTGCTGGGGCCGTACAGTTCTGCGACCACGAAGGCTGCTGCTCCGGTGACGGAGAAGTACGGGGTTCCGATGGTGGAAGCGGAGGGCGCGTCCCGCTCGCTCTTCACCCAGGGCTACCGCTACCTTTTCGCGGTGCTGTCCACCTCGGAGCAGTACCTTGCCAGTTCGATTGCTCTGGCAGCAGAATTGGCTGAGAAGGAAGGCCGCAAGGCTTCCAGCCTGAAGGCGGCTCTCGTCTTCGAGAACGATCCGTTCTCGCTGGACGTGCGGGCCGGGGTTCTGGATGACATGAAGAAGTACGGGATGAAGGTCGTCATTGACGACAAGATGCCCCGCGACCTCAGCGACATCTCTTCCACGCTGACGAAAGTGAAGGCGTTGCGTCCGGACATGCTGATCCTTTCCGGGCACTCCAAGGGTGCGGCCACGGCGGCTCGCCAGATCAAGGAGATGCAGATTCAGGTGCCGATCATTGCCATGACGCACTGTGAAGCGGCAAAGGTGATCAGCAAGTTCGGCTCCTCCACCAATGGGTACCTCTGCCCGACGCAGTGGGCGGAGACGCTGAGCTACAGCGACAATCTGTTTGGAGCGGCCTCCACCTATGACATGCTCTTCAAGGGATCGTTTGAGGGCTACAAGAACGTTCCCTATCAGTCTGCCCAGGCTTCGGCAGCCGTGATGGTTTGGAAGGATGCCTTTGAGCGTGCGAATTCCTTTGACACCAAAAAGGTGCGGGACGCAATTGCTGCAACCAACATGTCCACCTTCTACGGCAACATCAAGTTCTCCAGCGCGGGGAACAACATTGCCAAGCCGATGGTGCTGCGGCAGATTCAAAACGGAAAGCTGAACGTGGTCGCGCCCTCCAAGTGGGCCTCGCACCCGGTTCAGTATCCCCGCAAGGTCAAGTACTGAGCGGACTTTTCACGCAACTTCCCCGCTTCGGTTGGCGGGGAGGTCCTGCCTTGGGGGAGGGGGTTTTCGGCCCCTCCCTTCTGCTTTTCCAGAAAGTGCGTTGGTGTGATCAGGGGTGGAAAATCAGGTCACTCAGGCCGTGCAGGTCCGGCAGGCAATGGACTTCTGACGGGAAGATGTTTTTCCGGTCGGGAGTGATGATGCCCACAAACGCAGTTCCCGCCAGTTGCGCCCCCTCCAAATCCGCAAGCGCATCGCCAACCATCAGGACTCGCGCCGGGCTTCCCGTGTGCGGAACGACCTGATTCAGGATCTCCGCCTTGGTTGAGGGAGAGCCATACACTCCCTGAAAGTAGCGGTCCATCCCTCGTTCAGAAACCACGGTTCGCAACTCGGTTTGCGGCGTTCCGGAAGCAACATAGAGCGGGAACGGCTCGTGGTATTGCTCCAGAAATTCCTTTGCTCCCGGAATGAAGGGCGCTTGCACCACCTCCTCCATCACCAATTTCGAGTATTCCGCAGAGAGCCGTTTTTCTTCGAGCTGGGTGTAGGGACGGCCCAGCAGATCTTCCTCCCAGTGGCGGAATTTGACAAAGCGCGACAGCCCTTCATGGGCGCGGTGGTATGCCTTCACCTGCTGCACCACGGCCTCTCCTTCAGACTCGTAGAGCATTCCAAACGCTTCGGTTTTGATCTCGTTGGAATCCACCAGGGTGCCATCAAAATCAAAGACGATGGCGTCATAGCGCGGTGGGTGGGTGGTGGTGTCCATCACGAAATCGAGTCACGGGTGAGGTAAGGGGCGGCAGGGTCTCCGGTCAAGACCGTGACCAGCCCGATTTCCCAATCGAGGTAGCGTTGGGCCTCGCGGGCAAACACCGCTTTGTCGTCAAAATCCAAAGGGTCCAGAAAACAATCATCCGGAGTGCTGGCCAATTGAGTCAGTCCGGATTCGGTAGGGTGGCCGAGTTCGTGCCATGCCTCAAATCCGCCTTCCAGAAGCTCCACCGCTTGGCCGAATTGCTCCAGGTCACGCGCCACAAGTGCCGCATAGCCCAGATCGTCAGCAACCAGCACGACCTGTGGGGCGAGCGGGATTTTCCGGAAATCTTCTTCAAGACGGGCACGGGTGAGAAACCATGCCCCCGGCAGGTGCCCGTTTCGGTAGGCGATGCTGCTACGGAGGTCCAACACGGTGACGGCTCCGGAGGCCAGTTGGGCCTTGAGTTGGCCTGCGGAAATCGGGCTGGGGCGGGGCAGCGAGTGCCAAGGCTCCGGAGGCGACAATTCAGAGGGTTGCACGGTGAGCGTGTACACCTCCGCTCCGCCCATGCGAGCGAGCCACGCGGCTGCGGTGGCGGCTCGGACTCCATCGGTGTCCAGCAACACCACTCGTGCGTTTCGCACCACTAAATAGCGATCCACGTTTTGCACCAACTGTCCCCCCGGAACGTGCAAGGCTCCCGGCAAGGTGCCTGTACGGAACTCCGGTTCGGTGCGGACATCCAGCAGGTGGGTGGTGCGGGCGGACTCGGCCTGCCATCGGAAAACTTCTGCTGCCGAAGCGGTGGGGACTCCAAATTTTCGCGCACGGCGTTGGGCGCGGTTCTGGGCGGCCTCCAGTTTCGGAGCCTCTGAAAAAAGGACCGGGCGGTTTGCGTCATGCTCCAAGGCAAGCCCGGCCATGTCCCATGCCATCGTGCCGTTCTCCATCGCCACCACTGGAGCCTTCAGGCCGGACTCTCGGAGGGTCTGCGCTCCGATGATGCTGCGGGTGCGTCCGGCGCAGTGAACCACGACCAGTGTTGCTGGATCGGCAGGCTCCTCCGAAGCCCGCAGGAGCAGTTCTCCATTTGGACAACTCAGGGCGTTGGGAACGCAGTGATCGCGGTGTTCTTCCGGAGTGCGGCTGTCGAGGAGGAGCGTGGGCAACCCCTGTGTTTGCCGATCGGCCAACTCCTGCACCGAAATGCTGGGCGTGCCGCAGGATTGCTCGATGAACTCGCCGAACAGCTTTCCGGGCACGTTGACTCCAGAAATCAAAACCCCGCCCGCATGAGTCCAAGCCGCCAGCCCTCCCGCAAGTTTCCGCAAGTCGGAGTATCCGAGTTGTTGCAAGACTACGGAAGTGCGCTCAGCCAGCCCGTCGTCATCGTCCGTAAGGACAATCGTTGTGGACTTGCGGGGAACGGCTTTGGGAATCAGTAATTCCATGCGGCTCAGTGGCAAGTTGCTCGCGGCCAGCAAGTGCCCCCGCGCAAAGATCGCCTCCTCCCGTGGATCAATCGTGGCGAACTCGGCAGTGCCCTCAAAAAAGGCGCGGAACTCGGCAACCGAGATCGGGGTCATCGCGCATCCTCGAGGAATCCCATGTCTTCCAGACGAAAACGGTGGACTTGTCCGGAGCCAAGATCAAACTCCTCGCGCTCCCCTTGCTTGGGAAACCCCCAGCCGTAGAGGTGGAGGTGGAGCAGGGGCTGGTCGCTGAGGGCGTGAATCGAATGAATCCCGTCGGGTAGCATCGAAACGGCAGTGCCGGGACGCACCTCAAGTTCGCCCTTGAGTTTCAGTTCCGCATGTCCGGGGATTGAGCCATCGTCGGTGCGCTCATAGAGTCGGTGGTGTTCCTCACCGATCACCCCCGCGACCATCGCCCATGAGCCGCCGTGGTTGTGCGGGCGGGTGGCTTGTCCGGGAAGTCCGCAGTTCACATAGAGCGCATAGCGGCCATCATCGTCCTCGTGGATGAGGGAAGTGCGCTCGACCCCCTCGTCCGGAAGCGGGAATTCCTCGAAGTTGAAAAGGTCGGTGTGGGTGCAAAGCTCCAGAAAAACCGCCTTTGCGGCCTCTAGGGAAACGACGGAAACCTCTGTCTCCATGAGGGGCCTCACGGCTCGCAGGGTCGAGGCAATCGCCTTGGTTCGTTCAGCTTTTATGGACATTTTCCGGTTCTAGTTGATGTTAGCGGGACTTGCCGCTTGCCCGGTTTCGCCGGATTCAAAAACGGCTAAAGTGGCCGCCAAAGTGCGAGTGGCGTCCTGTGCTGTGATTCTAGGAGATTCTGCTCCGGAAATCACCTGACAAAAATGCTTGCACTGGGCGACATAGGCATCGTTCCAGTCTGTCGAAAAAACCCGTGGAGTCAAGGGATGGTTCCAATCCGCCGTGGTTTCGGAGGACCACAGGGTGAGGCGAGGGAATTCAAGCGCAGCCTTCGATCCCAAAAACCGATAGACGTTCTGGCCAGATTGCGGAAAATTGGGATTTTCGCCAGTGGCCTGTTCCCATGTCCAAGGCGAGGGGGCCGAATCTGAGAGCAGGATCGTCCCAAGCACACCGGATTCAAACTCCAGAGCGACTGCCGCAGTTTCTTCCTTGGGGTGCCCCCGGAGTCCGGATTGGAGCAAGGCCGAATAAAACCCGACCCCAAGTTGCTGAGCCAGTTCCCGGACTCCGGGGTTCGTGTCTGTGATGGCCACCAACTCTGCTTCCTCCACCTCTGAGAGAGCTTGCAGGTGACGTTTGCCGATCACTCCCAGCCCAATGAGGGCCAGCCTCACTGGAGCCAACACTTATCCTTGCCAAGGGCCGGATGCGTCACTGGCCCGAATTCTGATTTTGCAAGACCGAGCGATCACTGCAACTGCTTGGGCAACCAGGTGGCGACTTCCGGAACGGCAATCAGCAGGGCCAACACTAGCAATTCGATGAGGATGAACGGCATGGCTGAGGCAACCCCCCCGCCCAGCGTGACCTCGTAGGGCGCGACCCCTTTCATCACATAAAGCAGCAGGCCAAACGGCGGGGTGAGCCTGCGCAACCCGGAAGTTCGCGACGCAATGCACCCCCCAGCAGGGGCGGTTCTCGGTGCTGGAACGCTCTGGGATCTCTAACCGGGCGCAGGTGATCAATTCGGTGAAGGAGGTGCTGTTTACTCCAGATTATCCGGGGGTAGTGTTGGAGCGCAGGACCCATCCGCGAACCCAGATTGTTTCCCTGACAATCACAGAAAAAGGATATTTCCATGACCCAGCCACGGGCAGGCTCAATACGGCGCATCCGGATATCCAGAAGGATTGGGTGCATCCCAAAGTCCCGACTAAGGCCCTTGGGTTTCTGGTGAAGGCCCTGCGCAGGCGGAGGGCTGAAGGACTTTCTGTATTCACGGTGTTGTGTTGCGACAACCTCCCGCAAAACGGAACGCTGGTGCGTGGTCTAGTGCTGGAGTACGCGGCGGAAGTCGAACCCGCCTTGCGGGATTGGATTGCCCAACAGGTTGCGTTTCCATGTACGATGGTGGACCGCATTGTTCCGAAAACCACCCCTGCCGACCTTGCGGAGGTGGAGCGACGGCTGGGAGTGTGCGATGAAGCAACGGTGGTCTGTGAGCCGTTTCGTCAATGGGTGATCGAAGACTGGTTTGTGAGTGGCCGTCCGGAGTGGGACAAGGTGGGGGCACAGTTGGTGTCCGAAGTGCGGCCCTTCGAGTTGATGAAGCTGCGACTGCTCAACGGTAGTCATTCCGCCTTGGCGTACCTCGGCTGGCTTGCAGGCTGCACTCAGGTTGCGGAAGTGATTAGACAGCCGAATTTTGTGCAGTATCTCCGCAACCTAATGGCGGAGGAAATGGCACCGACTTTGGAGGTTCCGCCCGGAGTGGACCTGCTGGAGTATCAAGCCGCCTTGTCGGAACACTTTGCCAACCCGGCACACCGCCACGGCACCGGGCAGATTACGATGGATGGCTCCCAGAAGCTGCCCCGGCGGCTGCTGGCTCCCCTCCGGGAAAGGTTGGCGGTGGGAGAGGGACATCGGCGGCTGACCTTTGCGGTGGCCGGCTGGATGCGCTATGTGGCGGGCGTGGATGAACACGGTGCGGCCTTTGAGGTGAGCGGCCCCTTCGCCGAAGCTTTCAGGCAGATTGCTGCGGATTCCGGGCTTGTGGACGGAACCCTTCTGAATCCTGAGCAGGCGGAGCCTTATGTCCGGCAACTGCTGGGGATTCAGGGAATTCTCGGAACCGATCTCGCCGAGCGGTCGGCTTGGGTGGGGGAAGTGACCGGGAGGGTCCGCCAGTTGATCCAGCTTGGGGCCAGTGAGGTGGTTTGCCGTTACGCCTAGCGGCTCGTGGGCTTATCCGGTGATGGCCTGGCGGATTTCCTCATCGGCCATTTCGCGGCCAAGGTACGCCTCGATCACGGCATGGTCGTTCTTCACCTCGTCGGGAGTGCCCTCGGCGATCTTCTGCCCGTGATCCAGCACGGAAATCCGCTCGCAGGTGTTCATCACGACTTTGAGGATATGCTCCACCACCACCACGGTGAGTTGGTAGCGTTCCTTGAGGACAAGGATCGTTTCCATCAAGTTGTCAATGTTGACAGGGGACAAGCCGGCTCCCGGCTCGTCGAGCAGCAGCAGCTTGGGCTTCATCGCAATTGCCCGTCCCAACGCCAGCAGACGGCGCTGGCCCCCGGAAAGCTCACTGGCTGGAATGTCGGCAAACCGCGTCAGTCCCAAGAACTCCAGCAGTTCCATCATCTCCTCCCGGATTTGTCGATCCGCTTTGCGAACGGCAGCCCCTTGGAACAAGGGGGCGAGCATGCCGTAAGGAGTGTGGCAGTGGTAGCCCACCATCACGTTTTCCAGTACCGTCATTTCCAGAAACAAACGCAAGAGCTGGAAGGTCCGGGAGATGCCCAAGCTGGTAATTTCGTGGGCGGGTTTGGTGGTTATCTCCTGACCATTAAAGCTGATGTAGCTTCCCGGATCAGGCTGGTAAACCCCGGTGAGAAGGTTGAAGAACGTGGATTTACCGGAACCGTTGGGGCCGATCAGGCCGTGAATGGTTCCTGGCTCGATCCGGACATCCACCTCCCAGACTGCATGTATCCCCCCAAAGCTCTTTGAGAGCCTGCGTGTTTCAAGCAGCGCCACCTTCGATCTCCTCGTGCTGTTGAATGAATTTCTTCTTGACGATCATGCGCTCAATCATCCCCCCGATGCCCCTTGGCATGAAGACCACGAGGAAGACCATGGTCAGCCCAAAAATCAGGGGCTGGTAAAAGTAATAGTCCTTTGTTTGGTCGTAGATGATGGTAACCACAATGGCTCCAATGACCCCACCCCAAACATTACCGATGCCCCCCAGCACCACCATTAGCAGCAGCGTGACCATCTCGATGATAGTGAAGTTGTTGTGATGGATGTAACCCGGCGGCATGTGGGCGAACAAAGCCCCAGCCAATCCGGCGTACAGGGCGCTGATGACAAAGGCGAGCAGCTTGTAAAGCGGGACGTTGATACCAGCGACCGAAGCCGCGATGGAGTCCTCGCGGATAGCCTGAAACGCCCGTCCCGTGGATGAGCGGAGGATGGTGAACGAGAAGTAGATTCCGACCACCGCTGCCGTCATGACGAGGTAGTAGTAGTGCTTGAAGCTTTCGAAGACAAAATCCCCAATCGCAGGGGCGGGAATGAGCATAATGCCTGTGCTAGAGCCGAGTGCCGGAGTCACGGCGATCATGATGCGGACGGACTCGCCAAGGCCCAGTGTGGCCAAGGCGAGGTATGCGCCTTCCAGTCGCACCGAGGGCAACCCGACAATCACCCCTGCCAGCCCGGTGAGCAGGACTGCAAGCGGGGCACTGACCCAGAACGGCAACCCGTAGTTAATAGCGAACAGGGAGGAAGTCACCGCCCCAATCGCATAAAGGCCAATGTGCCCCACCGTCACCTGGCCGCAGAATCCCTTGACAATGTTTAACCCGACGGAAAGTAGGATAAACAGGCACGCCCGGTTGGCGAGGTCAATGTAGTATTCGCTCAATCCCGCCTCCAGCAAGAGAGGCAGGGGCAGGAGCAACACATAGGCCAAGAACCAGGGCAGCAAGCGATGTATCTGCGACAACGCGACCACCCCGGAGTTGATTCTCCCCAGCAGTTCTATCATTCAGAGGTTGTTTGGTTCAGTGCCAGGAAAAATCCCGGAGGGCGAACCCTCCGGGATGGATGAATCAGAGACCAAAGTCAATGGGCATGGTGACCCGAGCGAGCACCTCGGTCTCAAACTGCTCGCCGCCTTTGGTGTAGCCAATCAGCACGGCAGTGCGGTTGCCGTCCCGGCAGACCGGAGAGGCGTCCTTGCAGAAGCTGATGGGGCCAGAGGCCAGCCCTTGGTAGTTCCGGATCCCGGCGATGGCGTCTCGAATCGCCGTGCGGTCATCAGCAAGGGAACTGCTGGTCAACTGCAACTTGGCATTGTTGAGGGAGATTTCCACGATCCGAATCAGGTCATACGCCTGTGAGAAGTCATGGTCTGGCGCGTGAATTCCATAGCGTTCACGCACCATCTCATTGAAGAGTCGTGCGATGGGGCGCTTGTCCGCAGCAGCATAGGCTGCCGTGAAGAACACACCTTTTGCGGCATCTCCAGCGATTTTTGGCACTGGAGCGTTGGAAGCAGACGAAGAGCCAATGCGCTTCACCTCACTACCGATTCCTGCCTCATAGGACTGTTTCAAGGCGCGAGCCATGGTTTCTGCCAGTGCTGCAATCATGATCCCATCGACTTTCTGGGACTTGATCTTCTGCATGTGAGTCCGAAAGTCCACCTCTTTTTCCTGCACCTGAGCGACATAAGCCGGCTCCGCACCATGCTGGCTCCGCATCTGAGACTGCATGGCGTCGCAGTCGTTTTGCGACGCGGCATCAGCGGCACAAATGTAGGCAACACGACTGCCGATGTTCTCACCGACATACTTAGCGTTCACTCCAGCGTAAAACCGTCCGGAAACCGGAACCCGGAACACCCAAGCACTGCCCTTCTTGGTGATTTTTGCGTTGGTTGAGTGTGGAATGATCTGCGGCACCATGGCCTTGGCGGTGACATCCACGATGGGCAGGGAAACCGAAGAGCAGGTGGAGCCAATCAGCAGGTGAATCTTCTTTTGAAAGATCAACTTGTTGGCGTTGGCAACCCCCTTGTCGGACTTGCACTCGTCGTTCATCAGGGTGGCGGCAATCTTGTTGCCGTTTATACCGCCTGCCTTGTTGATGAGGTCGATTTCGTCCATCACCATCTGGCCGTACTTCTGGCCGTTTTCACTCACCATTCGCATGGTGATCCCAACACGGATTTCACCCGCATACGCGGCTGCGGACGCCAGCAGCACTCCCAGTGCCACCGCGCCGCTCATGATTTTGCTCATTGCTTTCATGATAGGTTTTCTTGTTTTAGGTTAATGAAGGTTCAGTTCGGCATGACACAATCACGCCGTCAGTGGTGTTCCATAGGCCTCTCCTTGTTTGGGTTCATCAATCTTGGGGCATGACGCTCATGCCTTCACCTTGGCTTCCACTCCGAACAGTCCGGCAGGACGGATCATCAGCACGAGGATCAGCAACAAAAATGCGTAAATGTCCTTGTGACTGGGGGAAATGTAGGCCGCCCCCAAGTTCTCGAAAATGCCGACAAGGATGCCCCCGATCAGGGCACCGGGCAAACTTCCGAAGCCACCAACCACTGCGGCGGCGAACGCTTTCATCAGCATCAAGTAGCCCATTTCCACCTGCACTGACTGCATAGGGCCGATTAAGACGCCAGCCGCTGCGGCCAACGCACAGCCCAACCCGAAGATCAGCGAAATGAACAGGGGCACGTTGATGCCCATGAGATAGGCAATGTCCTTGTTGTGGGCCACCGCCCGTACCGCCAAGCCAAGCTTGGTACGTCGAAGGAAATAGTTCAGCATTCCCATCAAAAACAAAGAGACCACGGCGGTCAGCGCATAACTCTGGGGGATGGAGATGTCGCCTAATTGCAGCGGCATTCCCAGATTGACCGGGAAGGGTTCCGCATCGGCCCCCCAAATCAGAAAGGCAACGTTCATCAAGGCGACGGACATGCCAAATCCACAAATGATCATTCCCATGCCTGCAACGGTGTATCCACCTCCAGCCCGGGTAAGACGCCGATAGAACACCCGCTCAATTCCCATCCCCAGCAAGGCCGCGAGTACCATTGCTCCCACAATCGCCAAAGGGTAGGGCACTCCCAGCTCCCTTGAAAGCACGAGTCCCAGAAAAGCCCCAAACATGTAGATTTCACCATGTGCAAAATGCACAATGTCCAATCCGGAGTAAATCAGGGAGATGCCCAGCGCAACTATCCCATAGACCACTCCAATCGTGACCCCAAAAATGATGAACGCTAACAGCGAGTTGAAATCAAAGTCCATTTCACAGTTCAGCAAGGGATTTCAGGTGCCCAGTTCACGAGTTGTGTCCGTCACCGTTCCCCCAAAAAACGATTCCTTGATGGCAGGATCGTGGATCAACTTCTTCGAATTGCCCTCGATCATGATACGGCCATCGCGAATGATGTAGGCGTACTGTGCGAGCAAGAGGGCCATCCGGACATTCTGCTCGACCACCAAAATGGTCACCCCGGTCTGGCTAATCTTGTGGATGTTCGCAAAGATTTCCAGTACGATCTTGGGGGCAAGGGCAGCACTGGGTTCGTCCAGCATCAGCATTTTAGGCTGGGCCATCAATCCACGCCCGATGACAAGCATTTGGACCTCGCCTCCGCTCAGAGTTCCAGAGAGCATTTTTCTGCGTTCCTTTAGCACGGGAAAAAAATTGTAAACCTTTTCAAGATCGTTCCCGATAGCTGTTTTGTCGTTGCGCGTAAACGCCCCGACCATCAGATTTTCCTCCACCGTCATGGCCGGGTAGGATTCCTTGGACTGTGTGACCTGCACCAGCCCGGAGCGCACGATCTCGTGCGGCTTGAGGTCGGAAATCTCCTTGCTGTCGAACGCAATCTGTCCCTCCATGAGTGGCAGGAGCCCGGAGATCGCCTTCAGTAGCGTGGATTTCCCGGTTCCGTTCCCTCCCAGCAGGGCGACGATTCCTCCTTGGGGCACACTTAGGTTGATCCCTCTCAAGATCTTCAAGCGGCCATATCCGGCGTGGACCTCGTTGATTTCTAGCACACTTCCTTTCGGTTATGGTTTTCCTTGTTGTGCAAGTGCTTTTGCCCTGTGGCGTCAAAGGTGTTGCAGGCGCCCGCAGATGGTTTGCACCACCACCTCTGCGGGCTTGAGCCACCAGTCGTAAGCGGAGAAGATCTCCACTTCCACGGACCCTTCGTAGCCCGCCGCCTCCACCCAGGAGCGGATTCGCGCATTGTCAATCAGCCCATCACCCGGCATGCCTCGATCATGGCGCACGTCACGTGTGTTGGGCAGCCAGTCGGATACATGCAGGTGGCGAATGCGCCCCTTGCTTTGCTCAATCTGATCTTGCAACCCGGCGTCCCACCAGAGGGCATAAGAGTCCACCGCCACTCCGAGTACACCTTCGGCTTCCAGCGCATCGAGCATTGCGTTCGCCTCCCGGAGGCTGCTCAGCACGGTGCGGGTTCCACACACCATCGGGTGCAACGGCTCCAGCGCGAGTTTGATTCCAAGACTCCTTGCCGTGGGCACCAGCTTGGCCAGTTCCTCCGTGACTACGGCTCTTTGCCCGGAAAGGTCAGTTGAGTCCGACGACAACCCTCCGGTGATCACCACTACGGAATCAACCCCCAGTTCAGCAATGCGTTCCAATAATCGCTGATTCGCCTCTGTTTGCACTGCCAGACTGGAGGCGATTTCAGGATCATACACGACCAGCGGGCAAAACGCGATGGCCGTAACACCGGAATCCTCCAAGGCCTTTGCGGCCTTTTTCCACCCGCAGTCCTCCACCAACGGCTTCCAAAGCGCGGTTTGAAACACCCCATACCGCGCCAGACAGTCCAAGGACTCGCCGAAGGTGCTTTGCTTCCAGAGGCAAACTTGGTGGATACAAAGCTCTTCACGAGACAGGCTCCGGGTCATCAGTAGGTTGCCCGGCCCCCTGTGACATCAAAAACCTGCCCCGTGGTGAACGAGCAGCGTGGGCTGGCCACCCAAGCCGCCATGTCCGCAATTTCCGTAACCGTGCAGAACCGTCCCATGGGGATTTTTGACTTTTTCTTGAGAATGTACTCCTCGGTCATTTCCGTCATCAAACCTGTTTCTGTGATTGCGGGGGCGATGCAGTTCACGGTGATATTGGAGGGGAGCAATTCCCGCGACAACCCCTTGGCAAGTCCAATCATCCCTGCCTTGGCCGCACCGTAGGCGGTCGCCATTGGATTCCCCTCTTTTCCAGCAACGGAGGCCATGAAAATCAGCCGACCGTAGCCTTCCTTGATGAGAAAATCGAGCACGGATTTTGCGGAAATAAAAGCCCCGGTCAAATCAATATTGATCACCTGATTCCACTCATTTAAGGAGTATTCCCAAGTGGGCTTGGTCCTTCCATTAATCCCTGCATTGGCCACCAGACCATGCAACCCACCAAGTTGCTGGACCGCATTATCGGTGGCGGATTTTACCTGCTCTTCATCCGTCACATCAATTTCCGCGACATGTGCAAAAGTTGAATCGCTGCGAATATCGCTGGTGTCCCGGTCCCATCCGGACACCAAGGCCCCCAATTCGACAAACCTCCTGCTGACCCCTAGTCCGATGCCTCGTGCGGCTCCAGTGACAATGAACTTGTGACCATCCAAATCAAAGCTCATTTTGAATCACCGGATGCCGATGGATTGGGAACCCACTGGAGAATATGCCTGCCCACTGCCACCAACTCTCCCTTCTGATTTGTCGCTTCGATCTCGGCATACGACCGTTTGCGCTCAAGCTCTATTTCGGCAATTCGATAATTGACCGTGATCGTGTCTCCCAAAAAGACAGGCTTCAAAAAACGCACTTTGTCATAGCCCGCCGACATGGGAGTTTCAACGGAATCTCGGGTGTGCTGGATGGCAAGGGTGGAGACCGTGGACATGAACCCGACGATCAGAGCACCGTGGGCCATTAGCTTCCCATAGGAGGAATTTTCCATGTAAGCCTTGTTCACATGGTTCGGAGAAAAATCCCCCGTGATTCCGGCGAACAGGTAAACATCGCTCTCCGACACGGTTTTGGTGAAGCAGGTGGTCTGTCCTATGTCAACAAAAAAATCTGTCATTCCCTTCCAACTTCTGTATCACTTGGCCCGCCAGACCGGCTTGCGCTTCTCCAAAAAAGCCCTGCTCCCCTCCCAGGCATCACCGCTTTTCAGCATCAACTCGTATTGAGAATAACTGGCTTGGTAGGCTCCCTGCAAAGATGAGTAGTCTCGCCCTTGAAATAGCATCTGTTTGGTGGCCCTGAGTGACAACGGTGCACACTCAAGAAGGCTCTCCATCAAGCGGTTGCTTTCTGCTTGGAAATCCTGCTGGGTCACAACTTTGTTGATCAGTCCCAAGCGGAGGGCGGCTTTGGCTCCAAAGAGCTGGCCCGTGAGGGCCACTTCGAGTGCGGCTTTCATGGGAACCTGACGGGCGAGCCGGTGAAGCCCCCCACTAGCTGCCAAGCCGATCTTTGGTTCGGGTAGGCCAAAACGAGCGGTTTCTACTGCGAGAGCCAAGTCACAGGCAAGGACCACTTCCAGCCCCCCACCAACCGCGTCACCGTTGATGAGGGCGATCACCGGCTTGTGGAGGTCGAATCGCTGAGTCAGTCCTGCAAACCCGGTTTCAGGAAAGTGGTCCAGCCCGTGCTGTGACCGTTCCTTCAAGTCTGTGCCCACACAAAAGGCCCGGTCCCCCACACCGGTTATAGTGGCAAGGTGTAGCTGGTCGTTGGCAGCAAAGGCATCAAACACTTCGGAGAGTTCAAAATGCGCTGCTGTATTGAGAGCGTTGAGAAACTTTGGGCGGGCAATCGTCACCTGAAGCACCTCACCGGTTTCCTGAACCCGAATATGCCCATAGGAACTCATAGCACGACCTCTTGTCCGAGCTCGGCGGAATCAAAGACCGCGAGAGTCGCGGCCAGTGTTCGTGTTGCGTCTTCGGCAGTGATTCGGGGTGGCTCCTCCGCTCGGATCACTCGGCAAAAGTGGCGGCATTGCGCGATGTAGGCATCTGTGAGTTGAGTCGCAATAGGAGTTGAGGCCATGAGTTGGTGCCAGTCCACACCGCTATGGGACGACCAGAGGGCCAAATTGGGAAATTCTAGTGATGCCTTGGTTCCTACAAAGCGGTAAACGTTTTGAGCGGATTCCGGGAAGTTCGGGTTCTCTCCAGTGGCTTGCTCCCACGTCCAAGGGGAGCAGGCTGCATCGGACAGCAAGAAGGTTCCCAAAGCTCCGGACTCGAACTCTATGGCCACGGCGGCGGTTTCTTCCTTGGCATGTCCGCGTAACCCGCTTTGAATCATTGCTGACACTTTGTGGATTTCCCCGCAGCAGTATCTTAGGATGTCATTTTCATGAATCAAGTTAATCAGCACCGGGCCAGAGGAGCGGAGCTGACGCCATTTCGGCTCAAAGTAGGCTTCGGCCTTGCGGGTGGTCCACTGTCCGGAAACGCCGATCAAGTCTCCAAGCTCACCACCTTGGATCAGCTCCTGAGTTCGCTGCAACACCTCGTAGTACCGTCGGTGGTGCCCCACCAAAACCTGCCGCAATGCCGAGTTGGCGGCTTGGATGATGGCGGTGGCCTCGTCGAGTGTCGCGGCAATGGGCTTTTCCACCAAGACATGCGCTCCCGCCTGCACCGCATCCAGCACGGGTTGCAGGTGGTGTTCGGTGGGGGTGCAAACCAGTACGCCCTCCGGCTTGGTATGGGCAAGCATGTCCGATGTGTTTGAGTAGAAGCCAACACCCTGTTCCTGAGCCAGCGGCCCGACCTCAGCGTTGGTGTCCACGACAGCCACCAGTTCCGCTTCCTCCACTTGGGAGATAGCACTCAAGTGGCGCTTTCCGATAACGCCTAGCCCAACAAGAGCGAGTTTCACCTTAGCCATGCTGAGGGGCCCGGAAGAATTGGGAATCCATGACTGCAGGCGGCTTTGTCATGATCGGAGAAAATCCCATCTTAGCCAAGACATCCTCGTACAGTTCAACCCCCGGTGCAATTTCGGTCAACGCCATTCCTTCCGGAGTGAGCCGGAACACGGCCCGCTCCGTCACATAGACGACCTCCTGCTGCTGAGCCAAGGATTGGGTTCCAGAAAAGGTGATTTGATCCACATTCTCCACGAGCTTAGTGACCTGCCCCGGACGCTGGACCTTGAGTTCCCCGCTTCCGGTTTTCAACTCCGTCCCTTTGGTGTCAAAGGTTCCACAGAACACAACCTTCTTCGCGTTTTGGGCAATGTCAATGAAACCGCCAGGACCCACGGTGACGCCACCCAGCTTGGAGACGTTGACATTGCCCGATCGGTCAATTTGCCCAAAGCCCAAAAAAGCGATGTCCAGCCCCCCTCCGGAATAGAAATCAAACTGGGAGGGACCATCAATCATGCAACTCGGATTTTTGGCGTAGCCGAACAGGGTTCCACTCAACAAGCTCCCGCCGTAGGTTCCATGCTCAATGGTCTGGTAATAGCGATGCTGTTCAGCTTCGGCATCCAGCAACGCGGACACCTGATCCGGGATGCCGAACCCGAAGTTGATGACCGCACCATCCTGCAACTCGGTGCGTGCCCGCTGCGCGATGACCAGCCTCTCAGAAAAAACCGGAGGGACTGGGTAGTGCGACTCGTCTCGTCTTTCTCCCGAAATGGAGGGGTCGTACACCAAGTCGTACCCCTGCCGCTGGTCTGGGTCCACCACCACCACATCCACGATTGCCGAAGGAACACGAACCGAACGGGCGGGTAGTGTGCCCCTGGGAACTTGCTGCTTCACCTGAAAAATGACAAGTCCTCCGGAGTTGTGGGCAGCGGCGGCCATCGCGTAAATATCCACGTTGGCGGGTTCCTCGTTCAGGCTGATATTACCATCTTCATCCGAGACGGATCCCTTGAGCAGGGCCACATCCACGGTGATCGGCAGGTAGCGAAGGTAGTCCTTGCCGTCAATTTGAACACGCTCGACCAACGGCTCCTGTGCAGCATCATTCATCCGTCCCCCGTCCAATTCGGGGTCCACGAACGTACCCAAGCCCACATGCGTGATCAACCCGGGGCGTTTGGCGGCGACTTCCCGCATGAGTTGCATGATGACCCCGCCCGGCAGCACATAGGCTTCTATCTTATTCTCACGGGCAAGCTGCTGCATGCGGGGAGACCACACCCAGTGGCCCCCGATGACCCGCCGCACCATGCCCTCATGGGCAAAGCGGTTCATGCCACGCGACTG
>CAZQXS010000032.1:0-8805 GCA_964597275.1 uncultured Pseudomonadota bacterium | reverse complement strand
ACGATCACCGATCCCCAAGGCGTGAATGCATGTCAGGTTGTTAGGTTGCCCTGTTTCCAAAAAACGCCTTTCGATGTACTCATGCAGCAACGAGGCTTCCACTAGACCTCCCCCTCCCCCGATCAAGCCGACGGTGGATCCATCTGGAACCAAGGCAATTGCCTCTGCTGCGCTAAGAAAACAAACACCCACGGCTCATGCAAGAGATGGAAAGACAAACAGCGCTAGCCCTTTTGCCAATGCACGTGCCACCACCGCCCGGTGAATTTCGGAGGTGCCATCGAAAAGGCGGTACACCCGCGCATCCCGGTAGTAGCGCTCGATGGGGAACTGTTTGCAGTAGCCCATGCCCCCGAAAATCTGCACTGCACGGTCTGCTACGCGCCCCAGCATTTCTGATGCCTGCACCTTGACCATCGAAATCCGGGCACGAACATCCAAGCCCCTGTCTGCCTCCCAAGCGGTATGGAGCAAGGCCAAACGGGCGGAGTTGATTTCGATGGCACTATCTGCCAGCATTTGCTGGATCATCTGAAACTGGGCAATGGGCTTGCCGAATTGCATCCGCTGGTTGGCGTAATCCGTGGCTCGTTCCAAAATCAGACTTGCCTTACCAATGGCCCGGGCACAAATTTGAGCCAAGCGAACACGACCAAGGGTGGTCAACGCCAATTGCAATCCCTTGCCTTCCTTGCCAAGCAGTGATTCCGGCCCCAATCTGATGGAGTTGAAAAACAATTCCACATGCCCGGTTCCCCGCAAGCCCATCATCTCCTGATTTTTTCCGACTGTGAGTCCGGGAGTATCCTTATCAACAATGAAGGCCGATATGCCATGATGTTTTGCTTCTGGATTGGTCACAGCCGTGATGATGAAGAAATCGGAGTAATCTCCATCAGAAATGAAATGCTTGCTACCGTTGAGGGTCCAACCAGTGCCTGACCGTTTCGCCAGGGTTTTGATTCCCGCCGCATCCGAGCCAGCCTCCGGCTCAGAAAAGGCGATCGAGAAGACTCGTTCTCCTCGTACACTTGGCAGGAGCCAGCGTTCGACCTGCTCAGGTGTTCCCTCGAAAAGCATGTCGTAGATGTTGCCAAACGCCCGACGCACCAATATGTCCGTGGTCCGACCAAACTGCTCTTCCACCAGCATCCAGTCCAAGGTTGAAAGCCCCCCCCCTCCATACCGTTCCGGAACATTCATGGCGTACAGCCCCAAGTCGAAAGACTTTCTTTGAATTTGTTTTACCCGCTCCGGGGCAAGATGTCCTTTGTCCTCGACCTCATGCTCTAGGGGGTGCAGTTCGGCGGCAATGAAGCCCCGCACCGTCTGGATCAACGTCCTCTGCTCAAAGGACAGGTCAAATTCCATCAGTAGTAGCCTTTGCTGCCGCCGCCATCCACGGCAATCCCGGTTCCATGAACATGCCGTGCGTCAGGGCTGCACAAAAACGCCACTAACTCCCCAATGTCCTCCGGCTGGCCAAGCCTGCGCAGTCCTTCTGCCTTGACGGACTCCTGCCGGATCGTCTCCACGGATTTGTTCTGCTGGTGTGCCCGGTCCTTGAAAATCCCGGTTAGCCGATCTGTTTCTGTGAGTCCGGGGTGGATCCAGTTGACATTGACATCATCCACAAGCCCCTGATCCGCTAGGGCCTTCGAAAAGTTGGCCAAGGCGGCGTTGACAGCCCCCCCGATCATGAAGTCCTTCGCCGGACTCCGGGCAAATCCCCCGACGATGTTGATCACACAACCGCATTTTTTTTTCAATTCGGGCCAGAGCAGGCGAGACAGGCGCACCGCAGCGTGAAACTTGAGGGCAAACCCGTCCAGCATTTCCTCATCCGTCTGATCCGGAAAAATGCCTCCCTTGGTGGCTCCGGCGGAGTTGATGAGCAGGTCGCAAGTGCCAAACTGCTGGAGGCAGGCCCGCACCACCGATTCGCATCCGATCAGGGTCCGCAAGTCTGCGGCGTAGGTGCCGACCTTCGTTCCAGATTGCACGACAATGGTATTCGCAGCCTGCGCCAAGTTTTCTGGATTGGAAGAGGCCAAGAAAACGGAAGCCCCATCCCTTGCCAAGCGGGTGGCGCAGGCCAAGCCGATACCCTTGGAACCTCCGGAAATGAAGGCGACCTTGTTCTCAAACCGTCTCATGCGGGCGTTGTCGGAAAGTCAGTTTTTTCCAAACCGGTGATGAGGGCGTGGAGGGTTTTCATTGTTGGCGTGGGCAGGCTATGCTGCTCTCCAAGTTTGATGACGCTTCCGTAGATATAATCCACTTCAGTTGGGCGACGGTTGAGCAGGTCCACGCACAGGGAGGATTTGTTGTCGCCCGTGCCTCCGGCTTTGGAAATCATTTCAATGCCCCGCACCACGGCTTCTCGGTCTAGCGAGATTCCTACCGCCTCGGACACGGCAAAAGCCTCCCTCATTGCAGTCAGGCTGATTTCCTTGAGTTCCGGGACACTGAGAGCGGTTGCCGAGGTGAGGTTCGTCAGCCCCGAAAGGGCACTTAGGGCGATGTTGCCCAAGAGTTTCTTCCAGATTTCAGCTTGGATGTCGGCAGATTGGCGGACGTCCAGCCCCCCTCGCGTAAGGGTTTCGGCAATGCGGCTCACACGCTCTGATAAACCGCCTGACATTTCGCCAATGTATGACGGCACCCGGGAAAAATCACGAATCCGGCCTGGGCCAAGCATGAGGCCCGCCATCGCGGTCAAGCCCCCCAACACCCGATTCGGACCAAGCACCTCTCCGAGAATTTCCTCATTGCCCAGTCCGTTTTGGAAGCTGATGCAAACGGTGTCGTGTTTCGCTAAATGACGCACCGACTCGGCGGTGGCCTGAGTTGAGTAGGCCTTACACTGGAAGAACAGCAAGTGCGCCGACCCGATTTGCTGGGGGTCGCTGACGGCGGGGATGGCAAGGGTCCGGCTTCCCCCGTATCCCTCAATCTGGAGACCCTCAGACTGAATGGCCTGCACATGCGTTTGGTTGATGTCCAACAGCACGACATCCAGCCCGCCCTCGGCCAAGATGGAACCAAACAAGGCTCCCATCGCTCCGGAGCCGACCACGGCGACATCGTAGTGCTTCATGGTCGCTCTTTAGGAAAAATGCAGGCGCATGGTGCCGAGTTCTCCGAAATCCGCCGCCACGGTCGAGCCGGCGGAAACGGGCTGAGGGACGGTGGCGGCTCCGGTGGAAACAAAATCCCCTGATTTCAGTCCAATGCTACGAGTGGCCAGATGGTTGAGCAGGTCCGCCAATACCTGAAGTGGCTCGCACCGCATGTCTCCCAGAAAATTCTCGGCAGCGGGATGGTCGTCCACCTGTAGCCGGATCACATGGTTCCGGAAATCCCGTGCGCCCCATTCCTCGACGGCATCGCCAAATACAAAGCCAATCCCCCCCCCATTATCTGCGATGGTCATCAGGGATTTTTGTTGCTTGGTGCCCTCTGCAAGGGTGTGTCGGTTGCCGATGATTTCGATCGCGGGATGCAAAGTGACTTGCTCCGCAAGCTCCCCAGCCGTCCAAGGAGCTTTCCGAAGCGGGCAGTCGGCTTGCAATCGGAAGGCGAATTCCGTTTCCGCCCGTGCATTGGGAAAGCGCAAACTGGGGAGTTGCTGCTCGCCGCCCAAGTAGGTCACGGAGGAGAAGATGCGCCCCGGAATCACGTCGTCATGGCCGTCCAGTTCGCGCATCTTGGCGCTGGTGGCTCCCACCTTCCATCCGGAAAGAGGCTCCCCAATGACCGCCGCCATCTGGTCTTGGACATAGTACGCCTCCTCCCGGTTTTGGGGGAGCGTGGCTGGGGCCGGCTCAGGGATTTGTGCGGTTGCCAGCCACGCCGTTCCCAATTGCGTGGCGAGGCCGTCCAGCCGGGGCCGCCTTTGGGCATCAATGCTCATGGTGCCTTGGAAAGCAGGTTGTCATGGGTGCAAAGCCTATTGCAATCAGTCCGGGTTTCGGGGGCTGGGCTGGTTCCCCGAACCTTCAAGGTGGAGAATATATTATGCAATCGATTGCATGTCAAGAGGATTTTTCCCCAGTCTTCCCGGTTTCTGAACGAAAGAGGTTCGAGTGGAAACACGCTTAGGGAAATCCAAATTTCCTGTAAAATGTGGGACTCGCGAGAGGTGAGGTCGGGAGAGGGCTAATGACGGCTCTAGTGCAACCGATTGCGAAAATAAGATTGACAGGCGGTCCAGTTGCAGACAGTCTATGGAGGTCAATGGCATCAAACCTTAAAAATGGCGGCAGACAAGAGAAGAGTCACCATCGCTCAGGTTGCGGAAGTTGCGGGCGTGGCGCGGTCCAGCGTTTCGAGGGCGTTCACGCGGCCTCACCTGCTGAGTGCCGAAACCGTGAAGCGCGTTGAGGCGGTGGCGGAACGCTTGGGCTATGTGCCCAACCACTCGGCGCGAGCCTTGAGTACTGGGCGGCACGGGAACATTGCGCTGATCGTTCCGGATGTGGCCAATCCGTACTACCCTCCGATGATCCGTGCGGCCCAGCAGCAGGCCGACCTGTCCGACTACTGCGTCTTCTTGGGGGACTCCGACGAGAATCCGGGCAAGGAGGAGGAATTGTTGCAGCGGCTTTCCGGGCAGGTTGAGGGGGTGGTGCTGGTGGGGTCTCGCTTGGAGGTGGGCCGGATCATAAAGTACGCGGCTCAGTGTCCGCTGGTGCTGGTCAACCGGGAACTGAAGCGGATTCCGAGAATCCTGATCGACAGCAAGCCGGGGATGCGTCAGGCGGTCCAGCACCTCCATGAGCTAGGCCACCAGGAAATCGCCTACATCAGCGGCCACCCGAAATCCTGGTCCAACAAGCAAAGGAAATCTGCCATCAACCGGATGGCGGCTGAACTGGGCATGAAGGTGCTTCAGGTGTCGGCAGGGCAACCGAATTACGAGGCGGGCAAAAATGCGTCGTCGTCGTTGCTGGCCACCCCAGCCACGGCGGCCATTACCTTCAATGACATCGTGGCACATGGAGTCATCGCGGGGCTATCCGAACAGGGCTGCGGCATTCCGGGGGATATGAGCATCATTGGTTGCGATGATTCGCTGGGCATCTTCAGCAACCCTCCCTTGAGTACGGTGCGTGGCGAGTGTGCCGAGGCGGGCCGGATGGCCGTTTCGGTGCTGTTGGAGATGCTGGCCTCCTCTTCCTTCTTTGAAGCTCGGTTCTTCTTGGAGACCCGGCTTGTCGTCCGAAGCACAACCACCCGACCGCGCCCTCGCTCCGGATCCTTCATAGGATGAAAACCCAAATGAACCCCCCGGGGCACAGTATCACCCCTGTTCTGCCAAGCGCGTCAGCAACCCTGTGATGGAACACGAAAACAAGCCCGCTCCGGCTTACCGCACCAGCGTGGACCCCAAGCTGATGAAGGAGTTGATCCAGTGCTCTGACTGGCTGGGGCTGTTGCACCTTGGCACCTACTTTTGCATCTTGGTCGCCTTGGGGGGGGGGGCGTACTCGTTGTTGGGAGAGGCTGGGTTCTACCCCGTTTTCCTGCTCTACGCCATCGTGTTTTCCTTCGCCGAGGCAGCGGCCCACGAGTTAAACCACGGCACGGTGTTCCGCTCGAAATGGCTGAACACCTCGGCCCACTGGCTGGTGTGCTTCATGTCGTGGCGAGAGCAGATCTACAGCAAGTACCGTCACCTGCGTCACCACTCCCACACCTCCGTACTCGGCATGGACCCGGAAGGCGAGGCTGTCCGCCCCAAAAGCATTGCCGTGATGGTCTTTGAGATGCTGACCCGGTTTTTCCACGCCAAGACTCACCTCGGCGCAATGCTCCGCCACGCCTTTGGGACCGTTACTGAATCCGACCAGCGCATTGTGCCCAAGGGACTGGTGCCCCGGATGAAGGTGCAGTCCCGGATCTTCGTGCTGGGCTATCTGATGGTGTTCGCCATTTCCATGCTTTATCAGACCTGGCTGCCGATCGTGTTCCTGATCGTTCCCCGAAGCATCGGCTCCTTTGTCCACGACCTCTGCTCGCGGACCCAGCACACGGCACTAGCCGTCAACGGTTCGGATTACCGCAGGACCACGCGGACAATCCACCTGGGGCCGGTGTTGCGTTTTTTTTACTGGAACATGAACTACCACATCGAGCACCACATGTACCAGAACGTGCCCTTTCATGCCCTGCCGAGACTGCACGAGGTGGTTAAGCCAGAACTGCCTCCCACGCCCCGGAGTTTGCTGGAGGCGTGGCGGGAGATTTTTCCGGCCTTGTGGAAACAGCGGACGGATCCTGCGTATGTCCTCCAGCCCGTCTTTCCTCTTCAACCGCTGGGCCATGAGTGCTTTCTCTTGGTTCAGCAATCCCAACAACCTTAGCACTCAAGGAGACACTTGAAAAAAGTAGGAGTCATCGGACTTGGCGACATGGGCAGCGGCCTCGCCAAGAACCTGATCAAGAACGGATTTGCCACGGTCGGCCATGACCTCAGCGAGGCCCGCATGTCCGCTTTTACAGAGATGGGAGGCGTGGCGGCGACCAACCCTGCTGAAGTGGGGGCGCAGGCCGACGTGGTCTTTGTGATGGTCATGCACGGCGATCAGGCCCGCGAGGTGATCTTTGGGGGGAGCGGCTTGCGCTCTACGCTCAAGCCCGGATCCGCCATCATCCTCACCGCCACCATCCATGCTGCCGAAGCTCAGGCGTTGGGGGACGACCTTGAAGGTTCAGGCATTCACCTGATTGACTCTCCGGTCAGTGGCGGCTTCCCCGGTGCCCAAGGAGGGACGCTGACCATGATGGCCGCCGGAGTGCCGAAGGTGCTGGATGAGTACGCAGGCGTGATGCAGGCGGTCAGCAAGACCATCCATCGGGTGGGGGTCAAGCCAGGAATGGGCCAGACCGTCAAGGCCTGCCTGCAATCCCTGATTGGCTCCGCCTTCAGCGCCACCTTTGAAGCATCCACACTCGCCGCCAAAGCCGGGGTGGACGGGCAGGTGCTTTATGATGTCTTCAGCACATCCGGGGCGGGATGCGGCGTGGTCAACACCGCACTGGAAAACATCATTGACCGCAAATTCGAGGGCACGGGGAGCCACATCTTCACTATGTACAAGGATCTGCGCATCGTGCTGGACATGGCCCGCGATTTGGGTGTGCCGATGTTCACGGCAGGAACCGCCTTTCAATTGTTTCAGGCTGGCCGCACCAAGTACCCCGACGGGGACAACTGGACGGTGACTCGGATTGTCGAGGAAATCGTGGACGCGCAACTGAAACGCTAATTCAGCATCAACCAACTGAAAAAACGATGAAAACAGGAGTGATCACGGACGGCATCAGCCGGGACTTTGAACATGCACTCAACGTGATGGACGAGTTCGGGCTGGAATACGCCGAGCTGCAATTTGTCTGGGACAAGGAAGTCGGATATCTGGAGCCTGCGGAAGTGAAGCGGGTGAAGGAACTGCTGGACCAACACGGCAAGTAGGTTTCCAACATTTGCCACCACATCTTTGCCGGAATGCCCGTGGTGTCCGAGCCGGGGGGCGAACTCCACACCACCCACCTGGACCGCCTCAAGCACTGCATGGAAATCGCCCACGAGGTAGGGTCTCCCTGTGTGCGCATCCTCTCGCCCAAGAAGGAGCAGATTCTGTGGGGTGCGCACGGTGCGGAAAAGTGGAACGTAGCCAAAGGCGCGTGGGACGCGCTGTTGCCCATTGTGCAGCCCGCCGTTGAACTCGCCAAAAGCGAGGGGTTGAAGCTGGTGTGCGAAACCGGAAACGGCACGATGATCAACTCGTGCTGGACGGCCAAGAAGCTGATTGACGACTTGGACGCGAAAGGCACGCTGTGGGTGCTGTGGGATCCGGCCAACAACTGCTGGTGCCACGAAACCGCCTACCCGGACGGGTACGAACTGATCCGGGACGGCTACCTCGCCCACATCCACATCAAGGATGTTCAGACGAACACGCCACAGGCGTTCCTGGAAGTCCGGAAGATGGGCGAGGGGCAGTTGGCCGATCAGTTCCAGCCGATGGCCGATGCCCTGCGGGCAGACAACTACGACGGCGTGGTTTCCTTTGAAAGCGTGTACCACCCCGGAGACGAGGATTTTGAGGCGGGCTTCCGGATGAACATTGACAAGTTCATGGAACTGTTCAACTGAAGCGGTTCCAAGGCCGAACGCCGCTCTTGACTTTAGGCCAGCGGGAGGTGCCTTTGTAAGAGGCTGTATGGTTAAAGAATTGCATTCATTTCAGGTTGTTATGCTCACTTCCCAAGGAACCTGATGTACCCAGCGACCTGACGGACCAGCAGTGGAAGCTTGTCAGGGGCCACCTCAAGCGCCCGGACCCCCGCGGCGCGAGGGAGGCCCACGCCCCCCGCGTGATCGTCAACGCCATCCTCTACGTTCTGCGGACGGGATGCCAGTGGCGCCTGCTCCCCAACGACTTCCCGCCGTGGCCGACCGTTTACGACCGCTACCGCCGGTGGTGCCTGCGCGGCTGCTGGGAGCGGGCACTCGACGCGCTCAATGCCTCCTCGCGAAGGAAGGCGGGCCGGGCCGGGTCCCCCAGCTGCGCCATCGTGGACTCTCAGAGCGTCAAGACCGCCTGCGCCTCTCACGAGCGCGGCATCGACGGGGGAAAAAAGGTCAAGGGGCGCAAGCGCCACATCAGCACCGACACCCCCGGAAACCTGCCCCGCGTCAGTGTCCACGCCGCCAACATCCATGACACCACCGCCGGGCCCGCCGTCTTCAGGGCGACCCTCGACAAGCACCCCTCCATCGAGGCCTTCTCCGCC
>CAZQXS010000031.1:0-33204 GCA_964597275.1 uncultured Pseudomonadota bacterium | reverse complement strand
TTTGCTGAACCAGCCAGCGGGCACGGTTGATCAGGATTAGGGTTTTTCCAGAGCCGGCAATGCCAGAGATGATACGGTGCCCGGAACCAAGTCGTCGAGCCTCCAGTTCTTGCTTCCGATCCATGGTGATGAAGATTTTCGCACCTTGCGGAACCGGGGATTTCTGCTTCCAGCTATCCGGTTTTGCAGGCTCTTCACGAATGACGAAAGAGGGGTAGAGTACCCCTTTGATGGTTCTGATTTGGTCTTCAGTGAGTGGTTCAAATGGGAATTTTGCTCTGCTGTCAAACAACCCTTGAAATGCACGGGTGATCTCTCGATCCTTTTCTTCCTCACCATATTGCTGCCAGCGCAAGATGTCTTCTTTGAACAAGAACGACTCTGCTCCGTAGTGTTCGATTATGAGTGATGAGATTAAATCACTGTGCGAGATACTGGTGAGGCAAGCCGCTCTTCCAATAGGGAATGCTAACCTTCCTTGATATTTTCCAGTTCCGTGAAGCAGTATTTCTTTGGATTTTAATTTGCTCACCAAAGCATCTTTGTGTTTCTCTGCTTGTCGAAGCGGATTTTCTTCACTCGGCACAGGAATCCCCGAACGTTGAAGGATAAATTCACCTCCTTCCAAATCTATGATCATTTCAGGGTTCCAGTCTTTGACCTCGACCACCAGTAGCCCATAGTTCGGAGACAGTAGGATAAAATCGGGCTTCCTTGTGAGGGTTGATGGCTCATGCCAAACCAAGAACTCATCGGGCAGGGCATCACGAAAGATTTTGAACATCCATTTTTCGCCGGGGTATGCCGTGTCGGGGACACTGTCTGGAAACATGATCGCCATGATCTCTCTCGCTTAGGGGTGGTTGAGCCTGAGAGATTATGCGAATTTTCCCTTTGAAAGTCCATTTTTTTCGGCTAGATGTGCGGAAAGGGTGGTCGCGGGACGGATTGAGGAAAAGGCTGGGGCGGCTCCGCTACGCTTGAGCCACCCTGCCGCACGAGGGGTAGGGCGCATCAAGCCGGGCGGATGCGCCTTGGGGCGTGTCCGGAACAGGTCGATGCGCACAGGTAGGGGCGGGTTTCAAACCCGCCCCTACGCGGGAAAGGGGCTGCGTTTGCGCCACCCTACCGCACGAGGGGTAGGGCGATCAAGCCGAGCAGATGCGCCGTTTGGGGGCTTCAGGCGTTGCCCGGACCGTCCCCGTAGTGGCTCTGCAATTGTTCCAGCAGTTCCATCCCCCGTTGTCGGTCTCCCTTGCGGGCGAGTGCCTTGAAGCGTTGCTCGGCATCGAATTCGCTCAGGGCCATGCCACCTGCGGGCGCTCATCTGAAAGCCCGTCCAGCCTAACAATCACAAGATCGGTGCCTGACCGTGGCTTGCGCAGTGCCTTTCAGTCAGCTATGGTAGCCTTCCCGTTTCTCCCTCGTGACGTTCTCCCCGCATGAGAGGCGGGAGCGCCTGTGTTGGGGAGAGGCAAGCAGGCAAGGGAGCTAAAATCATTGAGAGTCACATAGTTGGATAGCGATGCTTGAGAAAGTCAGCAATGACGAAGACCCCGTGGAACTCCTGGGGATTCTGCAACGGGACGGAGCCGCAATTGTCGAACAGGCCCTGAATCCGGCCACACTGGAGCGCCTCAATTCGGAGGTTGACGGCTGGCTGGCCAATACCGCCCCCGGAATTCGGCATCCCACCACCGAGTACCTGATCGAGTTCTACGGGAGTCGAACCATTCGGCTCGACGGCTTGCCCGCCAAGTCGAGAACCTTCCTTGAAGTGATGCAGCACCCGTTGCTGACCAAGGTGGCCGATGAGCTGTTGCTCCCGAACTGTGAGGATTATTTGCTGAACACGGGCCAACTCATCCAGATCGGGCCGGGAGAAACGGCTCAGAGGATTCACCGCGATGAAGACGCTTGGGGGCATTATCAGGGACCGAAGCCCCAGCTTCAGGTGGAGGCGATCTTTGCGCTGTCCGATTTCACCACCGAGAACGGGGCGACGCAGGTTGTTCCGGGCAGCCACCACTGGCCCCCTGACCGAATCCCGCAACCCAACGAAATCATCCATGCCGAGATGAAGGCGGGCGCGGCCCTCTTCTACCTTGGCTCCACGCTCCACGGGGGTGGAGCCAACACCTCGTCCGATGAATGCCGACGCGGCATGTTCTTAGGCTATGTCCTCGGCTGGCTGCGTACGGAAGAGAACACCTTTCTGACGGTTCCCATCGAGGAGGTCAAGCAAATGCCCGTCCGCTGTCAGGAACTCCTCGGCTACAAGGCCCACAGGGCCATCGGCGTGGTGGACGTGGGCAGTCCGATGAAACTGCTGGCGTGATGCTGAATGGCCCATGAAAGTGGGCAGGTTAAGGTTGAAGTAGCATCACGCAACGGAGGCGGCCACTGGCTGTACTTGCAGACGGTGGGTTTGAAGTCGTGCCTTCCAGAGATCGTGAGCATTTTGTAGCCGCAACCAGTGTGCCGCATCGGGAGTTCCGAAGGTCAATTCCAAGCGTAGCGCCATCTCAGGAGTGAGAGATGTTTGGGTGTGAACCAAGCGGGACAAGGTGTGCCGGCTGACCCCAAGCCGACGGGCCGCTTCTGTGAGGGTCAGTTCAAGGGGGTGCAATACCAACTCATACAGGAGTTCTCCGGGATGTGCGGGATTGTGCATTGGCATGACGTTTCCTTAGTGGTAATCCTCGTAATTCACGGACTCGATCCCTTCATCTGAAAACCGGAAGGTGATTCGCCAATTTCCACTCACTTTCACAGCCCATGTTCCCTGACGGTTGCCCTTGAGGGGATGCAGTGCCAAGCCTGGTAAGTTCATGTCCTGCGGAGATTCGGCCTGATCCAAGTTGGTGAGGATCAGACGGATTCGACGCTCCTGCTGGGCGGGAATTCCTGAGCGACTTCCACTCTTATAATACCGCTCTAACCCTTTGTGCAAGAAACTGTGGATCATAGAGAGCTGTGAGTGCAATGGGAAACAACACTCTCCTCAGTTGCTTATCATACGACTATTTGGCGCACGAGACAACCCTGCCCGGAAGTTCAGGTCGCCAAGGTGTTCCGCAACAAACTGATCGGGTGCTGCACGGTGCGTCCAGCGCCGTGTTCGATCTGGTGACGGCAACTGGTGCCGCAGGCGGCGATGTCTTCGTTGACGGTGGCGTTCCGGACGCGGGGCAGCAGCGAGAGTTCCGCCATTGCCATCGAGGCTTCGTAATGCTCCGCCTGATAACCGAAGGAACCCGCCATGCCGCAGCAGCTTGAGGGGATGGATTCTACCTCGGCTCCGGGAATGGATTCCAGCAGCTTGACGGTGCTGTTGACAGCGGCAAAGGCTTTTTGGTGGCAGTGCCCGTGTAGCAGGATTTTCTTTCCTGCCGAGGATTTGAAGGGTAAATCCAGCCGTCCGGCCTCCTGTTCCGCGAGCAGATACGATTCCAGCAGTTGCACCTGCTCCGCCAGTCGTTTTGAGGGTTCCCCCGGAAGCAGGGCGGGAAGTTCATCCTTGATCGTGAACACGCACGACGGCTCCAGCCCGACGATGGGCACTCCGCGCTCGACGTAGGGCGACAAACTTTCCAGCAGTTGGGCGGCTTCCCGCTTGGCTTCGGCAATCAGCCCGGAGGACAGGAAGGTGCGCCCGCAGCAGAGTTTGCGGCGAGTCGTTTTTGCTACAGGAACGGTCACGCGCCGTCCCGCCGCTTCCAGCACGGCCAGTCCGTCTCGTAAAACTTGCGGCTCGAAGTAGGTGTTGAAGCTGTCTGCAAACAGCACCACCTCCGGGCCGTCCGGGTTTTTCGTGGCCTCGTCCGCACGGAAGGGGCGGGCGTCCCACTGCGGCAGATCGCGCTTGCTGGTGAGTCCGAGCAGTTTTTCCGAAAGGGCGGGGAGTCCGGGCAAAGCGTCCCGCAAGTTGGCCAGCCCTCCGAGTTTGGACATCAGCGGGGCGTAGCGAGGCATGTAGGCGAACAGCCGCTCCCGCAGCGAAAGCCCGTGCTTGCGGTGGTAGTGGTCCAGGAACTCGGTCTTCATGCGGTTCAGGTCCACCCCGGTGGGACATTCGCGCCGACACGCCTTGCAGCCCACGCAGAGCCGCATGGTTTCGTACATGTCTTGGGAGGTCAACGCCTCCGGCCCCAACTGTCCGGAAAGCGCAAGCCGCAGGGCGTTGGCGCGGCCACGAGTGAGGTGGCGTTCGTCGCGGGTGACGCGGAAGGAGGGACACATCACCTCCGTGTTGAATTTGCGGCACGCGCCGTTGTTGTTGCACATCTCCACCGCACGGTCGAACCCGCCCCACTCCGACCAGTCGAGTCCGGTGGGCAGGGTGGACTGCCGATAATCCGGGCGGTAGCGGAAGAGGCGGCGGTCGTCCATCTTGGAGGGCTGCACGATCTTGCCCGGATTCAGCAAATCGCGGGGGTCAAAGAGTCGCTTGACTTCCTCGAAGGCGTTCACGATGCGCTGGCCGAACATCACCTCGTGGAATTCCGAGCGCACCAGCCCGTCGCCGTGTTCCCCGGAATGCGAACCCTTGTACTCGCGCACGATGGCGAAGGTTTCTTCGGTGATTGCCCGGAGTTGCTTGGCCCCCAACTCCTGTTTCATGTTGAGCACGGGGCGGACGTGCAGGCAACCCACCGAGGCGTGCGCGTACCAGGTTCCGGTGGTGCCGTGCTTGGCGAACAACTCGTTGAGTCGGCTGGTGTACTCCGCAAGATCGGTCAGTTCCACCGCGCAGTCCTCGATGCACGAGACCGGCTTGCCGTCGCCCTTCATGGACATCATGATGTTCAGCCCGGACTTGCGCACGTCCCAGACTTCCTTCTGAAGCGCCGGGTCCACCGCCTCCACCACGGCTTCCGGGAAACCGTGCGCGGCCATCATCGCGTCCAAGTCCCGGAGCTTCTGCTGGAGCGAGTCCACCTCCGATCCTGCAAATTCCACCAACAGCAGCGAGCCGGGCTTGCCCTTCACAAAACGCTTCAACTTGGACTGAAACTGCGGGATTTCAAAGGCGAGTTCGAGCATCGTCTGATCCACCAGTTCCACTGCGTCCGGCCCCAGTTCCACAAGGTGCTGCGTGGTCGCCATCGCGTCATAGAAGGTGGGGAAGTGGCACACGCCCAGCACCTTGCGGTCAGGGATTTTCTGGAGGTGCAGTTCGATTTCGGTGGAAACCGCGAGGGTGCCTTCCGAGCCGACCAGCAAATGCGCCAGGTTCAACGAAGGCCGGACTTCGGGGGCCAGCACGTCAAGGTTGTAGCCTCCCACGCGGCGTTGCACTTTCGGAAAGCGGCGCTCCACCTCGTCGGCTTCCCGTTGTCCCAATTCCAGCAACTTGCCCACCAACTGCTGTTGCTCGTCCGGAAAGCCGTTGGCGGAGCCGTTTGGCCACTCGCCAAAGCGCATCGGCTGGCCGTCGGCAAGGAGGCCCTCGATGGCAAGGACGTTGTCCACCATCTTGCCGTAGCGGATGGAGCGCGCCCCGCAACTGTTGTTGGCGGTCATGCCGCCGATGGTGGCGCGGCTGCTGGTGGAAACGTCCACCGGATAAAACAGGCCGTGCGGCTTGAGCAGCGCATTCAGTTGATCCAGCACGATTCCGGGCTGCACCACCGCCCGCTGCTTTTCCACATCCACGGAAATAAGCTGGTTGAGGTGCTTGCTGACATCAATGATGAGGCCCGCCCCCACCGTCTGGCCGCACTGCGAGGTGCCCGCCCCGCGCATCGTCACCGAAACTCCGGCATCCCTTGCCACCTCAAGGGCCACCCGCACGTCCGGCACGGATTTCGGCACCACGACCCCCACGGGCATGACTTGGTAGATCGAGGCGTCCGTGCTGTAAAGGCCGCGTGAGAAGTCGTCGAACATCACCTCGCCTTGGGTTTCCCGGCGCAGACGTTGGGCGAGTGCGGAGTTTTGGGCGGAAGCGGAAGTCATGGGTGATTTTTAAGAGATTCGGGTCAGGCTGGTTGGTGCGGACTGAATTTCCTTACACAAACAGCAGATTGATTATACTCTGGTTATGCGGGGGTGAAGGGGAGGTCTTTCGCACGGCTCGCGCCCACAGCATTTTTTCCGAGCAGACATGATGCAACCATTCCAAAGCGGACGCCACTTCTTGCAGATTCCGGGACCGACCAACGTGCCGGGTCGGATTCTCCGAGCGATCGAACGTCCTACGATAGACCACCGGGGGCCGGAGTTCAAGGGCTTGGGCTTTGAGGTGCTGGAAGGAGTCAAGGAGATTTTCCAGACGAGGCAGCCCGTGATCATCTACCCTGCTTCTGGCACGGGGGCGTGGGAAGCCGCGCTGGTCAACACGCTCTCGCCCGGAGACCGTGTGCTGATGTACGACACGGGGCACTTCGCCAGCACTTGGCACAAGCTGGCCGAAAAACTGGGGCTGACCGCCGAACTGCTGCCCGGAAACTGGCGGGAAGGCGCGAAGGCGGACGAGATCGAGCAAGTGCTTACGGACGACTCCGGACACGCGATCAAGGCCGTCTGCGTGGTGCATAACGACACCGCAACGGGCATCACCTCCGACATTCCCGGAATCCGGCAGGCGATGGACCGCGCCGGGCATCCTGCGCTGTTGCTCGTGGATACGATTTCCTCGCTGGGGTCCATTGACTACCGACACGACGAGTGGGGCGTGGACGTGACAGTGGGCGGCTCACAAAAAGGGCTGATGCTGCCGCCGGGCTTGAGCTTCAATGCAATCAGCGAAAAGGCTGTGGCTGCGTCCGGAACGGCGAAACTGCCGCGCTCGTATTGGGATTGGCAGGACATGCTCAACGTCAACAAGCAGGGCGTGTTCCCCTACACTCCGGCGACCAATCTGCTCTATGGTTTGCGCGAGGCCGTCCGGATGCTGCTGGAGGAAGGACTCGATCAGGTGTTTTCTCGCCACCGCCGACTGGCCGAAGCCACCCGCGCCGCCGTGCAGGGGTGGGATTTGGAACTCAACGCGCTCAATCCGAGCGAGTACAGCAACTCCCTCACCGCCGTGCAGCTTCCGCAGGGCCACGACGCCGATGCCTTCCGCAAGGGAATTCTGGAGTGCTTCAACGTCTCGCTCGGCAACGGACTCGGACGGCTCAACGGCAAGGTGTTCCGCATCGGGCATCTCGGCGATTTCAACGAACCCATGCTGCTCGGCACTTTGGGAGCCATCGAAATGGGACTCGACCTTGCCGAAATCCCGCACCGTCCGGAAGGCGTGCGTGCGGCCATGACCAATCTGCTCGACAACAACCGCTGAACCCCGCCGAAACGCACCCTCCTGAGTCATGCCCGTCTGGATTCCGATCACGCTGGCGGCGGCGTTTTTTCAAAACCTGCGCTCGGCCCTGCAAAAGCACCTCAAGGGCCAACTCAGCGATGTCGCCGCAACCACCACGCGCTTTTTCTACGCATGGCCGCTCGCGCTGCTCTACCTCTGGGGATTGCTCTCCTTCACCGGACAACCCCTGCCTGCCATCACGCCTGCGTTTTGGGTGTACTTGGTGCTGGGATCGGTGTCGCAGATTCTCTTCACCTTCCTATTGATCTGGCTGTTCTCGTTCCGCAACTTTGCGGTGGGCAACACCTTCAGCAAAACCGAAACCGCGCAGATTGCCGTGCTGGGCTTTGTGTTGCTCGGCGATCCCCTTTCGGGGGCGGCGATCCTCGCCATTCTCATCAGTGTGTTCGGGGTGCTGGTGCTGTCGGCGGGACAGTCGGGGTTGCGGCTGTCCAACCTCGTTGCAGGACTCACGCAGCGCAGCACGGGCCTCGGCCTACTGAGCGGCTTTTTCCTTGGAGCCTCGGTAGTGCTGTACCGTGGCGCGTCCCACGCGCTGGAAGGCGGCGACAGCTTTCTCAAGGCCGGCACCACCGTCGCCTTCTCGACGACCTTCCAAACGCTGCTGCTCTGCTTGTTTCTGAGTGTGCGGGAGCCGGAACAGATCGGGAAAATCCTGCGGCTCTGGAAAAAAGCAGGGGCGGTTTCGGTGGTGTCTCTGCTTGGTTCCATCTGCTGGGTGACGGCCTTCACCATTGAAAACGCCGCCTACGTCCGCACCCTCGGACAGGTGGAACTGCTCTTCAGCCTGCTCTTCTCGATCATTGTCTTCCGGGAGAAGGTCGCCCGGCTGGAAGTCCTCGGCATGGCCCTCATTTTGGGAGGGATTGTGCTGTTGCTGCTTTTCCGCTGAAGGGTGCCCGACGCTTCACACTTGCAATCTGCTTCTGGAACTTCTAAAAGGTTGCAAGGCAGGTTTTTCGGAGGAGGCGGGTGAGGCCAGTCCGCGAACTCCAATTTCAACATGGCCCTCCCGGAATTCCGGGCAGTCACTCTAACCCAACTACTGAGGCAGAACATGGGAGTCAATCTCGCAGAGGTCGCACAGGACAAGGGCATCCGCTATTTTTTGATCAGCTTCACGGACTTGTTCGGCGTGGTCCGCTCCAAGCTGGTTCCCACCGCTGCCATCGCGGGCATGCAAAAGGACGGCGCAGGCTTCGCGGGCTTCGCGGCGCACTTGGACATGACCCCCGCCGATGCGGACATGTTTGGGCTTCCGGATGCGGAACGGCTGATCCAGTTGCCGTGGAAGCCGGAGGTGGGGTGGTTGCCGAGCGAAGTTTACCTAGGCGGAAAAATTGTGGAGCATGGCCCCCGCGCCGTCCTCAAGCGCATCCTCGCCGATGCCAACGCCAAGGGTTACTTGGTGAACACGGGGGTCGAGTGCGAGTACTTTGTGCTGAACCCGGAGGGCACGGCGATTGCCGATCCTTCCGACCTTCAGCCCAAGCCGTGCTACGACCAGCAGGCGTTGATGCGGCGCTACGACCTGATTGCCGAAATCTGCGACCACATGCAGACCCTCGGCTGGGGGCCGTACCAGAACGACCACGAGGACGCCAACGGGCAGTTCGAGATGAACTGGGACTATTCCGACGCGCTCACGACCGCCGACCGCCACAGCTTCTTCAAGTACATGACGAAGACGATTGCCGAGCGTCAGGGCTTCCGCGCCACCTTCATGCCCAAGCCGCTGCCCACGCTGACCGGAAACGGCTGCCACGCGCACGTCTCGGTGTGGAGCAGGGACGGCAAGACGAACCTGATGGAAGACGCCAACGGCGAGCTGGGGCTTTCCGGGCTGGCGTATCACTTCATCGGCGGTTTGCTCAAGCATGCGGAAAGTCTGGCGGCGATCACCAATCCGGTGGTCAACAGCTACAAGCGCATCAACGCCCCGCGCACCTCTTCCGGCGCGACATGGTCGCCCAACACCGTCACCTACTCCGGCAACAACCGCACGCACATGATCCGCATTCCCGACTCGGATCGCATCGAGGTGCGGCTGGCGGATGGCGCGGTGAATCCCTACCTGCTGCAAGCGACTTTGATTGGCGCAGGCTTGTGGGGAGTCGAGAATCAGGCCGATCCCGGCAAGCGCATTGACCTCGACATGTACGCCGAGGGGCACAAGGTGCGCAATGCGCCCAAACTCCCGCTCAACCTGCTGGACGCGCTGCGGGCCTTCCAGAAGAACAAGACCCTGCGCGACATCCTTGGAGCCGAGTTTGCGGACTCTTACGTCAAGCTCAAGCTGGACGAGTGGAACCGCTACATGCAGCACTTCTCCGAGTGGGAGCGCCAGAACGCGCTGGATGTCTGACCGTTCGGCCTCACAACCGACCTACCGTCCCTCGCTTGTGCAGGGGGTGGTGCAGGTGCTGGTCTCCGTTTTTGCCCACCACAAGCCTGCCGACAAGGCCATCGAGTCGCTGTTCCGGCAAAACAAGCGTTGGGGCAAGCGCGACCGTGCGTTTGTCGCCGAGCGCAGCTACGACTTGGTGCGCTGGTGGAACCGCATGGAACGCCTGTCCGGAGATGACGGCAACCTGCGCGATCCCGCCACGCTGCTCAGGCGCTGGGCGGCTTATGAAATCTGGCGGCACGGGTCGGATCCCACGGACTTTTTGCAGCAGTTTTTTGCAGAGGAAGACGTTGCGGTTCCGGAGCCGAGGGCGTGGAAATCCCAATGGGGGCGACTTGAGCTGACCCCGTGGGAAGAGGTTGCGTTCCCGGAGTGGCTGCACCAGCGGCTCAGGGGCGAGTACGGCGACGAGACGCAAGCGGTGCTGTCCGCGCTCAACGACCCCGCCCCGGTTTGCCTGCGGGTGAACACGCTGAAGGCCAACCGCGAACAGGTGCGCGATGCCTTGCAGCAAGACGGAATTGAAGCGCAGGAAGTCCCGGATTTGCCCAACGCCCTCGTGCTGCGGGAGCGGGCGAATGTGTTCCGCACCGAGGCGTTTCACAAGGGCTGGCTGGAGGTGCAAGACCTCGCGTCACAGCGGGTGGGGTTGCTGCTCGATCCGCGTCCGGGGGAGCGGGTGGCGGACGTGTGCGCAGGCGCAGGCGGCAAGAGCCTGCACTTGGCAATGCTGATGGAAAACCGGGGCACGCTCCTCGCGCTGGACGTGGTGCATTGGAAGTTGAAGGAGTTGCGGAAGCGGGCGAAGCGGGCCGGAGTGGGGAATTATCAGGCCAAGCTAGTGCAGTCCACCAAGGACTTCAAGCGGCTGCAACGCAGTTTTGATGCGGTGCTGATTGACTCGCCGTGCAGCGGCACGGGCACAATCCGCCGCAACCCGGACAAGAAATGGTCGTTGAGCGAGTCCGGCATCGAACGCCTTGGGCGTTTGCAGGCGGACATTCTCGAAACCTACGCCCCGCTCGTCAAGCCCAGAGGGCGTTTGGTGTATGCAACGTGCAGCCTGCTCCAGTCGGAAAATCAGGAACGCCTCCACGCCTTCCTTGCCGGGCATCCCGAATTTGAGTTGGATTCCGAGCCGTTGCTGCGGCGTCCGGATTTGCACGGCGAGGACGGATTTTACGCCCAACGACTGGTGCGCAAACGCTGACTACAGCCGTTCCGGAGGGGCGATCCCCAGCAGGTCGAGTCCCTGCTTGAGCGTTTCAGCCACGCCGTGGAAGAGCAGCAGCCGCGCGTGTTGCAGGTCGGGGGTTTCGGCGTGCTTGACCGAGCAGGTGGTGTAGGCGCGGCTGAAGTCGCGGGCCAGACCGTAAAGTGCATGGGCCAGCAGGGAGGGCTTGAACTGCTCTCCGGCGGACCAGACCACGCGGTTGAAGTCGAGCAGCCGCCGACTCAGCGCCTTCTCGTTGGGATGAACCAGGAGCGAGCAATCGGCCTCGGCAGAAGGCTCGATGCCCAACTGCCGCACAATGCTGCAAATCCGCACATAGGCGTAAACCAGATAGGTTCCGGTGTCGCCCTCGGTCTTCAGCCAGTCCTCCATCGAGAAGATGATGTTTTTTGCAGGATCCTGCGCGAGCATCCCGTACTTGAGGGCGGCGATGGCGACCCTTCGGGAAGTCTCCTCAATTTCCGCATCCGGCCACTCGCCTTGCCGTGCCTGAAAATGCTGGGTCCGCAGCGAGTTCAGGATTTTCTCGCGCAGTTGTGAAAAGAGGATGACGTTGCCCGCCCGCGAACTCATCTTGCCGTCCGGGAGCATCACCAGCGCGTAGGGCAGGTGATGGCACAATTCCGCTTGCTCGTAGCCCATTTTGCGCAGGGTCGCAAACACCTGCTTGAAGTGCAGGGTCTGCTCGGCTCCGACGACGTAGATGGAGCGGTCAATTCCATATTGCTCGAACTTGCGCTTGGCGAGGGCGAGATCCTTGGTGGAGTAAAGCGTGGTGCCGTCTGATTTCAGCAACAGGAAGAAGCCCAGCTTTTCGTCCTCCAGGTCAATGCCGATGGCCCCGTCAGAGACTTGGAACATGTTGCCCTGCTCCCCTTGCAGGACAATCTCCTTGCCTTCGTCGTCCACTTCGGATTCAAAGAAAATCCGATCGAAGTGAACGCCCAGCCACTTGTAGATTTCCTCGAAGTCATCGAGCGACCACTGACGGGTTTCCTGCCAGATGGTGTCCAGTTCTGGGTCGCCACCTTCCAGCTTTTGCAGGATTTCGCGCACTTCCAACTGGTAGGTTTCGCGCTGATCCGCCGGGGCGTCTTCCAGCAGCAGCGTGGCCTTGGTGTACAGTTCGCCCAGCCATTCCCCGCGTTGCTGCTCCGGAGGGGCTTCTTCGTTAAAACGCTGGTAGTACCAAAGGCACTTCGCAATGTGGGTGCCGACATCGCCGATGTAGTTGGCCCCGACGACCTCGTAGCCGTTGTAGCGGAAAATCCGGCACAGCGCATCGCCGAGGGCGACGTTGCGCAGATGCCCCACATGAAAGCCCTTGTGTGTGTTGGGCTGGGAGAACTCGATCATCACCCGCTCGCGGGTTTCCGCAGGAGCCGTGCTGAAGGCTGATCCGTCGGCAAGGGCCGGGAGGATTTCGGAGGCCAAGGCTCCGGGGGCAATGGTGAAGTTGAGGTAGGGGCCAACGGCCCGCACCTGCTCCATTCCGGGGGTGCTCGCCCCGGAAGCGGCCCACTGCTCGGCGAGTTCTGCAGCAATGGCCGGCGGAGCTTTGCGAAACTGACGGGCCAGTTGGAAGCACGGGAAGGCGTAGTCTCCCATTTCCGGATCGGGGGGCTGCTCCAACAGGGCAAGCAGGTGGACTTCCGACCAGTCAGGGGCAGAGTCGTTGGCCCCCAGCAGTTCCGTGAGGGCCGAGGCGATGCCCCGCTCAAACACGTTTTTCATGATTTCGGTTGGTGTGAACGGACCCCGACTGGCGGCCCGCAGTCCACATCATCGAGGTGTGCGGTGTCAGGACGGGATGCGTTCCCGGCGGGTGATGCGGCCCTTGGACAAATCGTAGGGAGAGATTTCCACGGTGACGGAATCTCCGGGCAGCACGCGGATTTTGTGCATCTTCATTTTGCCGGAAAGGTGGCCGATGACCACATGGTCGTTTTCCAGTTTCACCCGGAAAATGCCCTTGGAGGATTCGAGGACGGTGCCTTTGATTTCAAGTTTGTCTTCACTCAAGTTTGGGTCTCTGTGAAATTGGAATCTTGCGTTTGCAATCAAACACTATTACTGTCCGTGGCAGAACCTGCAAGCCGGATCATGCACGGCCCCCGTGTGGGCCTCACCTCAAATGGAGTTGTCAATGTACGAATTGAAGATTCAGCACGAGTTTCTGGAGCGGCTGAGTCCGGACGGAAAGAAGTGGCTGGCGCGTGCGATGGTGGGGGCACTGGTGTCGGACAAGACCCTTGACGTCAGCGAGATGCCCTACATGAAGGAGGCGCTGAACATCGTCGCCGAGGATGAGAAGGAAAAGCAGGCACTGCTGCAAGCGGCCAAAACCCGCCAGATTCCCGACATTGACAACTTGGAGGTGGATCGAGCGGCGGCGGGCGACTTCTTCTATTACCTTGTCGAACTGATTGCGGCGGACGGCAAGGTCAAGAATTCCGAGGTCAACTACCTCACGGAAATTTGCGGAAAGCTGGGCTTCCCTCCGGAAACCGCAAAAGCCGCCCTGCGCTGGTCCCGCGACCTCGTGAAGCTCAATCAGGAACGGCGCCTGATGATTGCCGCGCTCAGGGATCTGCGGCCCGTTTACGCCTGATCCGCTTCCTCGCCGGGTTCCAGCGTCAAGCGCCCCTCACGGATCTCCAGCTTGAGATTTTGGGGGGTGGGCGACGGCATCTGCAGCAGTTGCCCCGCCAGTTCTTGCTCCAATCGTTCCTCCAGCCCCCAGCGCAACCCCCAGCGGGCTTGATCTTCGGGGCACAGGCCCACGGCTTCAACAGGCAGGGTGCTGTGCCAGGTGAGTTGCACGCCGGACTGTGCGGCTTTGATCTGGATGCTCGCCAGCATCTCTTCGGCGATTTTGCGACGCTCGCTGGCGGTCGGTTCGGAAAAAGTGAGGACTGCGTCCAGATGCTCCAGCCACAGCACAGGAATGTGCTGGCCCACCAAGCGCAGCCAATCCGAGGCATGGATGGAAAAGCTGGAGGATTCTTCCAAAGTGGCCTCCAAGATCACCAAGCGATCCCCCGCCTCTCCTGCGAAGGGCGCATCCGTTCCGGAAACCCACCCTTTGAGTTGGCGGACTTCGGCCTCGCTCATTTTCGCAAGGTGGTTCAAATGCACCAGCCCTCGTGGGGGCAGGGTTGCTGGAGTCCCGGAATTCGCGCTGGCCGACTCGATTTCCGGTGCGTCTGCAATGACGACAGGCGGGGAGGACTTCCCAAACCAGGCTTGGTGCAGCGCACGCAGGAGCGTGCTTTTTCCAGACCCCTTTGGTCCCACCCACAGCAAGACCCCGCGCAGTTGCCCTTCCGGGGATTTGAGCCGCATCAACGACTGGATCAGGGAGTCGAACAGTTGCTCCGGCCCCACCATTGCTTGAGACAAGTGCGCTTTCAAGCGCAGCAGCCGCTCGGGCAGGGAGTCGAGCAGAAGTTCCGGCACCTGCCCCAGCAGGTCTCCGACCACCTCGGCCACCCATGCGGGGGTGATGCACTCCAGCAGCGAGCGGTTTTCGCCCAACTCCGCCAGTTCTTGCTGGACGGCGTCAATCTCCGTGCTGAGCGAGGATTGGGTTTCAAAGTGCAGTTCCGAGGCACGGTCCATGTTCCCCTGACTCAATTCGCTCTCTTCGTCACGCTTGGTCTGCTCCTGAGTCCGGTAGAGTTCCGCCAGTCGCAGCAGCAGTTTAGGCTCGGCACTGTCCGGATGCTGCAAGGCAAGCTGATCCAGCTTCACCCCGTACTCCACCGCCACTTTTTCCAAAAGGTTGAGGGCGGAGTTGGGACGGGCCTGCGCTGGAAAAACCGAGGAGGCGAGTCGGGAAATCAGGGAGACCGCATCGGGCGAAAGGTAAACGTTGTGGCTTTCGGAAACCGCATGTTTGCGGTCCTGCAAAACGGCGGCGGTGGTTTCCACCCCCAACGGCAGGAGCGGCAGGAGCGCCACCTGAGAATTCACGGAGTGGGACACCGGGTAGTCGGCCAGTTGCTCCGGGGTCAGGGTGACGAGCAGCTTCAGGGCATCGTGGGGCTGGATCAGCCCCAGCAATTGCTGAATGACCTCCTGCGGGGCGATGGAGGCGGGCGGGGGCAGGGCCGTTGTGTCCATGACCAAAACCGTGGGGGTCCCGCTTGCCTGAAGCTCTTGGTACAGGTGCTGTGCGAGGTCCGCACCGCTGCTGTTCGCCTGAGCGGTGATGGGACAGTTGAGCAACTGGAACCCCTGTAGCGGGCTGGGCACCAATCCCTTTTGAAAGCGGATTGCCAACTCCCCCAGCAGGGCCGATTTTCCGCATCCCGGAACCCCGGTCAGCAACACGCAGGAAGTGGAACGGCCACTCAGCAGGCGCAGGCCGCGCAAAAGCTCTTCGTCACGGCCTCGCAGGGGAAGCTCGTTGGTGGGGAACTCCCCGGTCAGTTCCAGCACTGGCGGGGCGTCCTCGTGCGTTTCCGGAGCCTCCTCCGCTGGGAACAGGGTCGGGGGGTCGGCGGCACTTTGCCGGACTTCAAGGAAAGGACTGGCAGGGGCGGCTTGGTAATCCGCCAGCAGTCCGGCGGCTCCGATCGCGTCCCAAAGCTCCGGAACGCCCGGAGGGGTGCCCTGCTCGTGGGAAGTCTTGAGGAGCTTGCGCAACAGTTGGTTCAGCGTCGGGTCGGTGCAGGCAAACTCCAGCGACTGCTCCGGGTGGGGCGTGTGGTCCAGCTCTGGCTCCAGGGACTCCGGCGTGAGGCGGGGGCTGAGGTTGGCCGGAGTGGAGGTCGCCTGATTGAGCAACACCCACAGCAGGTGATGCGGCGTGACCCAGGCGTCCTTGCGACGCTCCGCCAGTCGGCGGGATTCCAGCAGGGCCTCGCGGGCTTGAGGCTCAAAGGCGTGAATGGGCAGGCTCATGCGGACAGGCGGCCAAGGGCGCAGGTGAAAAGCAGCAATTATTCCAGCCTCCGGCAACAATCTCAATGCGGCGGTGTCGCAACTCGCCGTCATGCTTGGCAGGATTTGTGTATTTCTGTTCCCAGCCGCACCCCTGACTTCATTCTCAGATGCCAAACTCCATTGTGATCCGCTGCTTGGGCAGACTGCTACTCATCGTGGGAATCTTCGCGCTCGGCTTCGGAACCGTACAGGCTGCTAAGCGCGAGTACCCCACGATCATCGTCTTGGGGCAGGCGACCCCGCTGGACTCCTCCGAGGGGCTGACCACCCCCCTTGTGATTCTGGATCATGAGAGTTCGGGGCACTTCCTCAACAGCACGCTGCGGCTCAAGTACGAAACCGTCAGCCCGACCCTGAGCCTGACCCACCGCCTGGGGGCAGCGCTGGATTTCGAGTACGCCGTGGACGGCACGGCCCTCGCCGAGGGCAACGGCACCGACCTCTACCTCAAGGGGGTCCGGCTCAAGGAAAAGGCCTTTGCGGGCGATGGGGTCTCCAAGCGGCTGGGCCTGCACTTCTTTCCGACCAGCCCCCTGCGGTTCTCGGTGACGGCGGACGAGCGGCACCGGAAATTTTATGCCGCCAAGGACACGTCGGCCACCTACCAGTTTCCTGCCGAGTTTGACGAGCGCACCACCAGCGGAGTCGTCAAGTGGGTGGGGCTGCTGCATGAGGATGGCGAACTGTCTGTGACCACCCTCCAAGGCAAGCGCAGCAGTGCCTGGAAGGATTGGGAGTTGGACAACCACTCCGAGACGACGGCCACGTTCAGCAAAACCCTCATCGCCTGGAAGGACCAGATCGAGTGGGGCAAGTTTGCGGTCACCAAGCTGGAGGCCGTCTCTGCGTCCGGAACGAATCTCGATCTCTTCAGCGGCTTCAAGGTGGGCGGCCTGACGAGCGAGTACAGTGTGGCCGGGCACTTCCGCAACGAGTACCGCGCCCGCTCGGTGCAGGTCTATAAGCTCTGGCAGGAGATCAACTTTGCCGAGGACCGCATCCTCTACCTGTTCGGGGATCAGGCGACCTTTCTGGAACTGGACCTGTCCTATCTGGGGAACCCCACCGAGTCCCGTTCCATTTCCGGGGCGGGAGTCGGCTTCCGCTACGGAATCCGCAGCCTGAAGGGGCTGCCGATCATCGTCACCTACGGCGAGGGGTCCGGTGTCCCGGAAACCTCCAAGGAGCAACACCGCCGCGAGCTGGTGGTGGTCATCGCTCTCGGTTTTTAGCCGAAGTCGGCCCTGCACTGCTTTTGCATTACGGTGTGCTGATGTTGCAACGTCGTCGCAGGGCGCATCCTGAGGGGAGTGCCTGCGGTAGGGGATGGCTCAGGCGTTGCGGAGTCCAACCATTATCCGGAATGACGATTTTCTCCCTGAAACACTGGTGGTTCGGGCTGGGGCTGCTGGCGCTGCTCGGCAGTCCTCAGGCTTGGGCCAGGAGCGAGAACGCGGGGCTGGGGCCGCTGGAGATCCGCACCCATTATCCGGTGACGATGCCGTTTCTGGCGATGTACCCGGAAAACACCGCCACGCTGGGCAAGGGGGTCTCGCTCTTCTCCTACAGCTACACGGTGGGCAACACGATCATGAACACCGAGGGGGAGGACCGGCAGATCACCCGGGACGAGGTCAACCGGGGCATCGTCCTCTCGGATTTCTACGACAAGAGCACCAACCAGCCCATTCCGGGCTTCCGGCTCTACATGGACATCGAGAGCAACCGGCACCTCTTCCGCTTCAAGTACGGGCTGAGCGAATCCATCGAGATCGGCATTGAGCAGGAGTTCATCACGCAAGAGGGAGGCTGCTGCTGGGACTCCATCATCGAGAACTGGCACGACTTCGTCAACGTCAGCAACGACGAGGAACATGGCAACTACCGCACCCATGTGGATCGCAGCGGCTACGACTACTACGTGGTCAAGGACGGCAAGTGGGTGATCAAGAACAGCAGCCACTTCATTCAGGAGGCGGGAGACCTCTACACGAACTTCAAGTGGAACCTGACGATGGGCGGGGCGGTGCTGCCTGCCGTGAGTGTCAAGCTCTCCTACAAGTTCGCCAAGCCTAACCGCACCCCCGTCCAAAAGCTGATCAGCAGCGGTGCCAGCGACTACGGCTACTACCTGCTGCTCTCCAAGGGTTTCGGTGAGTGGGTCCTCTACTTTGGCGAGGGCGTGAGCGTCCTCGGGGACAGCAGCCCTCCGGAGCAGCCGGGCGTCACCGGAATGTTCGCCTCCAAGCTCAACCACCGTTTCACCACCATCGAGTACCGTTGGAACGAAGACCACTCGTTACTGCTGCAAACCCTCACCCAGAGCAGCATCTTCCCGCAAGTGGGTAACCTGCGCACCACCTCCAGCCAGAGCATAAGCTTCGACCCTTCCAATTCCACCGATGCAGCGGTGGTAGGCCACAAGGGCTGGTGGGGAAAAGACTGGTTCACGGAGTTCGGGTTTCACGAGGACTACAATCAGGTGGGCAATGAAACGGACATTGTCATCTATCTGGAAGGGGGGCTGCGATGGTGAGGCGAGTGAAAGCATGGCTGCTCGCGGTGCTGCTGACGCTCAGCAGTTCCGGAGGACTGCGCACGACGCAGGCGCAGGGCCAGTACGACTTCCTGTTCTCGATGCTGGGTGGCCTTCAGCAGACCAGCTACTCCTCCAACGACACCTACATTGACAAGCTCAAGCAGAAGCACGGCACTCTCACGAGCAGCCGGGTGGTCGTCCCGCTCGCCTTCACCTACGAAATCCTGCAACGGCAGGGCAGTGTCAGTGTGGGGTTCGGCTTCGAGAACCACCGCTACTTCGCCGACTACGAGTTCAATGACAACTCCACGATCCGTGTGGGCACCAAAGGGCTTTTCCACACCCTCCTGCTCAGCCACCAGGGAGAGTCCTGGGAACCCTTCCTCGGCGTGGGCACGGGCACCTACTCGGCAAACGTGACGGAAACCCTGCAAGCCACCAGTTCGGGAGACAACGCCACCAAAGCCAAAATGCGCATCTCCAACACCCACTCCTACATGGGAAAAGTGGGGGTGCGCTTTGCGTTGCTGGGCGACTGTGGGGTTTCACTCGCCTACTACGCCATCTCTGCCCCCATCACCGTTCCCACAGAGGGCGAGCAGTTGGAACTCGGCGGCGACAGTGCCATCACGGGCATCTACTGCAAGTTCTGAGCGCCAGTGTCCGTGGCCGGGACTTCAGGAGGCACAGCCTCCCCGCTCAGCCGCTTGGCGCAGCGTTGGGCATACGCCTGAGCGGTTTCATCCTCCGGCACCTCCCTCACGCATTCCTCAAAGCCTTTCAGGGCCTCCCTGAATTGTCCTTGCCGATACTGCTCCAAGGCGTTCTCGAAACGTGGGGCCGTGCCCGTTTTCCCAGCGGCAACCGCGTCCGGCTCCGCGTCCAGCACTTCGTAGATGGTGACGGGGCGGGTCTTGCCCTTGATCGTGGCCCGTCCGACGTGGCGCGTGCGGAAGTCCGAGGCATCCTCCAGCGCGTTCATGGTGAACTCGCTGACCAGCAGGGGGGTGTGGTAGGTCTTGGTCAGCCCCTCCAGCCGGGAGGCTAGGTTGACGGTGTCGCTGATGACGGTGCCGTCCAGCCGATTTTCCTCGCCCAGCATGCCAAGGATCATGGGGCCGGTGTTGACCCCCACTCCAATGCGGATGGGCGTGTAGCCCGCCCGCTTGCGCCCCTCGTTGTAGGTCTCCAGCTTCTTGAGCATGATCACCCCCGACCGCACGGCATCCTCCGGATTCGGGAAGAGCGCCATGATGGCGTCGCCGATGTACTTGTCAATGAAGCCGTGGTGGTCGCGGATCAGCGGCCCCATCTGGCTGAGGTAGGAGTTGATGAAGCGGAAGTTCTCCTCCGGGGTCATGCCCTCCGAGAGCGTGGTGAAGGAGCGGATGTCGGCAAAGAGGATGGACATCTGCCGCTCCACCTGGTCCCCCAGCTTCACGTCCAGGATGCTCGTCTTGTCCAGGATGCTCAGGAACTCGTAGGGGATGAAGCGCTCCAGGGAGTGGTTGAGGGTTTGCAGGGTCTGGTAGAGCCGGGCGGAGCGCAGCGAGAGCAGGAACGCCTGCGAGAGGATGAACACCAGAAAGCCCAGGGCCTGAAAGTTCCCGGTCTGGATCACGCGGTTGGCGTTGAGGATGTCGTTGAGGAAGGTTCCAAAGAGGATCAGGAACCCCAGCAGGAAAATGGAGGCGACCTCCTGCCGCTGAAACAGCGAGAGCCGGATCAGCAGCACCAGGACGTACAGCCCGGCCACGGCTCCGATGACCTGATAGGCGTTCACCGTGTGGGAGTAGGTTTCCAGCGGCGTGACCAGCACCACCGCCGAGAACAGTCCCCCCAACCCCTGGATGATGCGCAGGAACCACCGGGGCACCCTTTCGGGAAACAGCGATGCCACAAAGGTCAGGCCCACCGGAATGGCAAGGTAGAAGGTCAGGTACTCCAGCTTGGAGAGCCACTCGAAGGACAGCGGTAGGAGTTCCATCAGGTAGCGCTCCCCGGTCAGCAGCCCACGGGAGGCGGTCAGCAGGCAGAAGAGGCCGAAGTAGAGGGTGCTGTGGTCTTCCCGTCGCAGCAGGAAGAGGCCGAAGTGATAGAGGGCGATGATGTAGATGCTGCCCGCCAGAAAAAGCTCGAAGGCTAGGCTGCGGTCTCGCTGTTGATGGATCTGGTCTTCCGTGCCCAGTTGGAGTTGCTCCCACGGGCCTCCATTGCGGTGCATGAAGTTGGAGACGCGTAGCACCAACTCCAGCCGCCCAGAATGCTCCCCCAGACCCAGCACCTTGGGGCGGAACTCCGGGAGCATGGCATCGGCGGACGGTCCCACCCGGCCATTGCCGCCCAGCACCTCGCCGTTTGCCTCGATCTCAAACGCCGTGGACTGGTCCTGAAGCTTGAGTGCCAGCCTTGGCAGTGAGGGGGGCAGCCGCACCTCCAGCCGATAGGTCGCGTATCCGGCTCCGGGCGCAGGAACGCCCTGCACCTCGATGCCGTTCCAGACCCCCGGAAGTTCCATCCAGCCGTCCTGGGCAGGTGCCTGCGGCTGGCCAAGCTGCTGGGAACTCAGCAGGCGCTGCCAATAAAAGGACCACTCTCCGGCAAGCCCCACGGAGCCGTCCTTGGCAAAGTCCCAAGAGCGCAGGTCCAAGACCCCCTGCTCGGCCACGGGGGCGTCCTTCCCTGAATCCGAGGGACCGCACCCGCCGACCAGCAGCAGCGTGAACAGCAGCAGGCTCCCCAACCAAGGTCTGAAAGCAGTTTGTGAGTGCGGCATCATGGACTCCTTGCAAGAGGTGCGTTGAGGCAAAGTGCACCCCATCGTCCACCGAATCGGGTTGGCGTTGCAAGTTTTTTCACTGGAACCCTGCAAGCCCCGCTTTCCTGCCTGAAGCCTCCCGGCTTCCTCTTCTTTGCTTCTCCATCCGGATCATCAGCAATCCGCAACGATTTGAGTTGAACTGCGCACGGGCTTGTGGTTTGCTGAGAAACGCTGGAACTTTGGGGAACAACGGATCACGGACGCAGAATTCAGAGGCTGTTGGTTAAATATGCAGACGAACGACACCTTATTGCTGATGCTGCCGGACGACATGCAGCCTGCGGCGTTCCGGAAGGCACTGCTGGCGCTGGACCCCGGTTTGTCGGTGGTGCTGGACCCCGAGCCGCATGACCCGGCAGAGGTGGGGTTCATCGTGGGCTGGACCCAACCGGAGGGCGGCTGGACGGCGTATCCCAACTTGCGGGCCGTGCATTCCTTTGGGGCCGGGGTGGATCGGCTGCTGAAGGGAGGCGACTGGCCAAAGTCGCTGCCGCTGGCCCGAGTGGTGGACCCGGAGATGGCGAATTACATGTCCGAGTATGTGCTGACGGCGGTTCTCACGTTCAAGCGTCAATTCCTGAAATACGCCCAGGTGCGCGGCGACTGGAACTGGGGCGACGAATGGCCGCTGACGGGAAACCGCGTGGGCATCCTTGGCATGGGGCATTTGGGGCTGGCGACCGCGACTCTGCTGGCCAAGGTCGGGTTTGAGGTTTGCGGCTGGGGGCGCTCCGAGAAAAAGCGCGGCGACTTCCCCAGCTTTCACGGCAAATCCGGGCTGGGCGAAATTTTGCGGCAAAGCGACTACCTCGTTTCGATCCTGCCCAACACCGCCGACACGGTGGGCTTGTTGAACCGGGAGCGGCTCCGGCAACTGCCGGCTGGGGCGGTGTTGGTCAATGTGGGCCGGGGGTCGGCGCTGGTGGACGACGATTTGCTCGGTCTTTTGGACGAGGGCCACCTTGCCGGGGCGTGCCTTGATGTCTTCCACACCGAACCCCTGCCCACCGACCATCCTTTTGTGAACCACCCCAGGGTGCTGGTCACGCCCCACATTTCCAGCCTGACCCCGGCGGGGTCGGTCGCTCCTGTGATTCTTGAGAACTACCAGCGTGCGTTGCAAGGCCGTCCTTTGCTCAATCAGGTGGATCCGGAAGTCGGGTACTGACCTGATCGGGCTGCTGATGTGGGGGCTGGTGAGCCTGCTGGTGGGGGCTTGCGGGCTGAAAACCCCACCGCAGCCGCAGGTGGTCCCGCCCGAACTGAAGTGGGTGAAAACGCTCACGGTGCGCCAGCGGGGTGCGGCGATCCGGGTGGCGTGGCGTTTGAACGACCCGCTTCCCCTGCCCGTGGCTTCGGGCCAAGCCCTGCGTTTCCGGATTCAGCCCTCGCGTCTCGCCTACCCCTGCTTGGACTGCGAACCGAGCTTGGAGCCTGTTTTGGAACTGTCGCCGGAACAGGCGGTGCGGCTCAAAACCGGAAAGGAGTGGCGCATGGATTTTCCGGTTGCGCAAGGCGATCTCCACACCCCGGCGTATGCTCTGGAAATTTGGCATCCGCAGGAGGGGTTGGTGGAGCGCACCCCCAGCGTTGCCCTGCAAACCCGCACGCTCTTTCCGCCTCCCGCCCATCCCCTCCTGCAACGGCTGGCTTCCGGGGCCGTGCGGATTTCGTGGCAAAGCCCGGGCAATCCGCGGTCGGCCACAAACCCCCAAAAACGCAGCCTCCGCAAGGAATACGCAGTCAATGTTTACGGCACTTCAAAGCGGGACAGGCTCAGCGAAAGTCGGCTCAACCCAACGCCGATTTTGGCAGAGGGCTGGCTGTTTGTGCCCGTCCGGGGTGATGGTTCGATGGGGGAAGAAAGACGGGGCACGTTCCCACTGGCCGGAACGCGACAACTGGCCCGTGCCTCGTTTTGGATTGATTTAGCCGCCCCACCAGAGGATACTTGGTATTTCTCTCTTCGCTGGGTTGATCGCTTTGGAAATGAGAGTTCGGCCTCCGAAGCCGTGACCCTTGCTCTCCCCGCGATCGTCTCACCGCAGTCATGGCGGATGTTTTGGCCTTTACCGCTCGTTCATTGAAGCCCTCTTGGAATGCCGTCCTGTGCGGCGTTTTGGTTGGAGTGCTGGCGGCTTGCAACTCGGCACCGCCCCCGCTCCCGCCCCTGCCCGAAGACCCCGCACAACTGCGGCAAATTGCGGCACAAACCCAGCAAAAACTGCTCGAAACCCCGGAAGACGCTCGGTTGCACCAGCGCCTCGCCCAAGCCTCCCTGCTGCTGGGCGAGTTTGAAGCGGCAGATCGACAGGCCCGCGAAGCCCTGCGGCTGGCCCCTTTGGACCCGGATTTGATCGAGTTGCAGGGAACCATTGCGATGGCCTTGGGGCAGAACAGCCGCGCCCTCAAGTTTTTGCAGTCGGCCCTGCGCATCAAGCCGGACCGCCCCTCGCTCCACCGCAAGACCGGACAGGTGCATGAGCGGCTCAACGAACTCCCGCAAGCGGTGTCTGCACTGGAGGAAGCCTTGCAGCACGACCGCAATGACCGCGTGGCCCTGTACCTGCTTGCGCACATTCAGCTTCGCCAGCGGCTGTATGAGGATGCGCTGGAGACCGCGCAGCTCCTGTTGGTGCAGGAGCCGGGGGATTTGGCGGCCCGGCAGTTGCGCATCCGGATTTATCTGGAGCAGGGCAATCTCTACTACGCCAAAACCCTGATCGAGCAGGGCTTGCAGGAAGCCCCGGAGTCGGTGGAACTGAACCTCAACCTGCTGCGGGTGCATTACCTTCAGGAGGATTGGGACGCGGTACTGACGCTGGCAAACGGCTTGGAGGCGCGTGAGCCGTTGCCCTCGGAAGGCGAGGCGCTGCGGGCGATGACGCATGTGCAGAAGCGCGAGTACGAAACCGCCCGCCGCCTGCTCGAACCCTTGGTGCAAAAGACCCCGCTGGATGCCGAACTGCTGCTGGCTATGGGCTTTCTGGAATTGGGCGAAGGCAACCTCCGGGAGGCGTTGGTCTGGCTTGAACGGGCAGTGCAGGTGAATCCGAAGTATGCACTGGCGCATTACCTGCGGGCCTCGGTGCATTTGCGGCAAGGTGGTTATCTGCAAGGCAATCATGCGCTGCAACGGGCCTTGGAACTGGACCCGCACAATCCGAAATATCGGCAGCTCCACCTTCAGGCGCTGCTGCTGGACGGCCAGTTGGCCGAGGTGGAGCGGACGCTGAAAACGTGGAGAAAGTCTGAGCCGCTCAATCCGGACCTGATGTTTCTGGAAGCACAGCACCTCTTGCTGAAACGTCAGTACGCCAAGGCGGAAACGCTCGTCCGGCAGGCGTTGGCCATTCAGGACAGCGAGCCGCTGAACCTGCTGCTGGTGCAGTTGCTCTACATTCAGGGGAAGTACGCCAGCGCTCTGGAAGGGTCCGAGTCGCTTTTCCAGCAGCAGCCCTGGCGTTGGGAGATTGTCCATCTCCACGCACGAATCCTTGCGCGGGTGGGCCGGGCGGAGCCTGCAAAAACGCTGGGGGAGCGATTTTTGTTTCGACAAGATTCTCAGGGGCAGGCGCACCTCCTGCTGGGCGACCTGCACCGAGAGGCAGGAGAACAAGCCGCCGCGGTTCAATTCTACCAAACGGGGGTGGAGCGCTTCCCGGAACACACCGCCTTGCTCGATGCCCTCAGTTCCGCTTATGCTGAAGCCGGGCAGTGGGGCGAGTTGCGGGAACTGCTGGAAATCCGCATCCGCCGCGAAACGGTGGGGCAGAGGGCACTGGCGCTGCGCCTGCTGGAACGCTTGGTTTTGGCCTACCGGAATCTTGGGGAAAGCGAAAAGGCGCGAGAAACCTGGGTTCGCTACCAAGAACTCAGCGCCGGACAGATGGGCCAGCAACCGCTGCTGCTCCCCGAACCCCTGATCCTGCCCTCGCTGACTCGCGGCGGGTTGGACTCCGCACGCTCCGGCTAGTGCCGCTTTGACAAACCCAACGGGCTTCGCGGGTTGTGAGAAGCCACTGACTGACATGATGTATGGCCACTAAAACGAAACTGTCTTCAAAACGCCCCCAGAACGCCTTCCGGATGGCGGAGGCGATCTCCCATGGCCTTGCCCTCAAATCGCGCCGCCCCGGCTCAGGGGCGGACTCCGGCATGCAGGGCCTGCTGTCTGCCAAAACGATCCGGCAGCAAATCCGGGAGTTGCGGCGGCTGGACGTGGATGCCTACATTCAACGAGTGGTCACGCCCTCGGAGAACCAAAAGCGTCCCAGCACTCAGGAGGTGATCCAGAAGCTGGGCGGAAAGTTGATTGCCGAGGAAGCGGACGGCCCCCTCTACACGGCGGAGTTGGAATTCCTGATGAGTGGCCGCTTGCGGCGAGTCGGGGTGCTGGCGCAAAACCACAAGGCGCAGAACGGGATTTGGTACCCCCACCACCATCGGCGGGCGGCGGAGAAGATCCGCTTCTTTGCGTCCCACTCCATGCCGCTGGTGACGTTCATGGACACGCCCGGAGCGGCGGCGGATTCCGACGCGAACCTGCAAAATCAGGCGCACAGCATCTCGTTCCTGATCTCGGAGATGGCCAACCTCCAGCTTCCAGTGGTTGGGGTGGTGTTTGGGTGTGGGTACAGCGGCGGAGCGATTCCTTTGGCCACCGCGAACGTGCTGCTCTCCATCCGCGAGGGGGTCTTCAACACCATCCACCCGCGGGGTTTGAGCAACATCGCCCGCAAGTACAACCTCTCGTGGCAGGAGTCCGCCAAGTACATCGGCGTGTCCTCCTATGAGCTTTGGGATCAGGGGTACTTCGACGGGATCGTGGACTTCAGCTTCACCGACCCGATCCGGGTTTTGCCGCTCAAAAACGCCATCCTCAGCGCCATCGAGCAGGTTGAGGAAAGCGCACGGGGATTCCTGAAGGAGAACCCTTTCTTTTTCGAGCATTACAAGGACAGCATCGCCCATTACCTCAATCCTTCGGAGTTGCTGATCGAGAACAACCGCAAGACCGACCGCTCCCCGACCGGAACGCTCAACATCTTCGGGACCGTCTATCGCTTTTCGCGCTACCTGCGGTTGCGGCAGTGCATCACCAGCCGCTCCGTTCACCAGTACTCCCGGCTCAGTCACCGCAAAACTCCCAGCGGGATGCTGCTGGAACGGCAAGCGCGGGAGCGGGAAGAGCAGTTCACTCGCTGGCTGGATGCTCCGCTGGAACTCAGGTTCCACGACGGACTCAACAAACGCTTCCAGCAGTTTCAATCCGCCAAGGACAACCGCAGCATTGAGCGGGGACGCTTTGCCGCCTTCTTCATGGGAGATCCGAAAGAGAACTATGACAAATCCCTAGACGACCTCGTTTTCGACTCGCTGGTTTACCTCTATAATTTTTGGAAGGACAGCATCCATGAAAACCTCCTGAACCTCAACCAGCACCTCGGCACCCTTGCTGCGGTTGACTCCCTCCCGGTGCAGCCCGACCTGCTGACCCTCCTGCGGTTCCCGGAAATCCGGCAGCGCTTCGAGCATTCCTTTCCCAACATCCTGCTCTTCGACCTGCTCTACAATCAGGTGATTGAGGGACTGCCCTCCATTGCCGGAGAGTTGAAGGGGAGCAACCGCATTTCGGAGGAATCGGTCAGCAAGCTGTTTGACGAGGCGCTGGAGCGCGCCCTTGCCGAACTGGAGCAGTCTGCGCTGCCAGTGGACCGCGAGCAAACCCGGAAGCGGTTCTTCGACTGGCTGAGTTACTTCATCTCGCAGAAAAACTGCGACGAGGTGATGGGGACGATCAGCGACTGGAAGCGCGTGGTGTTCCCGCGCATGAGTCCTCCCCTCTTTGGGCTGGTGCGCTACTACTTCTCCGGACTGCTGCCCTCGCTGCACGAATCCCAGCAGGGCAGCGGCAAGTTCAACGGCAAGATCACTCCCAAGAACATCGGCATCAAGGACTTCTGGAACCGTCTGGATCAGGCCTACAAGGATCTGCTCATCCAAAACCTGCTGCGCTCCTGCAAACACAAAACCATCGCCCCCCAAGAGGTCATCACGGGTTTCTTCACGGACTTCCGGGAACTCTACGCCGACCGCATCACGGCGAATCCGCTCCAGTTTCCGGGCTTTCGAGAGGCCATCGAAAAGGCTCTGGATCAGGGGGAAGTGCCCTGTGGTGTGGTGACGGGGCTGGCGCAGTTCACCCCGGACTCCCCCTCTGCAAAACCTGATGCCGAAAAAGCCGCAGGTGCTTTTCGGGTGGGGCTGGTGGTGAGCAACGGCGCGTTTCAGGCCGGGGCGTTCGACATGGCCAGTTGCGAGAAAGTCTGCCGCCTGCTCGACGAATGCGCCCGCCTCAAGCTTCCCGTGATCTTCTTCATCGCCTCGGCGGGAATGCAGACGAAGGAAGGCGCGGGCGCGTTGTTTTCGATGGCCATCATCAACGACCGCATCACGCGCTTTGTGAAGGAACTCGACCTGCCCGTGCTGTGCTTTGGCTACCGCGACTGCACGGGCGGGGCGCAGGCGAGTTTTGTCACGCATCCGCTGGTGCGGACCTACTACCTCTCTGGGGCGCAGATTCCCTTTGCCGGACAGCTTGTGGTCGAAAGCCACCTGCCCGCGCACGCCACGCTCGCCAACTACCTCTCCCGGACCCCGGAAACGATGGACGGCTTGGTGGTCAACCCCTTTGACGAGGCGATTGACGAACGGCTCCGCGAAATTGACCCCGACCTGCCCATCCCGCAAAACACGGTGAGCGAGGTGATCGGTCGGGTGCTGTCCGGGGAGTACCAGTTGCAGGTGGGCATGGAGGCCGAGGGGGTCAGCCTCAGTCAGGAACAGCTCAACACGGACTCGATCAAGCGGGTGCTGATCCACGCACGGGGTTGCACGGCCACGCGGCTGATCCGAGCGTCGCAGTCGGCGGGCTTGGAGGTGGTGCTGGTCGCTTCCGATCCGGACATGGAAAGCTACCCCGCCTCCCTGATCCGCAAGCAGGATCGGCTCGTGTGCATCGGCGGCAGCACCCCACAGGACAGCTACCTCAACGCCATGAGCGTGATCCGCATTGCCGAACAGGAGGAGGCCGACGCGATCCATCCGGGCATCGGCTTTCTTTCCGAATCCCCCCGCTACGCCCGCATCTGCCGGGAACACGGATTCAACTTCATCGGTCCGCGTGCGCACAGCATGGACCTGATGGGCAACAAGTCCAATGCGATCTCCACCGCCCGCAGCCTTCAGGTTCCGGTGGTTCCGGGCAGCGAGGGGGCGTTGGTGGACCCGGTTCACGCCGAAGGGGTGGCGGAGGAAATCGGCTTTCCCGTCTTGATCAAGGCAACGCATGGGGGCGGGGGCAAGGGCATCCACATCGTGGACGACCCGAAAGAGTTCCAGTCCATCTTCTCCCGGATGTCCCAAGAAGCGTTGAGTGCGTTTGGCAACGGCGATCTGTATCTGGAAAAGTTCATCGGCTCAATGCGGCACTTGGAGGTGCAGGTGATTCGGGACTTGCACGGCAACTCCAAGCTGCTGCATGTGCGGGACTGTTCGGTGCAACGCAGCTACCAGAAGCTCATCGAAGAGTCGGCCTTTGCCCTTCCGCAGGAAATCCGCGACGAGGTCTTCGACCACTCGCGTCGTCTGATAGACGAGATGGATTATGTGGGAGCAGGCACGGTGGAGTTCATCTACGACCTCAAGGACCGCTGCGTGTACTTCATGGAAATGAACACGCGCTTGCAGGTGGAGCATCCGGTCTCGGAGATGGTCACGGGGGTGGACCTCGTGAAGCAGCAGTTCGGCATCGCAGCAGGCGAGAGCATCGAAAAGCTCAAGCCGCGCAACGACGGACACGCCATCGAGGTGCGCATCAACGCCGAGCGGGCGGAAATCACCGACGCGGGGGAGTTGCGCTTTGTTCCTGCACCGGGCGAGGTCACGGACTTCCACTTTCCGGAGGAATCCCATGTGCGCGTGATTCCTGCCGTGCAGCCCAACTCCGTGGTGTCTCCCTTTTACGACAGCCTCATCGCGCAGGTGGTGGTTTGGGGCAAGTCCCGCAAGGAAGCCGTTTCCCGACTCAGCGAGTATCTGGGGCGTGTGCGCATCCACGGGGTGCCGACCAACCTGGAACTGCAACGCATGATTCTGGACGACTCGGTGTTCAAGCGGGGGCGCTTTGACACGGCATTCCTCAAGGGGTTCTTTGAGCGGATCAAGGCCGAAGACCTCATCCGCCGCACACAGGAGGCCACGGGCAAGTCGGCAGATTCGATGGACCGCAGCGCCATCGAGTTGGAGGGTGGAACGGAACTGAAGGTGCTGTCTCCGCAGATGGGCGGGTTCTACCGCTCCGTCTCTCCGGAAGAGGACGTGCTGGTGATGGAGGGGAGCGTGGTGGACGTCAACCAGACGCTCTGCCTACTGGAGTCCATGAAGGTGTTTTCAGAATTGAAACTGCGCTCCTTCAGGAGTGCGGCGGGAGGGGGGCTTTATCCCGACACCTGCCAGTACCGTGTCTCCCGCATCCTCGCGGAGGACAAGCAAACTGTGAGCGCAGGAGATTTGCTGTTTGTGGTGCAGCCGATCGAAGACTGAGCCGACCGCCGGCTATTGGGTGGGTGCCGCTGGCGCGTTTGCTGCGGTCGGAGGCTGGAGTTGTGCGAAGTTGCCGTACTTCACCTTGCCTTGCAGCAGCTTGTAGTCAATCCTTCCGGCTGGCGGAGACTTGCTGTTCTTCCGGGCCAGCATCCACGCCAACAGCCATGCGTTGCGGGTGATTTCCTCGTCCGTCAGCCGCTTGGGCTGCACCGCTTGCGGGTTGTTCCCGTTTTGAGCCGTCGCTTCCTGACCGAAGACGGGGGTGCCCGCCAGCATCAAGATCGCGCCCAAAAGCAGAATGAGGATTTTTGTTGCCTGAGTCATCCGACCTCCCTGTCTGATTGGCAAGAAACGGTTTGAGTTGTGAGTGACTGCGTGTTCAAGGGTTTAGTGTCCAGATTTGCAAAGAAGCTGCGCACGTTCGTAGGGGCCGAACCGCTGGGTCGCGACCACCTCAAATTCTCCGTGGCAGCGCTTGACGGCCTTGGCTTGGAATTCGCTGAGGTTCCCTTCTTGGTAAAACACTTCCTCAAGCGGTTGGGCGCATCCTCCAAGGATCAGTAGTGCAATCCCCAGCCCACTCGCAACACTCCGGGTCATAGGCGCTCCACCACGCAATGAAAAACCGTCCGGGTCCAGCGGTGCGACTGTTTGGGCGCATGCTGCCGGAAGGCTTGGGCGACCTCCGCAAAAGGGGCGGCATCCAGCATCGCCCTTAACTGTCCAAAATACCCCGTGTCCTCACGAGGCTCAAGCCATTCCCGAATCCGGGCTGCGGACAGGTGCAGTCGAGTGGAGTAGGTTTTTTCATCGCCAACCCCAATGGAATACCCCGACTGCAGCTTTTCTTCAAGGTCATTCTTGCAATAGGCAGCCTCCTTTGCTTGCAGCGGAAGGTAGATTTGCGCTTCGGCCTCAGAGAGCAACTGCCGGGTTGGAGCCGCAAGTGAGCCTTCCGGCAAGAGGCTGGAGAGCCGGGGGGCTTTGCTGGACAAAGAAGCCGCGAGGACAAGCCGCCCGCCTCGCGTGAGCAGGCCCGCCAAGGGGGAAAGCTGTTCCGGCAAAGGCGGGGTCACTTCCGAGGGAAACCAGCCCAGCACGCGCTCAAAGCGGATTCCGGAGGCCAGCAACCGCTGGGCGGTGTCCGGCAGGCTCCCCTCGTGCCAAGCGCATTCTGGAAGCTGAGGTTCGGGGTGGGGTCCGATCCAAAGTGCGCGGTTGGCCCCCGGCGGCAGCCAAACGTGAACTCCTTCGTCGGGAATGCACCGTCGGGCTTCGGGCGTGAGCAACCCGGAACTGGGTTCCAGCACCAGCGTGAGGGAGTGGCGCTCAAGTTGGGCGCTGGCAAACAGGTCGGTGCGGATTTGCGACAACACCTCCGTGCTGGTGTCGTAAGTGCGCTCTTCCCAATCCGGGCGCTCCGATTCGGCTTCGGCTTCCAGCAGGGAGGCCACCATCGCCTCGCGCCGACGCAGCACTTCCGTTTTCAGTCCTCGCTCGTAACCCTGATCGGACGGCTGGTAGAACACCCGCCCCTGCAAGGCGTCCGGCAGGTACTGCTGCGCCACCCAGTGGTCCCGGTAGGCGTGGGGGTAGAGGTAGCCCTCGCCGTGCCCAAAGCCCTCCTTGTCCCGGCTCGCGTCCTTGATGGGGTTCGGCACTTCGTCCTTCGGTTCGGACTCCACGGTGCGGAGCGCGTCAAAAAACGCGAAGGCGCTGTTGCTCTTGGGCGCCGTGCTGAGGTACAGGCAGGCCTCCGCCAAGTGAAAGCGGCCCTCCGGCATTCCCACATAATCGAACGCCTGTGCCGCCGCAGTCACCACCGAAAGCGCTTGGGGATCCGCCAGCCCCACGTCCTCCGCCGCAAAAATCGTCATCCTGCGAAACAGGAAGCGCGGTTCCTCGCCGCCCAGCACCATCTTGGCCATCCAGTAAAGTGCGGCATCCGGGTCGGAGCCGCGCATGGCCTTGATGAAGGCAGAGGCCGTGTCGAAATGCGCATCCCCGTCCTTGTCGTAAAGCACCGCCCGCTGCTGGATGGACTCCTCCGCCACTTCCAGCGTGACGGCCACCCTGCCGTCCGAATCCGGGGGGGTGGTCTGCACCGCAAGTTCCAGCGCGTTGAGGGCCGAGCGGGCATCCCCGGAAGCAACTTGGGCCAGATGGGTGCGGGCCTCGGAAGCCAATTCGACTCGATGCGTTCCAAGTCCGCGCTCGGAATCGTTCAGGGCTTGCTCCAGAACCAACTCAATGTCCTCGGCCTCCAGAGCGCGCAACTGGAAAATCCGGGAGCGGCTCAGCAACGCCTTGTTGACCTCGAAGTAGGGATTCTCGGTGGTTGCCCCGATCAGCACGAGCGTGCCGTTTTCGACATGCGGGAGCAGTGCGTCCTGCTGCGCCTTGTTGAAGCGGTGAACCTCGTCAATGAACAGCAGGGTGCGGATCTGGCGGGTGCGCCAGGCCTCCTGTGCCTGCTCCACGCACTGCCGGATGTCGTTGATTCCGGCAAGCACCGCGTTGATCGAAAGGAAGTCGGAGCGCGTCGTCTGCGCAATGATGCGGGCAAGGGTGGTTTTGCCGCTTCCGGGAGGCCCGGAAAAGATCACGCTGGAAATCTGGTCCGCCTCAATCGCCCGCCGCAGCAGCCGTCCGGGGGCCAAAACATGATCCTGCCCCACAAACTCCGCCAGGGTCCGGGGACGCATGCGCTCGGCGAGGGGCGCGTGTTGCTGCCGCACGGTGTCGGCGGCATGGTCAAGCAGCGGGGCGTTTGGGCTTCGATTGGGCATCGTCACAGTCTCCCGACCACGTTACGCGACTGCGCGGTCCACGGCAAGTCCGGGATCACCCTCGCCCCGAAAAGTCGGTTGACTTCCCCGCCGGGACTCCCTACACTATTACTCTTGGCGCGGGAGTAGCTCAGTTGGTAGAGCATCAGCCTTCCAAGCTGAGGGTCGCCGGTTCGAGCCCGGTTTCCCGCTCCAAGCCAATCTTCCACCAATCCCTTCTGATCGCGGGGTGGAGCAGTCAGGTAGCTCGTCGGGCTCATAACCCGAAGGTCGCTGGTTCGAATCCGGCCCCCGCAACCAAGCAGTATCAATCACTTACAGTTATTTTTGAGGTTCTCTCTCAGGTCTTTTCTTCTTAGTTCCAACACTAGTCCCAACACGAAAAGTCGTTTTTCCGTGCTTTTTCAGGGGTGAGCGTGAACGGCTCCATCTCGTCATTTTAAGGTTGTGGAAGTCCGGTACTCCTTGTATGCAAGTCCACTCACCGAGAAAACGGCAGGTGAACGGACCTCGGAAGCACTGGG
>CAZQXS010000030.1:0-33405 GCA_964597275.1 uncultured Pseudomonadota bacterium | reverse complement strand
AAACCAGCAATCAGCAACCAATTGTTCACAGCAACACCCGGATGTCATAAAGCGCATGGGTGCAGGAGGTGACGGCAAAGCCCCGATAGTAGTAGAGTGCCGTGAAGGCCACCCCCGCCAGCCAGCGATAGAGGAAGCTGTACCATGTAAAATTGTCTGCCATGTTGCCGATGTAGTGACTTCCGGAGAAGAGGAACGCCGCCAGCAGGATCGAGAGGACACCGCCGAGGTTCTTGCTGGGAATGAGTTGTTTGGCAAACCAGAACAAGACCCCCAGCAGCAGCACCCGAAAGAAGAATTCCTCAAACAAGCCCGCGCCAATCGAGAGCGCGAGGTTTTGCAAGAGGCCGAGGTCACTGCCGCCAATGGCCAGTAGCAGGTTGCTGAGGACCAGCCGCAGGACGATGCCCAGCACAATGCTGTAGATCAGGGACTCCCCAAGGATCATCGCAAAATAGCGTGGGCGCAGTTCCACCCCTTGCGAGAAGCGTTTGGCAAACGGCAGGGCAACGATCAGCACGCCGATCATCAGAAAACTGAGATGCTGCGGCTTGAGTTCAAACGCGAGCAGAAAGGTACGCATCCAGACATCCGCCGCGTTCCGGATCGCCCAATACGGGGTTTGCGTGATCACCACCAGCACCTCGTAGCAAATCAGCAGCGGCAACGCCGTCGCCACCGCGTAGAACGGGGTGTTGGTGCTGTTGAGGTATTCGGACATTCGGGTCAGATTCGCGTGATCTGGACAGCTTCGATGAAGTCAAGCTGCCGGAGCCGCAGAGCCTTCGATTCCGCCTTCGCACGATCAGTCTTGCCCACCCTCACGCGATACAGCACTCGCTTGTCCGCCGATTCGTAGCGGTCAATGTAGGCTTCCGGAAAGCCGTTGCGCTTGAGTTGCGCGGAAACCTCTTCGGCGTTGGCCCGCTTACGCGAGGAGAACACCTGAATCGTGTAGCGCGCCTGCGGCTGGGCGGATTGGGGGGAACTGGGCTGGGCGACCGTCGCGGCTGGTTTTTTGGGAGCTTGGGGGGCTTCCGGTGTCGTGGCCGGGGTGGATTGTTCCGTCGCGAGGGTGTCGGTTTTCTCGCGGAGTTCGTTGAGCTTCTTGAGGTCGAGGTCGAGGTCGTCCGATTTCTTCTCGCCAAGGTTGTAGAACGAAAGCTCTTCCTCGGTGAGCGGTTTTTGTGCGGAGTCGCCCTCGGCACTCGGTGGAGCCTGCGCGACGGGGGCTTGGGGCACCCGCAGGCTTTTGCCCGTGACCAACCCTATGTAGAAGATCACCGCGAGGCAAAACGTCGCCAGCCCCACCAGCGAGAGGGCGGCAGGGATGGTGAGCTGGAAGTGCAGGGTGCGGCGAGGTCGAACGGCCATTGTGGGTGTGGGGCTAACTCCAAGGCCCGCGCCGAGTGGGAAAGCGCAACCCCTCCCGGACGAGTTCCAGAAAATCGTGACGCGGCAATTCCCGAGCACCAAGGCTGAGCAGATGCTGCGTGGTCATTTGGCAATCCATCAGTTCCAGTTCCAATTCAGGGGCGCGTTCCGACAACACCGCCAGCGCGACCTTGGAGGCGTTGCTGCGGCGGCTGAACATGGACTCGCCGAAAAAGCAGCGGCCCAGCGCAATTCCGTAAACGCCTCCCACCAACTCCCCGTCCTGCCACGTTTCCACAGAGTGGGCAAAGCCGAGTTCGTGCAGTCGGATGTAGGCGTCCTGCATCTCCTGTGTGATCCACGTCCCTTGCCCCGCACTCGTCCGAATTTCCGCGCAGTTGCGGATGACCTCGGCAAAGGCGGTGTCGAACCGCACCGCAAAAACCCCCTGCCGCAGAGTCCGGTGCAAGCGCCGCGAGACGTGGAACTCCTCTGGAAACAGCACCAGCCGGGGGTCCGGACTCCACCACAAGATCGGCTGGCCGTCCTCGTACCACGGGAAGATGCCACGCCGATACGCCGCCAGCAGCCGCTGTGGGGAAAGATCCCCGCCCACCGCCAGCAACCCATCGGGTTCGGCATCGTCCGGAGTCGGAAACAACGGGAGGTCCGCAGGAAGCTGAAAAACGGACATGGGCGCATTCACCAGTGGAGCGTTTTTGGAAGGATTAGGATAGCAGAGACCCGCCGGAAATTCAGCAGGGAGATTTGGAGAGATCGGAAATGCCGAAGTGTGACACGGTGAGACGAAGGTTGTCCCAACGGTTATGGGTTCAAAAAGGAGTACAGGGAGGGGAGGTCTGCCTTGAGGTTGGGCAGGGGCGGCATCAGCTTGGTGGTCCGCTTGGGATGATACCCTTCTGGATAGGTGCCCTGAGTGACCTTGAGGGTCAGGAGTTCCTCGGAGGAACCGGAAATGGCAGGTCCCACGCTGCCGTCCTTGCTGGGGTCGGTGTTGTGGCAGGCGATGCAGTTGGCGAAGTAGAGGGACTTGCCCTGTTTGGCACGGTCCACTTGGTCTGATTGAGCGGCTGCGGCTTTCTCGGTGGCCTGTGGGGTTGGGGACGCTTCCGGATTTTTGTCCGGTTTCTCACACCCTGAGAACCCAAGGGCGAGGGCCAGCAAAAAGCAGAGGAAGACGTGAGAAAGGAGACGCAAGTTGAACACGAACGGATGGGAGAGCAATCCGCGATTTATCTGCGAAGCCGGCAGGAGTTGGGGGGTGAACCCGGAAGCCAGTGGACCTCCGGATTCACCAACGTAAAATTTAGGCGAGGATGCCGATTGCTCCGTAGAGGACCACGGTCAAGACGACACTTGAAGTAATCACGCCTTTGACGGAGGCCATCGGTCCCGGCTTTCCGGCAATCGCGTTGGCCTCGATTGCACCAATGATGATTGCCAGCACCCAGAACATCCCCGTGAAGTTGGTCTCTTCGGTGACGCTCATCGGCAGGTGGCTCGCACTGGCCATGAAGAGCAACATGGGAACGGAAAACAGGGTGTTGGTCCTGGAAGCCAAACCCGCTTTTGCCGTGCATTCAGCGACATCCGGCAACGCCTCTCCGCCTTCTGCGACTTGATTGGCCGAGGCAATGAGTACCTGCTGCTTGGGCCAGATGATCAGCCAGACGTTCAAGAACATCAAGGTGCCGAGGACGCTTCCGGTCAGGATGAAGATTCCCCAGGAAGTCGAGTAGATTTCCCATCCGGCTTGATGGCCTTTGGTCAGCAAGGTCAGGGCACCTGCAAGGAAGGTGAACATCGCCCCCCAACGGAACCACCACAAGGCGCGGGGCACCAGCTTCTGGAAGGCGGCGGATTTTGCGCTCGCCTCGGTTTCCTTGAACCACTCTCCCTGCACGAAGTTGAAGTAGTACAAGAGGCCGATCCAGGTGATGCCTGCCAGCAAGTGAATCCAGCGCAGCAACAAATACCATCCGTCAATCGAAATGAGGTCCATCATTCTTCCTTAGCTTGGGTTGAAATCAAAATTAAAAAGCATAGCATGAACCGCTCGACGGTCAAGCCGCAATGAGCATCATATCCGGCAATGCTTGGCTTTCAAGAGGAAAGCGAATCCGCCGTCACATCGGGGCTTGGGCGGACAGCAAGCGCAAAAAATCCTGCGCCTCCAATCCGGGACGGCGCAGCGTCTGGGAGTCAAGGTGACGGTCGGCGAGTGCGGAGTAATCCCGACGGCGCGACTCCAGCAGTTCCGGGAGGCTGCGGGCCAAGGTTGCTTCGTTGCTCTCTCCGGCATGCGGGCTGAAGCGCCCCTGCCAGATCATCGGCTTGGGATCGTTCAGGAAGGTTTCGTAAAGCTGCTCCGAGGATTCCGGAGGGGTGCTGAGGTACACCAGCGTGGCCAGCGACTTGAGGCGGCGGAGCAGGGCGTCGCCGACGTACACCACGCTGCCCGTCGTGTCAATGACCACGGGCTGCTCTGCGGGAGTGTGCTCCAGATGTTCGCAAAGCTCCTCCGTCACCGCCACCTCGCAGTCCATGTACTGTCGCTCGGCTTCCGCATATCCGGGATCGAAGGGCAACCCCATCCAGTCGGCCATGCGGCGGGTGGAGCTTCCAGACGCATCCAACTGCGCTTGCAGTCGTTCGGCAATGCGGTCGTCGCAGCCGATGCGCTGGTAGCCAAGCGTTTCGAGCTTGTGGGACCAGTAGGACTTCCCGGCTCCGGACATGCCAATGAGTGCGAGCGGAGACAGGAGATTTTGGGTCACGAAAGGGTCAGAAACTGGAGAGGGTCAGTTGAGCGGCACTTGCAGGATGCTGAGGTACTGCTCATCGTCGAGTCGGAAGATGCCGTTGGTGTCGGCGGTGATGCTGACCTGCACATGGTTGGGGTCGAGTCCAAGGACGATGTGGGTGTCGCCGTCCACGCAGAGGAAGTAGAGGAGCGTGAGGTTCTCCTGCATTTCCTCGTAATAGAACCCCACCTTGACCGTGCCCTCGTCAATCATCTCAAAGAGGGTGTCGCGGATGGAATCTGGACGACAGCCGGGGACGAGTTCCAGGGCTTCGGCGTAGGGAAACGCACCAATGGCGTACTCAAGGATGGCTTCTTCCAAGCTGCTCTCAACTTCGCGCTGACGCTCAGAAGACTGCTCCAAATTTTCCGCCTCTTTCATGACCTCCCCGTGCAACACGTTTGGTTTCGACAAGTGCGACTTATTAGAATATCAGAAATCTCGGAGGGTTGTCAGCTTCTTTTTCGGAACGTGCGGTCGCCTCTGCCTTGAGTGCCAAGGTTGAGCAGCAGCAGCAGCAGCAATGAGGCCAGTAACAGCACCACGCCAATCGCCGAGGCGCGGGCAAAGCGATAGCCGCCCAGCGCGGAGTAAATCTCCAGCGGCAGGGTTTGCACCGTGTCGTCCGCAATCATCAGGATCGCGTTGAGTTCTCCCAGCGAAAGCGTGAACGCGAAAAAGAACGCGGTGGCGAGGGAGGGCCGCAGCCACGGCAGCAAGACCACCCGCAAAAACGTTCCGGTCGAATGCCCCAGCATCCGGGAAACCTGAAGCCACTGTCTTGGAACCGACTCCGCTGCAGGGAGCATGATGCGCAGCCAGTACGGGCACACCAGCAGCCCGTGCATGGCCACGATCACCCAGACGAGCGGAACTTGGCCTTCCGGAAGACGCTGATACAAATGAAACCACGCAATTCCGAACACCACGGTCGAGAGCGCCACCGGAAGCAAAAACGCACCTTCCAGCACAGGCCGGACGCACTTGGAACTGTTGAGGATCAGTAGCAAGGTTCCGCACCCTAGCAGAGCGGCGAGCGTGGCCCCGCCCAAGGCGATGCCGAAGGAGTTCTGCATCGAGTCCAGAAAGCGCGTGTTGCCCCGCAAGCCGAAAAGGTCGAGGTAGGCTTGCAGGGAGAAGTGCCACTGTCCATGCCTGAAGACACGCATGGAATCCACCAGCACGGCGAGTAGCGGCCCCAACGCAAACGTGGTGAGTGCCAGCAGGACGGCCAGTGCGAACCACGCCTCCGGGCGTTTGCCTTGGAGGTCGGTGCCAAGCCTCCGCAAAACCGGGGGGCGTTGCTTGGGTGCAGGCGGACGCAGTTGCAAGAGCAGCGCGAGTAGCACGATGGCGAGTCCGGATTGCAACAGCGCGAGCGCGGCGGCGCGGGGGAGGTCGAGTTCGATGCGGGCGAGCTGGTAGATCAGCACCTCCAGCGTGGTGTGCTTGGGACCGCCGCCCAGCACAAGCAGGACGGCAAAGCTGTTGAGGCAGAGCAGGAAAATCGCCGCAAAGGCTGAGAGGATCGAGGGCAGCAACAACGGAACCAGCAGAGTTCGGAAGCGTCTCCACGGAGCGGCACCCAGCATTTGCGCGGCATCTTCGTACTGCCCGGAAAGCCGCATCCATGCCGCCGAGATGAGCTTGAGCGCGAGCGGAACATTGAAGAAAACGTGGGCGATGAGGATGCCGGAGAGCGAGTAGAGGAACTGAACCTGCGGGAATCCGAGCCAGCCGAGAGCTTGGTTGAGCCAGCCCCGGTTGCCGAAGAACAGCACCATCGCCAGCACCACCAGAATCGTGGGCAGCAGGAACGGCAGGAAGGTGAGATGCTCGAACCAGCGGCGTGCAGGGAAGTCGTAGCGGGACAAGACCCACGCGCCCGGAAGCGCGACGAGGATGGAAAGCACCGTGCTCAAAAACGCCTGAAACAGCGAAAATCCGAGAATTCCGAGAATCCACGAATCGGACAGCACCTCGTGGAGAACCGGCCAGCTCAGGGCAGGCGTTTCGGGTTTGAGCGGATTGGGGCCGACCAGAAAATGCAGGATCGGCCCGTAGAAGCCAACGACGAAGGCAGAGAGGGCCAAGCCGCCCAGCCCCCAAACCGCCCAGCGTCGCAGAGTCATGGCGGGGTCAGTTGCTCATCGTGCGGGACCACGCCCGCAACCAATCGGCGTTCTTGGCTTCGATGCGCCCGCCGTCGAGCGTGAGGTTCTTCTCCGGCTTGGGCACGATGCGGAAGGAATCCGGCAGCGGACTGTGCGGAGCCGCCGGGAACATCCAGTTCGTCAGGGGAATCGCATCCTGAAACCCGGCGGTCAGCATGAAGTCAATGAACTGCCGGGCGCGCTCCGGATGCTTGGCTCCCTTGAGGATGCCTGCGAACTCGATCTGACGGTACATGCCCTCCGTGAACAGCACGGTCTTGTAACGCTCCGTCTTTTCGTACTCCAAGTGATAAGCGGGGCTGGTGACGTAGCTCAGCACGATCGGCACCTCGCCTTTCGTGAACATGCCGTAAGCCGCCGACCAGCCATCGGTGATCGTGAGCAGGTTGGGCTTGAGGCGGTTCCAGTAGTCGAGGTAGCCCTCTTCGCCATAGGCTGCAATCGTCCAGTGCAAAAAGGAGAGTCCGGGCGAGGAGGTCTTGGGACTTTCGATGACGATCTTGCCCTTGAGCGACGGGTCGGTGAGGGCTTCGAGGCCTTGCGGGGGATTCGGCAGCGTCTCGGAATCATAGACGAAGGCGATGTAGCCGTGGTCAAAGGGAGTGACGCGGTGCTGCGGATCCAACTGAAGCTCCGGGGCGACATGCTTGAGGTTGGGCGAGCGGTACGGCATCCAGAGGTCATGCTGGAAGGAGCGGTAGGCTTCGCTGTCGTTGACCCCCAGCAGGATGTCGGCCTTGGGGTTGGCCTTTTCCAGAATGGTGCGGCTGAGGATGCTCCCGGAATCTCCGGGGGCGACCACCTTGACGGTGCAACCGCAGTGCGTCTCGAAGCTCTTGAAAACGACCGGCCCCGGCCCCCACTCGCTGTTGAAGGAATCGTAGGTATAGACCACGAGGTCCGGGGCTTGGGCAAACGCCGGAGCGGTGACGAACAGTGTGAAAACCGCGCCGATCAGCAGGCGGGCGAACTTGGGTTGGGACATGGGAACACTCCACGGATGACGATGCCGGGCATCAGTTTCGGATTAGGCTTCGTGGAGGACGGAGCCGAGGTGATCGGCTCTTGGCGAGAAAAGCTCGTTTTCCTGCGCTGGCATTATCCAGATCAGGTTCGAAGGGACTCTCTCAGGTGACGAGTCACCACCCCTAACGAAGCCCCATCAGTCTAGACCGATTGCACGGGCATGTCAACCGCCGGAGGGCGGGAGCAGTTCCAGCAGTTCCAGTGGCGTTTCGATCAGGTGCTGCGCCCCGTTTTCCCAGAGTTCCTCGGCCTCCCGGAACCCCCAAAGCACCCCAACCGCGATGCAACCCGCCGAGGAGGCGGTTTGCATGTCCACAGCGGTGTCACCCAGATAGAGCAAATCGCCGGGCGCAAGTTGCAGGGTTTCCGCGATTTCAAGGACACCTGCTGGATCGGGCTTGCGCGGCACGGCCTCCCGCTGGCCCAGAATCACCTCAAACTTCCAGCGGCCCAGCATTTCGGCCACGCACTTGACCGTTGAGGCGTGGGGCTTGTTGGACAGCACCGTGAGGGACAAGCCGCGAGCTTGCAGGGTGTCGAGCAGTTCCGGGATGCCGGAATACGGACGGGTCTTGTTGTTCCAGTTGGCGTGGTAGATGGACTGATAGCGCTGAAACACCGCCTCGATAGTTTCGGGATCGCAGTGGCCTTCGGGAAGCGTGCGCTGGACGAGCAACCGTGCGCCCTCGCCGACAAAGTAGCGGTAGTCGCGGGTGGGATGCTCCGGATGCCCAAACTCCCGAAGCGCGGCGTTCATGCTGTCGGCGAGGTCGTCAAGACTGTCGAGCAGGGTGCCGTCGAGGTCGAAGCAGACGGCCTTGGGGGCGGAACCCAAGGAGGGAACGGAAGTCATGCCTTGCCGTTCAACTCATCCCGCCAGAGTTTTGAGGGGTGGAAGGTGACGACGCGGCGTTCCGAGATTTCATGGTCCTGCTTGGATTTGGGATCACGTCCCGGACGCGCCTTCTTGTCGCGCAACTCAAACCGCCCCAGCCCGGTGATCAGCACGTCCTCCCCATTTTCCAGTGAGTTCTTCACCAAGTCCAAAACCTGATTGACGAGCAGTTCAGCTTCTCCAAACTGAATCTGCATCTGCAATTGGACCGCCCGGATAATATCAACTTTCACCATGTGGTGGCGTACTGATTTTGGAGTGACGAGAAGTGCGGGAGCAACCCGGACGAAACCGGGAAGGGCCGGAAGGCAAGAAACACCGAGGCCCCGAAAAACCTCCCTTGGTCCGCAGGGGTTCTCTGCGGACGACAAACTACTATAACGGCGAAAAAAACCATTTCAAACTTTTTCCTTAGAAATCAAGCAACTCGGCACAAGTGCTTGAAACGGAGTCTGAAAAAAATCGGCACAAGTGCTTGAAACGGAGTCTGAAAACAGGCCCCGGCATTCCTTGCAAACGTGTTGAGCCGCCGCGTTTTTAGGCGGCGCAGGCTTGTTCCAGCCAGCGTTGGTGGGCGGCATCGGGCAAGAGCGGGCCGATTTCCCGCAGGACTCGCGCTTGGTAGCGGTCCAGCCAGTCCCGCTCATCCGAGTTGAGCAGGCCACGGTCCACCAGCTCAGGATCGTAGGGCACTAGCGTGAGTGTTTCGAGTTGCAGCCAGTCCTTGCCGCCCGGATGCGGGGGGCAGCCTTCCGCTTTGACGACCACACAGAGGTTCTCGATGCGGATGCCGCCCCAGCCCGCTTCGTAAACACCCGGTTCGTTAGAGACGATCATGCCCTCTTGGAGCGGGACATCGTGGGAGACGGGCGCGATGCGCTGCGGCCCTTCGTGAACGCCGAGAAACGCGCCCACGCCGTGTCCGGTGCCGTGCCCGAAGTCCAGCCCGTCGTTCCAGAGGCTGGAGCGGGTGATCGCGTCCAGCGCGGCTCCGGCGGTGCCTTCTGGAAACACCTGTTGGGACAGCCGGATGTGTGCTTGCAACACCCGTGTGTAGCGTTGCCGCTGCAAGTCGCTGGCACTGCTGATCGCGAGGGTGCGGGTGGCATCGGTGGTGGCTCCAGCGCACTGGATGCCGGAATCCACGAGCAGCATCTCGCCGGACTCCAGCCGTTTTTCTGGACTCGGGTTGCTGTAATGCACGATTGCACCGTTGGCTCCGGCTCCGGCGATGGTCGTGAAGCTGAGGTCGGCAAAGCCTTCCTCTTGGCTGTATTCCTCGCGCAGCCAGTCCGAATACTGCCGCTCGCTGACGGCAGTGCCGGACTTCAGCGCGTTGCGCAGTTTCACAAAGCTCCGGACCAGCGCCGAGCCTGCGCGACGGTGCGCGGTGCGGCTGCATTCGAGTTCAACGGGGTTTTTGAGCGCCTTCGCCAGCACCACCGGATTTTGGGCGGCATGGACCTGCTTGTCGGAAAACACCTGCCGCGTGCCCATCGTCGTCCCGGAGGGATCGAGCCAGACCTTCAAGCTTTCGCGCTGGGCGAGTTCCTTGATGAAACCGAGGTAATCCGCATAGGGCCGGAATTTCCATTCCGGGCGTTCGTTGTGCAGGCCGCTGTCGGGATGGTGGCAGAAGCAGGTCGCCTCGCTGGCCGTGATCACCGCATACGCCTCAAACACCGGGTTGTGGGCGACGTCGCTGCCCCGGAGGTTGGCGAGCCACGCGATTTCGTCAAGCAACGTGAGGACGAGTGCGTCTGTGCCGGCCTCCTGCATTGCAGTGCGCAATTCCTCCAGCTTTTGGGCGGTGGCCTTGCCCGTGAACTCCTCGCCCAGCGGGTAGATGGGATTGCAAAGCGGGGCGGGGCGATCCGTCCAGAGCGGATCGGCGGGGCTGGGATGCGCGGCGAGCAACGTGTGCGCGGTGCCGGACAATGCCTTCGTGAAACGCTTCCAGGTGCGCGGTGCGGTGACAAACGGATCGGTGCCCATGCGCAGGCTTCCGGGTTGCTCCGCCAGCCACTCGTGCGGGTCCAGCACTCCGGAAAGACCCTGCTTCTGGATGTCGAAGAGTGCCCCGCAGGACTGCTCGGCCTGCAAGTGGTAGCGCGAGTCCACAAAAAGCTGCGGACGGCCTTCCCGTAGGATCACGGCAGTGCCCATCGAGCCGGTGAAGCCGGTCAGCGCCGCCAGACGCTGGTTGTGTTCCGGGACGTATTCGTTGAGGTGTTCATCGGAGGTGGAGACGAGCCACGCATCCAGTTGCTGGCTTGCCAGTCCCTGCCGGAACTGCTCAAGACGGTTTGCGATTGTGGCGGTCATGGTGGTAAATTTTGTTGGGTTCAAGGTTGTCGTGCAGGCAGGTTTCCACAGGAACCCACACGCTCGCAAGCCAAACCGTATCCGCCAAGTTGGAAAATGGGTCGCATGTTTGCAAGCCGTTTGTTAGGATTCACTGATTAACCTTGGTTTTTCAACAGACTCACACCCAAGACTTCATGGCCACTGCTCCGTCTGCTCCTGCTGCCAAGGGAGGGGCTGCTCCTGCCCTTTCTCCGGAACTGGTAAAGCTGATCGACTCTCGCCGCATCCAAGCGTGGCGCAAGGGGAAATCGGGGATTGAGGTCCAGTTTGTTTATCTGCTGGCCGAAATCCAGTTTCCCAAGGAGAAGAGCGAGGCGTGGACACTGGGGCACAACACGGTGGACGTGGAGAACCTGGAGCGCGCCCTGCGCCGGGAACTGGAGCCGATCGAGGCGTTTTTTGCCGACGAGTCGCTGATCTGGAGCCGACTGGGCATTCAGCCGGTGCTGGTCCGCGCCGAGGAGATGCAGGAGAAGCCGTACCGCTACGCGGACCTCATCTTCCTCAGCATGACGGTGCCGCACTGGGTGACCCCGCTGGACCGCAGCGGCTTCATCCAGCGGTCCACCAAGATTCTCCAGCAGTACCGGGCCGACAACCCGGAGAGCATCATCGTCGCCGTCACCAAGCATCCGCATTTCCAACTCAAGAAGGATCCGCGCTTTCAGCAGTGGACGGACATCACCCGCGAAACCACGGGGATCGGCAAGAAGGGCCGGATGCTGGAGTTGGTCACGCAGCAGTTCACTGCGCCGCAAACCATCCGGGCCTACCTCAACGGCACCCACACGACCCAGAAGCTGGAGGACTTGGTGCGCGCCCACGACATGCAGCGCGACATCAACGCGCTCCAGCAGCTTCAGGTTGAGTTCCGCCTGCTGGTGATCGTGCATCCGGGGCTGTACGAAACGGACGCCAAGCGCATTGAGCGTCGGCTGGACGAGTGGAAGCTGAAGCAGGTGACGGTGATCCAGCAGACCGAGCTGCGCCCGGAGATGCTGCGCGAGTACGAGTTCTTCCTGCTGGTGCATTGCGGGTTCCCCGAAAGCTTCCGGGACGTCCGGGAGGTGCAGCGCATCACGCGGCGCATCTTCAAGGTGGACAACGAACTGCCCGCCCGGCTGCCTGCCGCCCCGTCACGTCCGTTCGACATCCGCAACACGCTGGAGGGGCGCTTCCTCGCCTTGCAGGACGAAATCCGCGAGCGTCAGGAAAGCCCCGGCTTCCAGTCGTTGAGCGACAACTACAGCGCCTACTGGAAGCTCGTGCAGGAGCGCAGTGCGAACGAGATGCAGGTGAAGGCACTCGACCTCCGGCTCACGGGCTACGACGAGGCCTATTTTTCCCTGCTGGAAATCGTGCTGCTTGAAGCGACCAAGCAGGTTCACAGCGGCACGCAGTTTGGGGGCATCATGCGCGGACTGACACGCTACCTCATCGTGGACGACTTCCGCAGTCACTTGGTGGACTTTCTGGTTCAGCACCGCTTCCCCCGCGTCAAAATCCACACGATGGGGTCCATCGAGCTGTTCCAGCATTTCAACGAATTCAAGCAGCAGCACCCGGAATTGAACGGGCCTCGTGCGTACCAGCAGTTCATGCGCGACGATCCGGAGTTTCAGCAGTACGAGGTGGTGTTGGTCAATGCGTGGAACGTGGAGACCAACGGCACACTCAACGTCAAGCTCCGGCTCGCCCCAGCTTCTGAGGGGGAGGAGGAGACAATTGTGGAACCGGAGGACATCATCCTGACCTCCCGGAACCTGCACGACGTGATTGGCACCCACCCGAACGAGTTGATCCAGAGCATCCTTGGCGATGCGTCCGGTAGCGAGCGCGGAGAGGAACGCCGGGAACTGGGCCTGGTGACGCGGAAGATCATTTCCCACGACGACCTCACCACGGTTTCCCGCATGATGGGGGTCAAGAAGGGCAAGCACTATCGGCTCTTCCAGATTGAGGAGGAGATGGCGAACCTCCAGCAGGAGCTTCAGGAGCAGCACAACGCCTCGGTGGATGCCGAAACCGGCGAGGGGGGTGACTCATGGATGGCCCCGCTGGTGGAGCAACGCACGGCGTTGGTGGAAACCACGGCGCTGGGCTGTGCGATTCGCTGGCAGCAGTTGCAGAACAACACCAAGGCGTTCAACTTCCTCAAGCTGGAGGCCGAGCGCACGGGGGAGCGTCCGGAGCAGGTGTTGCGCAACATGCAGGTTTGCGTGGTGTCGCACAATCCCAAGCTGCCCACCAAGCACCTGCTCGCGCCGTTCTCCGAAGACGCGGGGCTGCAACAGCTCACGGAACTGCCCTTGCCGCAGGACATCCCGGACTTGGGCTTCACGCTGTACGTCCTCGACCTCCACCCGGAGCATTTGCCGATGAAGAAGGTGCTGGCGTTTTTGCGGGGGCGCAACCGCACCAAGATGCCGCACATCCCGGTGATTCTGATCGCCTCCCCGGAAGTCCGCAAGCACATCACGCCGCAGGTCGAGGCGCAGCTGGGGCACCTCATCGGCATCCAGACGCCCCCGGAAGGCGACGGCACCCCCATGCCGCACCTGCTGGAGTCGCTGGACGAGCCGGAGCTGGTCAAGCATTTCATTCAGGGCTTGCTGCGGCTCGATCCCGAAACCGGAGCGCCGCCCGCCTGAAGCCTCGCGCAGGCTTCGCGTCCCAACCCTTTTCTCCATGCACCTGCCCACCCTGCTGCATCTGACCGGAGGGGTGCTGCTGGCCATTGCCGGACTGTTGCTTGTTCCGCTGGGTTGCAGCGTTCTCTACAGCGAGTCGGACTGGTACGCGCTGCTGCTCACCATTGGGCTGAGCGCGGGCATCGGGCTGGCCCTCTGGTTTGGCTTCCGCAAGCATCATCGGCTGGAGGAACTCAAGGCCAAGGAGGGCTTCGTGCTGGTCGCCTTCTGCTGGCTCGTGATCAACGTCATCTCCACGCTCCCCTTCGTCTGGCACGGTTCGATTCCTTCGTTCACGGAGGCGTTCTTCGAGGTCATGTCCGGCTACACCACCACAGGTGCAACCGTTCTCACGGACATCGAGGCGCTGCCCCACGGGCTGCTGCTCTGGCGCACGCTCACGCACTTCGTCGGAGGCATGGGCGTGGTGGTGCTGTACCTCACGCTCTTCGCCGGAATTGGCTCCGGGGGGCTGCGGCTGTTTCAGGCGGAAGCCGCACCGGGACAAAGCGTGGGGGGGCGGCGCTTGGTGCCGCGAGTGCGGGAGGCCATCCGCTGGCTCTGGGGGATTTACGTCGGACTCCACCTTGTCCAGATCGTGCTGCTCTGCGCCGGAGGCATGCCGCTCTTCGATGCCTTCATCCATGCCACCAGTTCGGTGGCCACAGCAGGGTTCTCCAACCGCAACAGCAGCCTTGGCGCGTATGGGAGTGCCTACTTCGAGTGGGTCTGCATCGTCTTCATGCTGCTGGGGGGGCTGGACTTCACCCTTCAGCACAAGTGCCTGGTCGGACGCTGGGGCAGCGTGTGGCGCAGCACGGAACTCAAAGCCTACTTCGGAATCGTGCTGGTACTCGGCTTGGGGGCGTCGCTGGTCCTCTGGATTCAGAACACCCACGGCTCGCTGCTGGATGCGCTGCGCTACGGATTCTTTCAGGTCGTCTCCATTCTGACCACCACCGGACTCGTCACTGACGACTACGGCCAATGGCCGGAAGCGGCACAGGCGATGATCTTCGCCTGCCTCTTCATCGGCGCGTGTGCGGGGTCCACCACCAGCGGCATCCGCATCGTCCACTTTGTGCTCATCTGGAAGCACATCCAGTTTGCCCTCCGCCACGCGATCCAGCCGCGCTCGGTCCATCCGGTGCGCGTCAATGGCGAAACCGTGGAGCTTTCGGTGCTGAGTGCGGTGCTGGGTTACTTTGCGCTCAACATCGTCTATGTACTGGGCGGCGGCGTGCTGATGACGCTGTTGAGCGAGATGGACTGGTGGAGCGCGTTCAACTCCGTGATGGCGTGTCTTTGGAACGTTGGCCCGGCCTTCGGCATGGTCGGCCCCACCGCGAACTTCGGGCACATCTCCGATGCCGGAACGTGGTTTCTCTCCTTCACGATGCTTGCCGGGCGGCTTGACATCTATGCCCTGCTCGTCCTCTTCCACCCCGCCTTTTGGCGTCATTGAGCGTCCGGAGCCGGCACTGGTACGGCTCTTGCTGAATTTCCTTTCAGCAACCTTGTACTCACTCCAAGCTTTCGATGCCTCTACTCACCCGCATGCTCTCGGCCTTGGGACTCGCGCCCAAAGACGCTGCCGAGGAACGCCCAGAACGCTCCGCCAAGGTCGCCGTGCAGCGGCTCAAGGCCGATCAGGCCCGCCGCTCCTGAACGCGCCGCGTCCCCGGACTTGCGGGGGGCGACGACCGTTCTGGACGAGGTTGTGGGCATGAGCGTCCTCAAGTCGCTCTGGTCGAGCCTGCGGTCTCCGCAGCAGGAACGCCTGCTTTGGGAGCGTCGCTGGCACGACGAAACCGTGCAGGTCTGGGAACGCCCCGGACGCCGCGAGTTGCGCTTCAGCAACCACATCATCCAAAGTGCTCTGCTGCTCGCCAACCCCGATCACTTGGCGTTGCGCTACCCCCAGCACATGATGCTCGCGCTGCTGCTGCGCCCGGACCCCAAGACGGCGATGCATCTGGGGTTGGGGGCCGGGTCCATGCCCACTTTCCTGCACCGTTCCTTTCCGCAGCTTCGGCAGGTGGTGATTGAGCAGAATCCGGAAGTCGCCGAGGCCGCCCGCCTCTTCTTCAACCTGCCCCAAGACCCCCGCCTTGAGGTGCGCATCGCCGATGCCTACGAGGCGATTCCAGACCTCACGGAAAGCTTCGACCTGATTTTCCTCGACACCTTCAACGCCACGGGCGCCCCGGAACGCATGAACCGCGAGGCGCTGCTGTCCACGCTGCAGGAACGGCTCGCTCCCGGAGGCTGGGCGGTGGGCAATGCGTGGAGCATGGTGAAGACCTTCCCGGAGTACCGCAAACGCTGGACGCGGGTCTTTCCTTACGTGATGCAGGCCAACACCCAGCCCAAGTACGGCAACGTCGTGTTCTTTGGAACGCTGGACGGCCCCCTGCCTCAGCGCAGCGAACTGCGCCTGCGAGCTGCAAACACCCGCACAGTTGCTCCGCTCAACTTCCGGGAAATGCTGGGGCGGCTGGCGGTGCTGAGCGAGGAGGGAGGTTAAGCCCTGCATTTTTTTTGGAAAGGTGTTGACAGGGTCGCCGTCCTTCAGATACGCTTGTGTGCAGGCGAGGTCCTTCTGCAAGTGGCGCGGGCCGCTCATGCCGGAGGGCATCGGGTTCTTTTTCCCTTATTTCCAAAGGAAAATCATGATCAAGCATCAAGGCGGCTGCCACTGCGGCCAAATCCGATTCAGCACCGAGTACGACCCCATGCTGGTCTTCCAGTGCAACTGCCAGCGCTGCCGGCGGATGACAGGCTCTATCAGCGTTGGGGCCATGTATGGCGTTCCCGAAATCGAAATCACCGGCACCCCCAAGGAGTACGTCACCCCCGGGGGCAGCGGCATGCCCGTCCGCTACTTCTTTTGTGCGGAGTGCGGAACTCGCGTGTACGCTATTCCCGAAGCCATTGAGGGATTCATGGGGATTTCATTGGGTGCCTTCGATGACCCCATGCAGTTTGAACCCAAGGGAGAGATCTTCGCCAAATACAAAATGCCGTGGCTCCGTGACAGCGGCTGCATTCAGGAATCCTTCGAGGAAGGTGCCGTGACGGAGCGCATGCAGATGATGCTGGAGAACCTCGACCAACGGGGGTAGCTTCCGAAGCCGAGCGGATGCAGTGTAGCGCATCCGCCTTCGGGCTGCTTCGGATGCACCGTCTAGCCGCCGATGCGGGACATGCCGAGTCCGGAGCCAGTGAAGGCAGCGGGCTGCTTGTAGGCTACGGAATCGGCGACGCGGTGCTGCAATTCCACTCCGGGGTTGGGATGGTCGAGCAGGTCGCGGATGGGAGTTTCAGTGGGGTTGCTGAGGCAGCCGACGAGGTGGCCGTTGGAGGTCAGCCGCAGCCGTGAGCAGGTGCTGCAAAACGGGGCGCTTTCGTTGGGGATGATCCCGAAGAAGCCGCCCGGAACCCAGAAGCGCTGCGAGGTGGAGTCGGCCTCCGCCTCGGCAGGCGTGTAGGAGTAGCGCTCACCGATCTTGTCGAGCATTTCCTGCATCGTGAAAAGCGGGAACTCGTCGGACTGGTAAAGCGGCCCCATGCGCATCAGTTCGAGGTAGCGCACCTCAATGCCGTGAGACACGCCGTAGTCGAGCATGTCCACCACCTCGTGGTCGTTCTGTCCGCGCATCACGACCATGTTGAGCTTGAGGCGCAGGCCCACGTCCAAGGCGGCGTCAATGCCCTTGAGGGCGTTGTCCAGCCGACCCACGCGCCCCAGCTTGCGGAAGTTTTCCGGATCGAGCGAGTCGAGGCTGATGTTGAGGGAACCAAGCCCAGCGTCCCGAAGCGGCTTGGCAAACTTTTTCAGGGTGAGGGCGTTGGTCGTGAGGCCGATGTTCTGGATTCCGGCCTCGGCCATTCCAGCGACAAGCGGAACCAAGTCCGGGTAGAGCAGCGGTTCGCCCCCCGTGATGCGAACCTTCTCGATCCCGGCGTGTTCGTGCAACAGGCGCACGAGGCGGAGCAGTTCCTTGGCAGAAAGCTGGTCCGGGGCGACGCGGTGGTCCCGAAGGCTGGTAACGCAGTAGGTGCAGGCCATGTTGCAGATCTCGCTCACCGAGACCCGCAACTTGTTGATGTTGCGACCGTAAGAGTCGATCACAGGGTTCTCCTTTCCAAAAAAAGTCAAGGGAGGCGCCTCTGTTTCCGGAGACACCCTATCGTCCGCAGGACCGTGGCTGGCACCGTAGGTCCGGCGGATCGGAGAGCCGATCAGATGCGGTTGTCAGTCTAAAAAAATGACAAATCGGACGAGCCTTGTCAAGCTCCAGTCATCCGGACTGCGCCCACGCGAGCAGGGATTCAAGCAAGTCGGCCTTGAAGCGCGGGGCGTCCACTTCCAGCGCGACCTGCACGTTGGCCTTGCCCAGTGGCTCGCGGCCCCGGCGGTCCACCACCGTCATGCCGCGTGTGAGTTCTCCCTGCACCTCCACATCCACCTGCCGCGTTTCGGCGTGCACCAAATCCGGGTACAAGGCCACCCCTGCCGCCAATGGATCGTGTAGCACGCAGCGCGGCCAGCCCGTGAGGTTGCCGTAGGCATCGGACATGAAGCGGATGATCTGGAGCAGGAACTCCGCTCGCTCGTTCTGGAGCGCGGCCAGCGGCGCAAGGTCCGGTTCTTCCAGATAAACCTCGTGGGTCACGTCCAGCCCGATCATCGTGAGGTCCACCCCGCTTTCAAAGACGATCCTCGCGGCTTCCGGGTCGTTGGCGATGTTGGCCTCGGCAACAGGCGAGACATTGCCCGTGAAGACCGCCCCGCCCATGCAGACGATTTGCTTGAGCCGCTTCGCCAGTCCCGGATCACGCAACAGTGCGACCGCGATGTTGGAGAGGGGAGCGGTCGTCAGCAGCACCAATTCACCCTCGTGTTCCCGACTCAGGCGTAGCAGAAATTCGTCGGCAGCTTCCAGGACCGCTGAACTGCTGGGAGGTTCAAGGTGGGTGTTCCCCAGCCCCTCGTCTCCGTGGACAAACGGAGCGGGACTGAGCGGGGCCATGAGCGGCTTGTCCACCCCGCGAGCAACGGGCGTGTCGAGTTCCAGCAGTTCCAGCACCTTGAGCGTGTTGCGGGTGGTCTGTTCCACATGCACGTTGCCTCCGACCGTCGTCACGCCCAACAACTCCACCTCCCCCAGACGCTGCTTGTGGGCAAGGTAGAACAACGTCAGGGCATCGTCAATTCCGGTGTCAACATCGGCGATCAGTTTCATCATTCAGTCCTGTTATGTTCGGCAAGAATTTGATGGAGAACCTCTTTGAGTTGCGGAAAACGCTCAATGGCGTCAATGGCCTGCAGAATGTCTTCTGCAAAGTAGAGCCAGTTCCTGCTCACAGGTCAATCACTTCTTCGAGGATGGTATCCCGAAGTTGAGGCTTGATGCCTTTGCGGGTCACCACATCCACGCTCATCCCAAGCATGGTGCTGAGGTGTTGCTCCAAGGCGATCAGCGTGACGAGGCTCGGAGCCTCATCATAATCAATCAGGAGGTCCAAGTCGCTATCAGAGTACTCGGTTCCACGGACGTACGATCCAAAAATTCCAAGCTGTTGGACTCGGTATTTTTTCTGGAGCAGGGGTTTTTCCTGCAACAGGCTTTGTTTAATCTCAGCGAGTGACTTCATTGCATTGCCCTTGCGATCTGGTCTGTTGAGTCGTATCGTAGCGGGGTTTGTTCATTCGTACCAGCCGAGACATCGTGAAACCCAAACTTTTTCAGTTCGACACCCTCAGCCTGCACGGGGGGCAGCGTCCGGACCCCGCGACCGGGGCGCGGGCCGTGCCGATCTACCAGACGACTTCGTATGTCTTCAACGACAGCGACCACGCCGCCGCGCTCTTCAACTTGGAGCAGGGCGGGCACATCTACAGCCGCATCTCGAACCCGACAGTCGCAGTGCTGGAGGAGCGCATCGCCGCGCTGGAGGGCGGCACGGGGGCGGTGGCCACCGCGTCCGGGCAGAGTGCGCTCTTTCTCTCGCTGCTCACCTTGCTGGACTCCGGGAGCCACATCGTCGCCTCCGCGTCGCTTTATGGCGGCAGCATCAACCTGCTCCGGCATACGCTCCCGCGCTTTGGCATCACCACCACCTTCGTGCATCCCCGCGACCTCGACGGGGTGCGCAAGGCAATGCGTCCGGAAACACGCCTCGTCTTTGGCGAGGTGATCGGCAATCCGGGGCTGGAAATACTCGACTTGGAGGCGGTGTCCGCGATTGCGCACGAAGCCGAGGTGCCCTTGTTGATTGACGCGACCTTCAACACGCCCTACCTCTGCCAGCCCCTGGAGTGGGGCGCGGACTTGGTGATGCACTCCGTGACCAAGTGGATGGGCGGACACGGGGTGGCCATCGGCGGGATTGTGGTGGAAGGCGGACGCTTCGACTGGGAAGCGAGCGGCAAGTTCCCCACGATCACGGAGCCTTATGAGGGCTACCACGGCATCAACTTCGCGGAGGAGTTCGGCAACACGCATGCCTTTGCGATGCGGGCGCGTTCGGAAGGGATGCGCGATTTTGGCCCGGCGATGAGTCCGCAAAACGCTTTCTACCTCCTGCAAGGGCTGGAAACCCTGCCCGTGCGCATGGACCGCCACTTGGCGAACACGGAGAAGGTGCTGGCCTTCTTGCAGGAAAGCGAGGACGTGGTTTGGGTGAGCCACCCGAACCTTTCGGAGCATCCGGACCACGCGCTGGCCAAGAAGCAACTGCCCAAGGGTGCAGGCTCGATGATCAGCTTCGGCATTCGGGGCGGGCGCGAGTCCGGAGCGGCGTTCATCAACGCCGTGCAACTCGCGTCGCACTTGGCGAATGTCGGCGATGCAAAAACCCTCGTGATTCACCCTGCGACCACCACCCACGCGCAGATGGATGCCGAGGCGATGGAAAAGGCGGGCATGACCGAGGACTTGATCCGGCTCTCGGTCGGCATGGAGGATTCGGGGGACATCATTGACGACATGAAGCAGGCGTTCCGGGCAGCCCGCAAGGTCACAGGAGTAGGCGCATGAAGCTGCAAGTTCGTGGAGCCGAAACCTTTGCCACGACGGGCGGACGCCCGTTTGACCCCAAGCAGCCCACCGTGGTCTTCGTCCACGGGGCCGGGATGAACCGCATCGTCTGGTATCTCCAGACGCGCTACTTCGCACACCACGGCTATGCGGTGCTGGCCGTGGACCTTCCCCAGCACGGCAGGTCTGGAGGGCTGTTGCTCAAAAGTGTGCAAGATCTGGCGGACTGGATTCCGGATTTGCTGGATGCGGCGGGCGTGGAGCAGGCCGCGCTGGTCGGGCACTCGATGGGATCGCTGGTCGCCTTGGAAAGCGCCGCTCGGCATCCGGGCCGTGTGAGCAAGCTCGCGCTGCTGGGGGCGGCACCGCAAATGCCCGTGCATCCGGATTTGCTGAATGCGGCCAATGCGGACGACCCGGTGGCCTATGACCTGATCATGGATTGGGGAACTGGTCCGGTGGGGCATTTCGGCAGGCATCCGGTGCCGGGAATTTCCCTGCTACCCGGAGGACGCAATCTGCTGCGGATGGAAGGCTCAGGGGTGCTGGGCAACGACCTTGGGCTTTGCAACGACTACCAGAGCGGCATGGAGTCTGCCGACAAGGTGCAGTGCCCAACGCTGGTGGTTTGCGGGGAGGTGGACCGCATGACTCCGGCCAAGCAGGGACTGAAGCTCTGCGGAGCGATTTCTGGAGCGGAAAGTGTGGTGGTTCCCAAGGCGGGGCACATGATGATGATCGAACACTCCGGCGAAACCCTTGCGGCGTTGAAAGGGTTTCTCTAACGAGCCGTTCGTGCGGAACCCTTCGACAAGCTCAGGGCGAACGGAGAAGTTCTTTAGGCGGACTGGGCCTGCTTGGCGGCTCCTTTGGCCTCCTGCTGGCTTTTGCGCTTGGCCTCGATCAGGCGCAGCTTGTCCTCCAGGTTCTCGCGCTTCATCATGCAGTTGTGGGCTTTTTCGGAAAGCCCCTGATCCATGTAGAGGTGTTCCAGCAGCCCGAGCAGCAGCACCATCTGCCGGGCGCGTTCCAGCGGTTGCACCCGTGCTTGTTTGAGGGTGGCGAGTCCGAGCAGGGCGTGCTTGGTGGCGAGCTTGGTCTCGTCCCGGTGCGAGAGGTTGCAGGCGATCTGGTACTGGGCGCGGTGTCGGTTGCCAAAGCGCGGTTTCGTGCAGGCCTGCATGTACATCCAGTTGGCCTGCCGGATCAGCGAGTTCAGCGTTTTCCGGATGGCCACCGGACTCTTGCCCGTGAGCGGCAGGAGCGGGCGTTCCGGATAGCGGAAGTTGTAGCGATGCACGAAGGACTGGAGCTTGCCCATGTCCATGATCGTGTCGCGCTCCTGCTCGCCCAAGGCGACTTTTGCGTAGAAGTCAATCATGCGCTGCATCACCATCGCCTGCCGGAACAGCAACTCGCCCTGCTGGGCCTGATGCACGCGGGGTTGCAACTCCTGCAAGATGCGGATGAACTCCAGCATCTGCACAAACGCCTCGTAGTAGCGGTGCCCTTGCAGGTAGAGCCGGATAATGCGCTCGCGGGAGACGAGCTCCTGCGGGTTCTTTTTCTCCACGAGGATCTTGCCCATCTCGCGCTGCACGTCCCGCTCGATGTAAAACGCCGCCCGGTTGACAAAGGCGGTCGCCTTGAAGACCGTGGTGCAAAGCGCGGCGGAGGTGAGGTTGAGGCGGTCTGGAGAGACCTCAATCGCCATCGAGGCGAAGTCCAGCGCCTGATAGAGCAGAAAGCGCTGGCGCTCCAGCTTGCCCTGCTCCAAGGCCGCCGCTTCGAGCAGCAAGCGTCCGATCACCTCCAGGCAGTTGGGGCCATGCTCTGGAATCTTCAGGTACAGCACCATCGCCTCATGCAGCATCCGGGTCATTTCGACGACGGAGGGTTTTTTTTCGAGCAGAGCTGAGACGTGCGAAACCGAGGCGTGCTCGCGGCGGCTGAAAAAGCGGTGCTGGCGCTTGCGGTCCCAGTCCAGCACCTTTTGGGTGATGGGCTTGCCCTGCGCGTCAAAGCCGAACTCGAAGCAGGCGTTGACTCCGGGGCGTGGAGTGGGGCGCGGCGGCGGGGCTTCCTGCTCAACCTCCTGCGGAGCGGACGGAGCGTGAGCAGGCTGCTCTCCGGCAATGCGGTCGGCGAGAGACTCGACGTGTTGTTCGAGCAGGGACATGGAAGGTGATGGCAACGATGCGTGTCTGGGAGGCGCACGTCCGGCAAGGGCGTCCCCTTCCGGAAGATACAGTTTGGGTGTGCGCCAAGACAAACCAAAACTTGCCAAAAGCATACCATGTGTGGTGGGATGGAGAACTGCCGAGTGCGGCACACCCCGTGAATGGGAATCTTAGGCAACGCCTGCTCCCGCCCGATTGGGTTTTGGCCAAGGAGGTGAAGGGGGGTGCTGAACGAAGAAATCTCATGGACTGGCTGGCCGAACTCCTGATCTCGTATCCGTTTGTCTCCGTTCCCGTTTTGGGGGCGGCAACCGTTGGTGCCGGCTATTTTGCAGCGCGACAACTCCTGCTGGGAGTGCGGATGTTTCGGCGCAAACGAGCCTTGCTCCAGAGCCTCGCAGAGGCCGCTGTCCGCCCGCAGAAACGGCGGATTCAGGCATGAGTTTGCAAAAGATGTTGGAAATGGCTTGCCAAATTTCCCCCATTCTTTAGATTGTGGTCCGTTAAGCATTGATACGCTCTGAGGCGTTTTGCGATGTCCTCAGAGTCCGGATTCTTGAATTGAGGAGCCGCCTTTTGAGGCTCCCGCACCACTTCTCATCCCAGACTGCTCGACTGTGCAAGTGAACCGGGAAACACGGCGACGGCGTTTCGCCACGAGAAAGGTTGGGCTTGCACCAGCAGCGTGACTTCCAAAATCCGGGATTTTCTTGTGAGGCTTTTGAACCTCTCATCGAACCAACTGTTATGATCCGTTCTCGACTCAGTCCTCTTGCCCTGCTGCTTTTGGCGGCGGCCACTGTTCTGCTGCTGTGCGTGTCGGCCACGCCGACTTGGGCAAAACCCAAGCTGATTGAGCAACCGATTGCGTTCAGCCACGAGCTGCACGTCTCTCAAAACGGGATCGCGTGCCAGTACTGTCACCTCTACGCCCGCCGCTCCTTTTCCGCCGGGGTTCCTCCGGTCAGCACCTGCGTGGGCTGCCACGGCAGCAACGAGATGAAGCTGGTTGCGCCGGACAGCGCCGAGGTCAACAAGATGCGCGACTACTGGGCCAAGGGGGAGCCGATCCCGTGGGCCAAGATCCACGACCTCCCGGACTTTGTGCGCTTTCCTCACAAAAAGCACATCAACGCGGAAAGCAGCCGCTTTGTGGAGGAAGCCGGACAGGGCTGTGACCTGAACAAGGCGCCGCGCTCGCTGGAGTGCCGCCTCTCCCAGTTCCGGGCCGGAGGCGACCAGCGTTGCCAGGCCTGTCACGGCGCGGTCCCGGAGATGGAGGTGGTTTACAAGGTTGACGACAATTTTGGGAGCATGGGCTGGTGTCTCGAATGTCACCTCCAAGTTGACGGGGCCGTGGAGCGCAAACGCGCCGGGAACACCCTGGCCGGATGGTTCCACGCCAAAGAGAACGATGCCAAACGCGAAGCCGCCGCACAGCTTGTCAGCGACAAGGGGTACCACAACCCCAACATGAGCGACTGCTTCACTTGCCACTACTGACCAAGACACCCGGGAAATCCAGGAGATACGGATGAAGAAAGGGCTGAGCCGACGAAACCTGTTCAAGTACATGGGACTCAGTGGGGCCACTGCCGTTGCCGCAGGCTGCGAGCAGAAGCCCGAAAAGCTGATCCCCCTGTTGGTTCCACCCAACGACTTCGAGTACACCCCGCAGACGGCGTACCAGTACATGACCACCTGCCGCGAGTGCGAGGCGCGCTGCGGCATGATGGTGACGGTGCGGGAAAACCGGGCGCAGAAGGCGGAGGGCAACCCGCAGCATCCCCTCAACAACGGGACGCTGTGCGCACGGGGGCAGGCCTCGATGCAGAACCTCTACAACCCTGAGCGCGTGGCGCACCCCGGAAGCGGGAGCGGCGAGGGCCGCAAGTCGGCCTCGTGGGATGAGGCACTCAAGCAGTTCGTCAACAAGCTCCGCAGCGCCAACGGCAAGGTCGTGTACCTTGGCAAGCCCACCTCCGGGAGCGAAGGCCGCTTTCTGGACGAGTGGCTGAAGTCCGTGGGCGGAGGTCGCCGCGTCGAGTTCAGCCTGCTGGACCAGAACGCCCAGCGTGAGGCCAACCGCCTTGCCTTTGGCCGCAACGACCTTCCGGAACTGCACTTTGAGGAAGCGAAACTGCTGCTCAACTTCAGCAGCGATTTTCTGGAAACGTGGGGCAACCCCGTCGAGCAGGCGCGGCGCTTCACGGACATGCACGCTTACGAGGGCAAGGAGCGGAGCCGCTTCATCCACATTGGCCCGCACATTTCGCTGACGGGCGCCAAGGCCGACCGCTGGGTGCAAATCCAGCCCGGAACCGAAGCGCTGGTCGCCCTCTCGATTGCTGCGGTGGTCCGCGAAAAGCAGGGCAGCCACGCATGGCTGACCTCCTACCTCAGCAACTACAGCCCCGAAAAAGTCGCAGACGCGACTGGGGTTTCCGCCGAAAAAATCACGGAACTCGCTGAGGACGTGCTGGCCCACAGCCCCAGCTTGGCGCTGGGCGGCAGCAGCATTGCCGCGACGAAAGACGGACTGGCGTTGCACAACGCCGTGAACATCCTCAACACCGTTGCAGGCAACCTCAACAAGACGGTGCGTTTCAGCAACGAGATTGGCGCGGGGTCTGACTCGCACGACGATGTCGTTTCGCTGATCCGTGACCTGAACGCCGGAAAGGTGAAGGTGCTGATCGTGGACGACAGCAATCCAGCCTATGCGCTTCCGGCCTCGTTTGGATTCGCAGCCGCCGCAGACAAGGCGTTTGTGGTCAGCCTCGCGTCACTGCAAAGCGAAACCGAAAACGCCGCCGATTTGGTGCTTCCGGCACTCACGGCTTATGAAACGTGGGGCGACGCCACACCGCGTCCGGGCCTTCGCAGCATCCAGCAACCCGTGATGGCCCCGGTCAACACCTTTGATGCCCGTGGGCGCGAGGATGTGCTGATCGCCGCCGCCCAGCAGGTCAACCCGCAAGCCTTTGCCGGGTCGGCAAGCTATCAGGAGTACCTCCGGAAGGCGTGGAGAGAGGTGCAGCGGGAGGTGCGCGATTCCCAAAACTTCGAGAATTTTTGGGTTTCCGCGCTTGAGTCTGGAGGCGTTTTTCAGGATTCGCACTCGTCTCGGGTCAACCTCAGCCGACAAGTCACTCAGGTGCCCGCTTCGGCTCCAAGCGTGGGCGGCTCCGGACTGGTGCTGCTGCCCTCGCCTTCATTGTTCTTGGGAGATGGCAGCGGCGCCAACAAGCCGTGGTTGCAGGAGACCCCCAACCCCATCAGCCAGATCGTCTGGGATTCGTGGGTGGAGATCAATCCAGACACGGCCCAGAAGCTCGGCATCACGGATCGTGAGGTGGTGACGGTCAAAACCGCGCAAGGGGAAGTCCGGGCCACCGCCTACTATCACTTTGGCATTCACCGCGACGCCATCGCCATTCCACTGGGACAAGGACACAGAAACTCCGGAAAAGCCGCAGACCGCTACGGCGTCAACGTCCTCGATCTGCTTCCGGCCACGTTGGACGACACCGGAAGCGTCGCCTTCGTCAGCACCCGTGCGGAAGTTTCTGGAACCGGAGAACGCGCCTACACGGTCAACATGGACGGCAACGCCCGTCAACTTGGCCGCAACATTGCTGGGGCTGCCACGGTGGATGAACTGCAACACGGCGGAGAACACGGCGGCGGGCACCATCGCCCCAAGGAGATCGTCGAGTTCTATCCGGATCGTGCGGAAACCGCGGGTTACTACAAGCCCTATCGCTGGGGCATGACGATTGACCTCGACCGCTGCAACGGGTGTTCGGCCTGCGTGGTCGCCTGCTACTCGGAGAACAACCTTCCGGTCGTGGGCAAAGAGCGCACGGCGATTGGCCGCGAAATGTCGTGGCTGCGCATGGAGCGTTACATCGAGGGCTACGGGGACGACTTTGAAACCCGGATGGTGCCGATGCTCTGTCAGCAGTGTGGCAACGCCGGTTGCGAGGTGGTCTGCCCGGTTTATGCGACCTACCACAATCCGGAAGGTCTCAACGCGATGATCTACAATCGTTGCGTGGGCACGCGCTACTGCTCGAACAACTGCGCGTACAAGGTGCGGCGCTTCAACTGGTTCAACTACGAGTTCCCCGCGCCGCTCGATCAGCAGCTCAACACCTCGATCACCACCCGCGATGTGGGTGTGATGGAAAAGTGCAACTTCTGCATCGGGCGCATCACGGACGCCAAGTATCAGGCGCAGGAATTGGGCCGCGATGTTCAGGACGGCGAGCTGGTGACGGCGTGTCAGCAGACCTGTCCGACGCAGGCCATCACGTTTGGGAACCTCATGGACCCGGACAGCAAGGTCTCGAAGCTGGCTCTGCGCGACCAGCAGGACAAGCGGGATCGCCAGTACGAGGTCATGCCCGAACTGAACTACCAGCCCGCGATCACCTACCTCAGGAAGGTGAACACGCGGGAAGTCCGCGGACTGCATGGTGAGCATGGCGGTGGCCACGATGAGGGCCACGGCGGCGACAAAAGTCACTCATAATCCGATTCAAGGAGAAGGAGAACCATCATGGGTGTGATCACCTACGACTACGACGCGGCAGAAGGCCGGGTGGTGATCGACGAACACAAGGGGCATCCGGGCATTAGGAGTACGACCTACTCTTATGCCAAGATCAACGACGAGATGCTGGCGATGCTGGAAATGCCGCATCCGTCGTACCTCCTGTTGTTGCTCGGATTTGTCAGTGCCCTTGGCTTGGGCGCGATCTGCCTCTCGATTCAGGTGGACGTCGGCATCGGCTACAGCGGCATCAGCCACCCCATCGGCTGGGGCTTCTACATCACCAACTTCGTCTTCTGGATTGGGATTGGGCACGCCGGAACACTGATCTCGGCGGTCTTCTACCTCACCCGCGCCCCGTGGCGCACCGCAATCTACCGGGCGGCAGAGGCCATGACCGTCTTTGGGGTGATGACCGCCGGACTCTTCCCGCTGCTGCACACCGGACGTCCGTGGCTGGCCTACTGGCTGATTCCCTATCCGAATGAGCGGATGCTCTGGGTGAACTTCAAGTCACCCCTGCTCTGGGACGTGTTTGCCGTCACCACCTACCTGACGGTCTCCGTGCTGTTCTTCATGCTCGGCCTGATTCCGGACATGGCGATTTTGCGGGACGAGGCCTTCCGCAAGGGCAAGAAGCTCAAGGGCCTGCTCTACACACTGATGGCGCTCAACTGGCGCGGCACCAACCACCAGTGGGTCCATTACATGCGCGGCTACCTGATCTTTGCTGCCCTCGCCACCCCGCTCGTCTTCTCGGTCCACTCCATCGTGAGCTGGGACTTTGCGATGTCCTCGGTTCCGGGCTGGCACACCACCATCTTTGCACCCTACTTCGTGGCCGGAGCGATTTTCTCCGGGCTGGCGATGGTGATGACCGTGCTGATTCCGGTTCGGGTGGTTTTCGGACTGGAGGGCTACATCACGGATCACGTCATCCAGAGCGTCTGCCGCGTGATCATCTTCACCTCGATCATCGTCGGTTACGCTTACGGCACCGAATTCTTCATTGGCTACTACAGCGGCAGCCCCTACGAGCGGGCGATCTTCTACTACCGTCCCTTTGGGGACATGACGAGTTGGACGCTGCTGGGCGACCACAACGTCACTTTCCCGCAAATCGCCTTCTGGCTGATGGTCTTCTGCAACGTCATCGCCCCCATCCCGCTGTGGCGCTGGAAGGTCCGCAACAACCTCGTCGCGGTCTGGATCATCTGCGGGCTGATCAACGTGGGCATGTGGTTCGAGCGCTTCAACATCGTCGGCAGCTCCTTGCAGCACGAATACAACCCCGCGTCTTGGGGCGAGTACTGGCCGACCATTGTTGAGACGGGCATCACGATCGGCAGCTTCGGCTTTTTCTTCACCCTCTTCACGCTCTTTGCCAAGGCTCTGCCGCCGATGGCCATCATGGAGTTGAAGGAGGGCACCAAGCCTCCATTGCAAAATCCACCGAAGGAACACTGATGAGCAGGTTCAGAGGCGTCTGGGGAACGTTTGCCCATTTGGACGCAACCACCGACACCATTGAGCAGGTGCGCGACAAGGGAGTGCAGCCCACCGTGCTTTCTCCGTGTCCGCGCCATGAAATTGACCACGCCTTGGGTGATCCGCAAAGCATTGTCCCTTGGGTTGGGCTGGCGTTCGGGGCATTGGGGACGTTGATCGGCTTCGCTTTTCCCGCATGGACAGCATCCGACTGGGTGCTTCCGGTCAGCGGCAAGTCGATTGTCGCCATTCCTCCGTTTGCGGTGATCGGCTTTGAGCTGACCATCCTCTTCGCGGCAATCCACACCCTGATTGGGCTGAGCCTGCTGGCGGTGTACGATTCGTTCAAGTATCCCATTCCGGCGGCGGTCAAACGCTACCTGCGCTTCCAGCGCGACCGCTTCGGCGTGGTGGTGCGTTGCGATTCCGCTCAAGCGGAAGAGTTCGCGGAAATTCTCAGGCGCAACGGTGCGGAGGAGGTGCATGTTGAAAATGACTGAGGGCTTCCGGATGGGGAAGGGCGTTGCGCTGCTGCTGGGGCTGTTGCTGAGTTGCACCACGCTTGCGGTTGCTGCGGACCTCTACCCCTACAACGATCCGCACAAGGGCGGTTACAACGACCAAGAGGATGACCGCCCGTGGTTCGACGGAAAACCGTACCGCTTCTTTGAGGACATGTTCGATGGCAAGTCCATCAAGCCGCAGGAAGCGGGCACTTACCAGCAGGTGCCCAAGGGGGCAGTGCCGGTCCGGGTGGTGCTGGGCAAAATCCAGCGCATCTATGATCCGTTCATTCCCGCAGTGGCAGGGGACGGCTCCGGTGCGGAAGGACATCCCCGCGAACACCGTCCGAAGAACCCGACGCAGGCGACTCCGGATTCGGTGGAGCGTGGACGCATCCTCTACAACACTTACTGTGCGGCGTGTCACGGAACGGACGGCTTGGCCAACACGGTTGCGGTCCAAAAGGGCGTTCCCGCCCCCCCGATTGTGGCGATCGTCAAGATCCCCACGGCACAGTCCCATCTCTACAACAAGATCAAGTACGGCTCGTTCTTTCAGGAACCGAAGGGGTTCATGCCCGCCTTTGGGGCGCAGACCTCGGTGCGGGACCGCTGGGACATGGTTAACTACTTGACCAGTGAAGGATTCGGCAAGGAGATCACGCAATGACAACCAAGGAGATCGCAGAACGCTCGCTGTTCGAGATTCCCGAAGGCATCCGCAAGTTCCTCTGGACGCTCGTGGTGCTGGGCGCGGGGATGTTCATTGTGGGGCTGATCATGGACGGGGACAGCAGCACCCGTGCGTGGCAGACGCTGCTCATCAACACCGTGTTCTGGGGCGGACTGGCGCAGGCCGGGGTGATCTTCGCGGTCATCTGGCAGATCACGGACGCCAAGTGGGGCCGTGCCTTCAAGCGGCTGGCCGAGGCGTGTGCCGGGTTCCTGCCCGTGTCCTTCGCCATGTTCATCCTCGTCTTCCTTGGCAGCACCTCCCTTTATGAGTGGACCCACACCCCCTTCCTGCATCACGGGGAGGCGGTCAAGGCGGGCTGGCTGAACCTGCCCTTCTTCATCAGCCGCAACATCTTTTGGATTCTGTTGCTCTACGGGATTTCCTTCTGGTTCGTGAAGACGTCCATCAAGCCCGACCTCGCGCTTGCTCGCAAGCTGCTGGGTAGTGACTGGGGCGGCAAGTTTGCCGACAAGATGCTTCAGGGCTACGGCGAACACGAAAGCGAGGTGGTGCGGCTCGAACGGCTTTCCCGCAAAATCGCCCCGGCCCTCGCCCTGCTCTACGCCGTCGGCGGCACGTTCATCGCCTGGGACTTCGTGATGTCGCTGGATCAGGAGTGGTTCAGCACGCTCTTCGGGGTCTTCTTCATGATCGGCAACATGCACGCCTTCCTTGGACTCATGCTGGCGATCAGTGTGACCGTCCGCAACCGTTTTGGGCTGCACGAGTACATCTCGATCAACCGCATCCACGATTTGGCAAAGCTCACCTTTGCGTTTTCGCTGCTGTGGACCTACATGGGCTACTCGCAGTACCTCGTGATCTGGTACGCCAACCTTCCGGAAGAGACGCCCTTCCTCGTGATCCGCTCGATGACGCAACCGTGGCAGACGATGTTCGTCATCATCTTCTTCTGGGTGTTCGTGTCCGTGTTCCTCGGACTGCTCCCCAAGACGCTCTGCCGCACGCCCAATTACGTCCGGGCCATGGGCATTTGGGTGGTGATCGGCCAGTGGCTGGCGGTGTACCTGATGATCGTGCCGTCCTTGCAGCACTTCGGGCATTATCACATCTACCTCGGATTGCATGAACTGCTCATCACGCTCGGCTTCATCGGCGCTTTCTTCCTGAGCTACCTCAGCTTCCTTGGCAAGTTGCCGTTGCTACCCATTTCAGATCGGCACTTCTGCAAGACCTGGCACGGACACTGATCCGCACATTTGGGAGGGCTTCCGCCCTCCCAGCCCCTTCCTTCTCGCTGTTCCCTTTCATCGCTATCCTTTTGCTTTTTGCAGGAGGCGGGGTTCTGCATGCCCAGTTGGACCCCCTGCTGGAAGACCCCTACCTTGACTCGGAAACCGCAGGGGCCATGGCTCCGGACGAGGAGGACTTACCCACCGTGTATCAGGCGTTCATGTTGGGCACAGGCTGGGGGATTCATCCGGTCCACCTCTTTGGCCCCCCGGTCATGCTGGGGTACTATTGGCATCCGTGGACGCTAGGCTTCGAGTACAGCGACACGGACAAGATCAATGTCTTCGCGGATAAGCGGATGGAGAACTTCGGCCCGTCACGGGCCACTGGAACGGCGCTCTACGTCCGGAGGCAGTTGTTCGGCGGAATCTACGGCTCTGTGGGTTATGAGAGCCGTCAGGGTTGGCTTTGGAACCGGACCTACAACCGCAGAGAAGGAAAAGCCCGGTACGACCTGTTTTTTGACACGAGGGTGATGACGTTGGGCGCCGGCTACCAACACCTCAGCGACGCCACCTTCATGGCCGTGGACATCATGCGCTACAACATTTTCTTGCAGCAGACCGATCAGGCGACAATCCACCTCAACACTTGGACGGGCAACGCACTGGACGAGGACATGCAGGACCGCAAGGACAACTGGAACTCGATCCTCGCCTTCAACGCCACGCTGGTGGTGACGTGGGGGCTGCATTTTTGAAGCGACCCGGCTCGTGCCTTGTGGCGGGCTACTTGTCTGGAGCAATTTCGGTTTATTTGTGCCCACTTGTCCTTCCCGCGCAGACGGGAATCCAGCCACACGGCTGCTTGCTCTGGATTCCTTCGCAGGAGTCTCGCTCATCCACTCCGCTCCGCTCGGAATGACGATCTTGAATCCGTAATCTCCGAAAATGCTCTAGACAGCTTTTTGGCTTTGCAGGTAAGCCTCCACGGTCTGCACGATGATCTTGACCGTGTGGTCGAATTCGAGGTTGACGGCGTCTCCGACTTTTGCGGTTCCGAGAACGGTCTGCGCCAAGGTCTCCGGAATGAGGGCGACCGAGAACCAGTCCGCGCCCACCTCCACAATCGTCAGGCTTGCGCCGTTGATCGCAATCCAGCCCTTGGGAATCCGCAGGGGCTGCCATTGTGCGTCATGTTCCACCACGATTTCGCGGTTGTTTGGGGAGTCCCGGATTTCCCGGAGGATCCCGGTGCCGTCCACGTGGCCGCTGACGTGATGCCCGCCGATCTCATCCCCGACCTTTGCCGAACGCTCGATGTTGACCGAATCCCCCACCCACAACGCGCCAAGGTTGGTACAGCGCAGGGTTTCGGCAATCACGTCAAATTCTGCCCAGCCGTCTTGAATCTCGGTGGCGGTCAGGCAGGTGCCGTTGACGGCAACGCTGGCCCCGCGCTTCAGCCCTCCGGCGAGACGGTCGAGTTGCACACGGAGCCGTCGGCCTCCCTCGATTTCCTCGACCGCCGTGATGGTTCGGGTGCCTTGCACGATTCCGGTGAACATTTTTCGCTCTCAGCCTAAACGTTGTTTCGTTGAAGGTAGCGGCGCATTTGTTGCCGAGTCCACTTGGACAATTCCTCGCGGCAGACGGGCAGCAGCAGCATGAACCCCGCCGCATCTGTCACCACGCCCGGAACCACCAACAGCATCCCGCAGGTCCAGAGCAGGAAGTCGTTGAGCAATTCCTCGGTGGGCAGTCGCTGGTTCTGCAACTCCGTCTCGATCAGCGTCCACAATGAAAAATCCTCGCCGCGCATGAACCACCAGCCCGCCGCAGCCGTCACCCCGCACAGCGTGAACAGCGAGACCAGCGGCAGCAGTTCGGCCAGCAGCAGCAGCAGCGTGATTTCCAGAATTGGAATCAGGAACAAGGTCAGTGCCAGCACGCCCCCCACCATCTGGATTCCGCTCGGTTAGCGTGGTGGAATGGAGTAGGTGCAGGTCGCGTGGGCAACCAGTTCCGACTCGCCCTCGGAATAAATCCGCACCTCTGCAACGGCGAGCCGCCGACCGAGCTTGAGCAGTTGCGCCTCCCCGATCACATCCCGGTTGGCCGCAGGTTTGCGCATGAAGTTGATGTTCAAGTTCGTGGTCACGGCCAGCACCACGGGACCGATTTCTCCAAGGATTGCCAGGTACGTCGCCGTGTCCGCTAGTGCCATCATCGTGGGGCCGGATACCGTGCCGCCCGGTCGCAGGTGTTGCGGCCCCACCGGAATCCGGACCCGCGCCCAGCGCGGTCCCAGCTTTTCCAGCACGGCGTCGCTTTGCGGAAACTGCTCGCG
>CAZQXS010000029.1:0-33451 GCA_964597275.1 uncultured Pseudomonadota bacterium | reverse complement strand
CGGATGTCACCAGTTCACGTGTTTTCCTTGGATACTATTGGGGGGTGTTTATCCCCATTGGTGATTATCATCGCTTCGCGAAAATGGGCCTTGGACTGGGGGCTTTCTATGGGGATTTTTCCTACAAACTGAATCTTTGCAGTCAATATAAAATCACTCCAAATAATACTCCTGGATTGGATGCGGGCTCCCGAAGGGGACATGGTGGAGCATGTGTTGGAAAAACAGAGATCGATTCCTCATCATATAAAGGATTTGGATTCACTGTTAACGGCTCTTTTACCATTTGGGAAAGGGTCACCAAAGATTCTGTCTGGAAAATCATGACAAGGGAAGGTGCTACGTTACTTAATGACCTAGAGTTGAAGTTTAAGAATCATAGTAAAAATCTAGGTAGTAGAATAGAGATAGGGACTTTAGAATGGATTTCCTACACCTACCGTTTCTGATGATCAGCCTTCGCTCTTCCTGAACACGCGAGTTCTTTCTCTCCTCACTGCCTGAAGCAACACTGCTTCATCTCCTTCCCTTCCCAATCTGGACCATCAGAAAATTCAGCAAATAACCGGACCTCTTCCCGAGACCAACCTTTCCTATGGACTGGGGTTTGGACTCAAATCCAGAAGCAGACGCCACGCCCAGACCAGTGCTTCCGCGAGCCACGGATGGCGCGGATGGTTCTGGTTGGCGGGGATCGGTCGGGGCTGTCGGGGTAGTGTCGGGTAGGGGCAGGTTTGAAACCTGCCCCTACTTTCCGGCTCGTTCCCAGAGCTTGCAGTAGCGCACGATGACGTTGAGCGCATCGAAGAGGGCGCAGAACAGCCCCGGCAGGCCGTCCCGGAAGCCTCCTTTCAGCAGGTAGCGCCGCCCGAAGCGCGTGCAGGGACGCAGCACCAGAAACCGCAGGTGGTTGCCCGGACCCGGACGCACCCCCGCCTCCCACAGGTAATCCGCCTCCACGCCCGTGTAGAAATCGAACTTGCGCAAAAACTGGCTGATGGTCAGGTAGGGGTGGTGGAGCATGTCGTTTTGCAGCTTGCCGATGCTGCCCTCCACTTCCAGCTTCTCGTGAACGTGTCGGTTCGGGAAATGCGCCTTGCCCTTACGGAAAAGCCGAAGCTGCGTGTCGGGATACTGACTGCCGTAGCGGAGCCAGTGCCCAAAGTAGTGGTTGCGGCGGTTGAGCCGGAAGGCGGCGTGGGGCGTGTCAGAATCCTTGAGTTCGCAAATTTCTTTCACCAGTGCGTCTGGGAGCCGCTCGTCTGGGTCGAGGTAGAACACCCAATCTCCGGTCGTCTGCTCGATTCCGAAGGACTTGTTGACGTTGAGGTTGCGGTTGTTCGGACGCGAGCAGGCGCGGCAGCCGTGGCTTTCGGCAACCGCAAGGGAATCATCCGAACTTTCGCAATCCACATAAACCACCTCATCCGCCCACGCCAGTTGGGGCAGGAGTTCCCGGAGGTGGTCGGCTTCGTTGTGGCCGATGATGGTGAGGCTGAGCGTGGTCATGCGTGTGTATTTGCTGACGAAATTGTCGCCGGATCTGGTTGGAGTTACAAGCCGGGGGCCGTTGGGTTGCCGCCCCGGTCACTGACCCCGTGCGTCCCGTCTTGTTTGAACTCGCCAAACGGCTCCCCACAATCCAATCTTTTCAGCGACTTGCCCTGTGGTCGGATGGGGAGATTGTTGCATTTCTTCCCAATCAAGGCATAATGCCCAACGACCGTTTCACGGTTTCAAGGAAATTCCATGACCGACACCGCCGCTCAGCTTGACCCGATTCTGAAGAAATTTCCGGACAACTCGCTGTTGCGTGAGTTCGCCGAGCAGTTCTTGCACGGGGTCTCGGCGCGGATGCTGGAGGCGCTGGGCACGGCGTCCCTGCAAAGTTTGGTGGAAGGCCGCTTTGCGTTTTTTCAGGAAGCCGTCGCTCAGGGCAGCGCCCTGCGGGTGCAGCCGAAGGCGGACGACCCGGACGATCCGGACAGCACGGGAAGCGGACGCCTGCTCCTTGACGTGGTCAGCCCGGACATGCCCTTCCGGGTGGTGACGCTGGAGTGTGTGCTGCGCGAACTGGACGTGCGCATCCTGCGGCGTCTGCATCCGATGATGAGCGTGGAGTGCGACGCGGAGGGGAACCCCGTGAAGATTGGCCCTCCTCAGCCCACCGAAGACCGCTACAGTGTCATCCATCTTGAAGTCGAAGGCCCGGAGGATCCGGAGTTTTTGCAAGCTCTGGAAGCCCGGCTCGCCCAGAACCTTCAGGCGGTGCGGCAATCCGCCGAAGACCAGCCTGAAATCCGCAAGCGGCTGCAAGTGGTCGCCCACGAGATTGAGGCTCTTGCTTCAGTGGCCCAAGACGAGCGGCAGGAATGGGCCGCGCTCACCGCCTGGCTGCTCGACAATTTCGCCTGCTTCGGAGCAGGAGTGCTGCTCCCCAACCCGGAAGGCGAAGAGGGGTTGCACTTGCAACCTAAATCGGGAATCGGCATTTTGCGCGAGGACGTCCTGATCGGCGAACTCGGCCAACGCTTGGAGCAAACGCTACTGGCGCACAGTTGGCGTTTCCAGAAGGCTCCGGCCTCTTTTCGGCTCGACCGCCTGCCGGTCTCCAGCCCGGTGCTGCGTTTTGAGCCGCTCCTGCGGCTCAGCGTCAAGCTTCCCCACCCGGAACACGGTCAGGTCGAGCAGGTCTTTCTCGCCCTGCTCCGGCGCAGCTCGCTCAACGCCCGCAACCTCGACACGCCGATTGTCCGCCACAAGCTTCGGAACCTCTTTGCGTCCATGAAGCTGCTGCCCGACACCTACAACTACAACGAGGCGGTGCGCATCTTTGCGGCCACTCCCAAGTTCGAGCTGTTCCGGTCGAGCGAGCAGGAACTGCGGCAAGTCGTGGAAAGCCTGATTTCGCTCAACGACCCCCGGCGGATTCACTGCTTTCGGATTCACTCGGAGGTTCCCGACCAGTTGCGGCTGTTGGTGCTGGCCCCCGCAGAACTGCTGGAGGAGCGCATTGCCCAGAAGGTGGTCAAGCACCTGAAATCCCTGGTGCCGCACCGGAGCAGCGAGTGGTTTCACGCCTCCGGAGAGGAGGTGTCCCGCATCCACGTGGACTTTGAGCTTTCCGATCCGAACTGGGAGCCGCCGCTGTCGCGTCTGGAGTCGGAGATCGGCCTTCGTCTGCTCCCGTGGGAGGAGCAGGTCCGTGCGCTGCTGCGGCATCGGCATCCGGGGGCCGATGCCAAGGCACTCTTTGAGCGCTATGTGCCGATGATGCCGCCGCACTACCGGGTTCGCAACAAGGTCGAGACGGCGGTGCGGGACATGGAAAACCTGGAGCAACTCGCCCGTGAGGAAAGCATTGCGTTTGATCTGGCGCCCTTTTCCGATCCCACCGCCAGTGTCGTGCAGGCGTCCCTGCTTTACGTTTACAGCCGCAGCAAGCTGGACCTCATCAAGGTCATGCCGGTCTTGCTCAATCTCGACATCCATGTCATTGACCAACTCACCGCCCGGATTGGCAACGGCACGTCCACGCTGGGCTACATCCAGTCGTTCCGGATCAACCAGCAGGGCGGCGCCAAGCTCAACGAGGCGCGAGTGAAGCCGCTGCTGGTGCCGCTGCTGCGGGCGATTTTTCAGGGACGCACCGAGAACGACCCCCTCAACGCGCTCGCGCTCAAGGCCGGACTCGACTGGAAAGCGATCAACGTCCTGCAACTCTACCGCAACCTCTACCTGCAACTTGGACCCTCCTTCAGCCGCGAAACCGTGAACTGTGTCCTCCGGGATCATGCCGACTGCGCCCGCTTGCTCTACGAGCAGTTCGTGACGCGCTTCGATCCCGACGAGGCGTATGGGAGCGTCGAGCACCGCCGCACCGTGCTGCTGCCGCGTTTGGAGCAGCAGTTTCACGAGGCCCTGCAAGCCGTGGAGGGCATCACGGACGATTTGGTGCTGAGGCGGATGCACAGCCTAGTGCAGCACTCCCTGCGCACGAACTTCTACCTCTCCCGTACTGCGGAGGAAACCGCGATTTCCGTCAAGCTGAATTCCCGCAAGTCCGAGCAGATGCCCGTGCCCGCACCGTTCCGGGAGATTTACGTTCACGATGTCGGGGTGGAGGGCACGCACCTGCGCTTTGGTCCGGTGGCGCGTGGCGGCTTGCGCTGGTCGGACCGCCCGGACGACTTCCGCACGGAGGTGCTGGGATTGGTGAAGACTCAGCAGACCAAGAACGTCGTGATCGTTCCGGTGGGGTCCAAGGGCGGATTCTACGTCAAGAACCCCGGCGCCACCCGCGAATCGGCGGCCATCGAAGCACGACGCCAGTACCAGAAATTCATCGGAGCGCTGCTCGACATCACCGACACGCTGGATGAGCAGGGGCAGGTGTTGTGTCCGAACGGCGTGCTGGCCTACGACGAGCCGGACCCGTACCTCGTGGTTGCCGCCGACAAGGGCACCGCGACTTTTTCGGACACCGCCAACGGGATTTCCGAAAAGCGCGGATTCTGGTTGGGCGACGCCTTTGCGTCCGGAGGCTCCAACGGCTACGACCACAAGCTCGTGGGCATCACGGCACGGGGCGCGTGGGAATGCGTGAAGCTGCACTTCCGGGAGTTGGGGCGCGACATCCAGTCCGAGCCGTTCACGGTGGTGGGGATTGGCGACATGAGCGGGGACGTGTTTGGCAACGGCATGCTGCTGAGCCACACGATTCGGCTCCAAGCCGCCTTCAATCACCTGCACATCTTCCTCGACCCTGAGCCTGAGCCGGAAACCAGTTGGCAGGAGCGCGATCGGCTGTTCCAGCTTTCACGCTCGACGTGGAAGGATTACCAGCCGGACCTGATCAGCGCCGGAGGCGGGGTGTTTGACCGCAAGGCCAAGGCGATTGGGCTGAGTCCACAGGTGCAGGCGATGCTGGGTGTGGAGTCGGCCTCGATGACCGGAGACGAGGTGGTCCGGGCGATTCTGAGGATGGAGACGGATTTGCTGTGGTTCGGCGGGATTGGCACCTACGTCAAATCCCCCCTGCAAAGCAACGCGCATGTGGGAGATCAGGCGAACGACAATGTGCGCATTGACTCCACAGAACTGCGGGCGCAGGTCGTGGGCGAGGGGGCAAACCTCGGCTTCACGCAACTGGCGCGCATTGACTACAGCAACCGGGGCGGGAACCTCAACACGGACGCGATTGACAACTCGGCGGGCGTGAACATGTCCGATTACGAGGTCAACCTCAAGATCCTGCTCCAGCAACTGCGGCGCTCCGGCAAGCTCGATTCTGACGAGGAACGCAACGCCCTGCTGCACGAAGCCACGGAGGAGGTCGCCGAACTGGTGCTGGCGAACAATCGCGGGCAGCACCGCCTGCTCTCGATGGACCGCCTGCGCTCCCAGCGGCGCTTCCAGCGTTTCCGGACTTTCATCTCATGGCTGGAGGAGCGCGGCATGAACTCCCGCAGCGAGTACATCCCCACACCCAAGGATTTGGACCAGTTGGAACAGGCCGGACTGCCCATGCCGCGTCCGGTGCTGGCGGTGATGCAGTCGTATGTGAAAATGGGCGTGTTTGACGCGCTTTCCAATCCCGAACTTCCGCTGGATCCCGCGCTCGATCCCATCTACTTGGGCTACGTTCCGCCCCGGATTCGGGAACACTTTGGCAGTGCCGTGCTCAACCACCCGCTCAAGCGCGAGATCATTGCGATGATCGTTACCAACTCGATCATCAACTACGCCGGCTGCGGCTTTTTCCCGCGCTTGGCGGCGGCCACGGGCCGGGAACTTCCGGACCTCGCGCAAGCCTACCTGATTCTGGACCAAAGCCTGCGGGGGCCGAACCTGCGCCGCCGACTGCTGACCATGCCCGGAGTGGCCGAGCAGGAGAAGTACGAAGTGCTGATCGGGATGGAGGAAAGCCTGCTGCGGGCGGTGCAGGGGTTGTTGCAGTCCGGCGCCAAGCTCAAGTTCAAGCTTGTGGAGGTGTTCCAGCCCTTGTTCACGGAACTGCTGGACCTCGGCTCGCCTGTGGAGGAAATGGACCTCAACGCCTTCGCCCACTTGATTCTGCGGCTCCGGAGTGCGAATGACGTGCTGCACCTCCAGCAGCGTCACGGACTGGAGATGGCCACCGCCAGCACGGCGGCGGGGATTTTGGAGGCGGAGTTTGGGCTGGAGCAACTGCGCGAACAGTTGGAGGGACTCAGCGTGGCCAACGAATGGGAACTCCGGCATCAGGAATTGCTGCTGCAATCGCTCGACCTCCGCAAGCGCCAACTGCTGGACCGCATGATCGCAGGCCGCAGTTCCGAAAGCTTGCGCGAACTCGCCCCCGAAGCGTGGGTGGAGCCGTTGCGGATGTCCCACCCCACGGCCCTCCGGGCGTACCAGCAAACGCAGGAGCAGATCCGCGCCTCCGGGCAGGTCAACCTGACGGTGGTTTCGGTGGCCCTCAGCCATCTTGAGTTGGGAGACCCCACTCCGTAAAATCTCCACTCGCATCCATCAGGCATTCAGAGCATAATGAAACTTACCCCGTTACGACACCTGCCCCGACACGGCCAATGAACGAGATCGAAGCGCCCGCGCCGCCCAAGCCCAAATCCCGTGCCAAGCCCAAGGCACCCCGCAAGGCGAAGCCCGCTCGTGCCGTGAAGCCGGAGGTGGATTTTTCGATCCAAACCGAAGCCGATCCGGAGGACCACCAAGAACTCATCGCGTTGCTTCACCAGCAGATCCGCGCCTATGTGACGATTCAGGGAAACGAGGCGGAGCAAGCCATGCTGGATCAAGCGCTGGCCGACATCGAGCGTTTCCACGGAGGCCAGTTCCGGCGTTCTGGGCAGCCCGTGATCATCCACCCGCTGCGCGTGGCCCGCTACATTTGCCAAGCCGGACTCGACGCGCCCACCGTGATCGCCTCGCTCCTGCACGATGCCATCGAGGACACCACGATGACGCGGGATTATGTCGCCGGAAACTACGGCGAATGGTATGCGGACATCGTGGACGGCCTCACCAAGATCAAGCCTCTGGAAACCGAAGCCCGCCAGTCCGCCGCCGTGCTGGAGGCGACCTACCAGAAAATGCTCGGAGCGATGGCGCGGGATGTCCGGGCCTTGTTCATCAAGATGTTCGACCGCCTCGACAACATGCGGGACATGGGGTCCATGCCTCGCAAGAAGCAACGCCGCATCAGCTTGGAAACGATGGGGGTCTATGTCCCGATGGCCGAGCGGCTGGGGCTGTGGGAGATCAGCCGCGAACACACGGGCTTGTGCTTCCAGATCCTCTACCCCAACCGCTACACCGAAACGGTCGCCATGCTGGAGCGTCTCAAGCAGGAGCGCAGTGTGGCCATCGAGACGATGCGGCAGCATCTGGTGGTGATTCTGGGGCCGCTGGCCAAGAAGCTGCTGGCGGTCGAGCCGCTCTTCTCCCAGCCATCGGACCACATTTTCCGCAACTCTCCGGTGGATCATGTCTTGGAGGGGTTCCAGATCACGGTCGCGCAGCCGATCGAATGCTATCAGGCGTTGGGGCACCTGCACACCGCGCTGAGCGCGATTCCCCGGCAGGTGCGGGATTATATTTCCAATCCGCGCTGGAACGGCTATCAGGCGTTGCGGACGGCACTCCTGCTCGAAGGGGAGCGGGTGTCGGTGGAAATCGTTTCCCGGCAGATGCGCGAGCGCAACCGCCACGGCATCATGGCCCACTGGTCGGGCACCCCGTCGGAGTTGGCGGACTATTACAAGACCTACCTCGACCAGTTGAATCAGGTGGCCGGGGAGTCGGACTTGCGCATGAACGACGTGCTGCGCTCGATGCAGGACGAGCAGGTGCAGGTGTTCAGCCCGAAAGGCGAGATGTTCGCCCTGCCCAAAGGCTCGACCGTTCTCGACTTTGCCTACTGCATCCACACCGATCTGGGCAACCACTGCATTGGGGCGATGCTCAACCCTTCTCGCAGCGGCCCACGCCAGTCGGGAATCCGCGTGCCCCGCGACCGCCAGCTTCGGCACGGTGAGAGCCTGAGCATCCTCACGGATCCGAGCGTGCGTCCGGCACGGGAGTGGCTACAACATGCGGTTGCTGCCAAGAGCCAGATTCAGATCAAACACGCCATCGCCCAGCAAAACGCCTCCCGTGCCCATCGGGTGGGACGCGAGGTGCTGGCGCAGGAGTTGCGGCGGCTCCAGATTGACCCGGAATCGTGGCTCGATTCGCAGGCGGTGCAGGAGACGCTGGCCTCGGAACACCTGACGCCGGAACACTTCCTTCAGGAAATCGGGCTGCAAAAACGCGAGGTGGTGCCCTTCCTCAAGCGCCACAAGCTCGTTCCTGCCGAACGGATGGGCATGTTCCGGGAACTGCTGCGCTCCCGAAACTGGGGGTCGGTGTTCCGTTCGCGCTCGATGCCGAGCTTCTACATCGAGGATGTCCGCGACCCCCTCATCCACTTCGGGGCGTGCTGCACTCCCGTTCCGGGAGACCGGATTGTGGGCTTCAGCACCGATTCGATGGAGGTGGAAATCCATCGGGCGAAATGCCCCCGGATGACGGAGTTCCAAAACCGCCGCCCGGTGTCCGTGCAGTGGCGCTTGCCCAAGGACGAGAAGCGGCGGCATCTCTTTGAGATCAACGTGGAGGACGGTCCCGGCATTCTCTTTCAGATCACCAAGGTCATCAAGGATGCCGGGGTGGCGATTGAGGATTCGGTCAGTGCGGTCGCCGGAGCAGGGCAGGCGAGCATCCGCATCCGCGTGGAGCCGATCACCTGGTCCCAGTACTCCCGCATCTGCCACGGGCTGCGCGGGTTGAAGTTTGTCAACCGCCTCACGCCATCCCGGCTCGATGGAACTGCCTCCTTGGCTGGAAAACGCCCTTGAGCGGGGCTGCGACTTCTGCTTCCGCCACTGGCCCCAGCCGACTCCAGACGCACAACGGCTGCGGGAATGCCGCATCATCGCCCATCGTGGCGCACCCAATCCTCCCGACATTCTCGAAAACACCCATGCGGCCTTTGAACGCGCCCTCTCGCATCCGGGGGTCAACGGGCTGGAATTTGACGTGCGCTGGACGCAGGATCTCCAGCCCGTGGTGTTTCATGATGCCGATTTGCTGCGGCTCTACGGCGATTCCCGGCGCATTGCCGACTTCACGCTGACCGAGCTTCAGCAGGTGTTTCCGGACATCCCGACCCTCGCCTCGGTCCTCGAACGCTACCGGGGCCGCGCCCACCTGATGGTGGAACTCAAGGAGGAACCCTACCCCGATGTGGAGCGGCAGAACCGCATTTTTTCAGAACACTTTGCGGACCTCACTCCGAAGCAGGATTTTCACCTCCTTGGGCTGTCGGCGGAATTTCTGCAAGAAACCGTCACGTTTGTGGAGCGGGCTGCCTGCCTGCTGGTGGCGATCTTCAACGAACAGCAGCTCAGCAGGGTGGCGCTTTCCGGAGGCTTTGGCGGCTTGGGCGGGCACTACCTGCTCATCACAACCAAACTTGTGCAGCAACATCTTGCCGCAGGGCAGATGGTGGGCACAGGCTACCCGGATTCCCGCAACTGCCTGTTTCGGGAACTTAACCGGGGGGTGCCGTGGCTCTTCACCAACTCCCCCCTCGAACTCGCCGAAATCCGGGAGCAGGTGCTTCGGGAAATCGGCGGCTGACACACAACCTCAACGGAATTGCAGGAAATGCGCATTGGCGTGGATTTGGGCGGCACCAAGGTCGAGGCGGTCGCCTTGGATGACTCTGGAAGCGAACTCACAAAGCAGCGCATGGCGACCCCACGGGGCGATTATGACGGCACCCTCGACGCGATTGCGGAACTGGTGGCGGATTTGGAAAAGCAAACCGGACAAACCGGAACCGTTGGGGTCGGCATGCCCGGTTCGTTTTCGACCGTCACGGGCGTGGTGCGCAACGCCAACTCGACGTGGCTGATCGGCCAGCCTTTTGACCGCGACCTGCAAGCCCGTTTGGGCCGCGAGGTGCGCTTTGCCAACGATGCCAACTGCCTTGCGGTTTCGGAAGCGGTGGATGGCGCGGGTGCGGGCGCGGCGGTTGTGTTTGCGATCATTCTTGGAACCGGAGTCGGCGGTGGAGTCGCCCTCCACGGCAAGGTTCACAACGGGCACAACGCGATTGGCGGGGAGTGGGGCCACAATCCGCTGGGCTGGATGGAACCGGAAGAGTTTCCCGGCCCGGAGTGCTACTGCGGCAAGCGTGGCTGCATCGAAACTTTTGTTTCCGGAACAGGCTTTGAGAAGGATTTTCTGCGGGTGACTGGAGAGGCGATTCGTGGTCCGGAAATCGTGGCCCGTGCCGAGTCTGGCGAAGCCAAAGCCGAAGCAGCGCTGCAACGCTACGAAAGCCGACTCGCCCGCTCGCTGGCCACATTGGCGAACGTCCTCGACCCGGACGTGTTTGTGCTGGGAGGCGGCATGTCCAACCTGTCCCGGCTTTACGACGCTCTGCCGACGCTGATTCCCAACTGGACGCTGGGTCGTGAATTCACCACACCCATCCGTCCTGCAAAGCACGGGGATTCTTCCGGGGTGCGCGGTGCGGCGTGGTTGTGGTGAGCCTCAGCTTTTGGCGAGTTGCTTGTTCGGATCGAAGAACGGCATCGGCACCACCGTTGCGGAACGGGTTTCCTCCGGATTCCGCAAGGTGAGCTTGGTGCCCGATTCCGTGAGGCGCATTGGCACCATTGTAAAGCCGAGGTTCTGCCCCAGACGTGGCGAATACACGCTGGAGGTGAGCTTGCCAACCGTGGTTTCCCCGTCAAAGACGAGACAATCCTCCAGCCCAGCAGGCAGTGGCTCTCCGTCAATCTCAGCCCCCACGAGTTTGCGCGTTACGCCCGTTTCCTTAATGCGTCGCAATGCGGTCTTGCCAATGTAATCCGCCTCCATCTTTGTATCCACCAAACGTCCCAAGCCAATTTGGAAGGGATTGTCCCTGATGGTCATGTCCGCGCCGTAGGAGTAGATGCCCGCCTCAATGCGCCGAATCTGCGAGGGTGCTCCGGGAGCAATGCCATAGGGCTGGCCCGCCTTCATGATGCGCTCCCACAATTCTGTACCCCGCGAGCCATCCCGCAGGTAGACCTCAAACCCCTTCTCACCGCTCCAACCTGTCCGTGAGACGACCATCGGAATGTCGGCGAGTTCGGTTTCCTGGCAGTGGTAGTACTTTAACTTGTGAATCCAGTCGCCGAACAGCGCCACCATCGTGTCGGTGGAATGCGGCCCTTGAACCTGCACAGGGGAGACATCCGGTTCACAAAGTCGCACGTCCATTCCCGAATGGACAGCAACCCCCTTGGCGTAGAGCAACACGTCGCTGTCCGCAAGGCTCAGCCAGAAATGGTTTTCCCCCAGCCTCAGCAGCACTGGGTCGTTGACGATCCCGCCATCCTCGGCGGTGATCAGTATGTACTTGCACTGGCCGACCTCGCATTTGGAAAGGTTGCGTGGTGTGAGTAGCTGCACGAATTTCGCAGCGTCCGGACCCGTGATTTCCACCTGACGCTCCACCGAGACATCCCAAAGGCTGACGTTGCGGACCAGCGGCCAGTAGTCCTCCTCCGGCGAGACGAAGTAGGTGGGCATGTACATGCGGTTGTACACCGTGAAGCCCTTGACTCCGGCGTCAAGAGTGGCCTGATGAAACGGGGATTTGCGAACGCGGGCGCTGAGATTGAGCAGCATGGAAATGTTTCAGTGGTGATTGAATGGCCTGATCAAATCGCGTTCGTTCCGAGCGTGTCGTTGGATAAACGGGGCGGCAGTGACGAGAACAGAGTTCGCCGGGGGTTTTCCCGGATGAGCAAAGTCCGATCAGCGTATCACAGTTCGGCGCGGATTGCCCAGAGATCGGGGAAGACCGGCTGGAAGAGGGTCTTGACAAGATAGCCCACCCCGCTGGAGCCGCCGGTGCCCTGCTTGCTGCCGATGGTGCGCTCCACCATTTTCACATGGCGGTAGCGCCACTCCTGCAAGCCTTCGTCAAGGTCCACCAGCAGTTCGCAAAGCTGGGTCAGCGAGGGGTGGGTGCGGTACACCTCAATGAGGACGTGCTGCACTTCCGGATCAGGCACAAGCGGCTGGGTGGGGTCGTGAGAAAGGCGGTCTGCAGGAATCGGCAGGTCGTGCGCCCGCAGGCAGCCTAGGAAGGCCTCCCAGAGTCCGGGATTGGCGAGCCGTGCCTGAAGCCGTTCGTGTTCGGCGGAACCCTCCGGAAAGCGACTCAACATCTGTGGGCGCTTGTGCCCCAGCACGAATTCCAACTCCCGGAACTGCGCGGACTGAAATCCGCTGGAGGATGCGAGGAATTCCCGGAAGGACAGGAACTCGGTCGGGGTCATGGTCTCCAGAATGTCAAGCTGGGAGACCATCGTCTTGAGGATGGTGAGGATGCGCTTGAGGGTGTGTTGGGCGCGGGGCAGGTCGCTTTGGCTCAGCAGCCCGATGAGGTGATCCATCTCGTGGAGTACCTGCTTGAACCAAAGCTCGTACACCTGATGGATGATGATAAAAAGCAGTTCGTCATGTTCGTGGTCCTTGGAGCGGAACTCCTGAAGGTTGAGCAGTTGATCGAGCTTGAGGTAGGAAGAGTAGGTCAGCGGCATGGCATTGCGCAGGATTCACCCGGAGGCCCGATAAGCTCGCAGCGTCTGGTCGCCGAGAATAAGCTGTTGCACCTCGGAGGCACCTTCGTAAATGCGAAGGGCGCGGATTTCGCGGTAAAGCTCCTCGACGGGCATTCCGGACTTCACCCCAAGTCCCCCGAAAAGCTGCACGGCGGCGTCAATCACCTGCTGAGCGGATTCGGTCGCGTGAAGCTTGGCCATCGAGGCTTCACGGGTGACTCGGCCCTCGCGGGTGTCACGGGTCCATGCGGCACGATAAACCAACAGGGCACTCGCATCCACTTGCAGGGCCATCTCGCCGAGCTTCGCCTGCACGAGCGGAAGCTGGTCCATCGTCTGCCCGAAGAGCTTCCGGGAGGTGACGCGGCCCAACGCCTCGTCCAGCGCACGACGCGCAAAGCCGAGTCCGGCGGCCCCGACGGTGGAGCGGAAGATGTCGAGCGTTCCCATCGCAATCTTGAAGCCCTGCCCAAGTGCGCCAAGCTGGGCGGATGCGGGAACCTTGCAGTTGCGGAAGCGCAGGGTGGCCAGCGGGTGCGGCGCAATCACTTCCTGACGCTCGGCGATTTCCAGCCCCTCAGCGTCGGCATCCACGATGAACGCGGTCAAGCCTTTCGCCCCCGGAGCCTCTCCGGTACGCGCAAAGACGGTGTAAAAATCGGCAATGCCGCCGTTGGAAATCCAGGTTTTTGAGCCGTTGAGGACGAAGTGATTGCCTTCCCGGACGGCGGTGGTGGCGAGGTTGGCCACGTCCGATCCGGCTTCTGGCTCCGTGAGTGCGAAAGCCGCGATTTTCTCGCCGCGGCGCACTTCCGGCAGGTAGCTCGCTTTTTGCGGGTCCGTGCCAAACAGCGTGATTGCGCCACTGCCGAGTCCCTGCATGGCAAAGGCAAAATCCGCCAAGCCCCAGTGTCGCGCCAGCGCTTCCCGCGTCAAGCAGAGCGAGCGCACATCCAGCGTTTCGGCGTTTCCGCCAGACGCCTTCGGCACACACCAGCGCAACCAGCCCGCTTGGGCGAGTTGCCGGACGAGCGCACGGGAGGCGGCATCCACTTCGGCAACCGTGTGCGGATGGCTCGGCTGGAGTTTTTTGGCGCACCAGACCTCCAACTCCTCGGCAAGGGTGCGGTGCGATTCGGCGAAGAACGGCCAGTTGAGGAAACTGCGATCAGGCATCAGTTGCCCTCAAAGACAGGGCGTTGCTTGGCGACAAACGCCTCGTAGGCCCGCACGAAATCCTGCGTTTGCATGCAAATCGCCTGAGCCTGCGCCTCGGATTCGATGGCCTGCTCAATGCCCATGTTCCACTCCTGATTGAGCATCGTCTTGGTGATGCCGTGCGCAAAGTTCGGCCCTTCGAGCAGACGACGGGCCATCGTCTTGGTTTCCTCCAAGACTTGCTCAGAAGCATGGATCGCGTTGTAAAAGCCCCACGCCAAGCCTTCCTCGGCGTTCATGCTACGTCCGGTGAAGAGCAGTTCGGAAGCGCGGCCCTGCCCGATGATGCGGGGTAGCATCGCACACGCCCCCATGTCGCAGCCCGCAAGTCCGACACGGGTGAAGAGGTAGGCGACTTTCGACTCTGGAGTGCCATAACGCAGGTCGCAAGCCATCGCAATCGCCGCACCGGCCCCAACGCATACGCCGTCAATCGCCGCCAGCACGGGCTGCGGACAGGCCCGGATCGCCTTGACGAGATCGCCCGTCATGCGCGTGAAGGCGAGCAGCCCCTTCATGTCCATCTTCGTGAGCGGGCCGATGATTTCGTGAACGTCCCCTCCGGAACAAAAGTTCCCCCCCGATCCCGTGAACACCACCGCCTGCACGTCCTCGACATACGCGAGGTCGCGGAAGGTGTCGCGGAGTTCCGCATAGGATTCAAACGTGAGGGGATTCTTGCGCTCCGGGCGATTGAGCGTGATGGTGGCAAGGGTGCCCTCCAGCTCCCACTGGAAGTGCTTGGGGGAATAGTTTTCTAGCTTCATGGGGCAACGATATTCAGAAAGATTCATCCCGTTGCTGCAACCGCCACATCCCCTTCTAGGCTGTAGCTCAGCAAGGTCTTCAGGTCGAGGCGCTTGGATGCCTTCAGTATTTCAATCCCAACCAAGTGACCTTCCGGGGTCAGGTCTGCATGAATACCTTCCTCGATTTCATCCACGCCTTCCGGAGTGGCCTCGGCAAGCTGGAGGTAGAGCGCATCCACCTCACGATCATAGTAAATTTTCATACTTCCTCGATTTGAGAGGGTAAGCCGTAATAACCACGGTTTGGTCCACCTCATTGGCATAGACGATTTTCACGGGCAAAGCAACTCCTTCCACACGAGTGATCACCTCATGTTGTCCCAAACGGACAGGTTGTGACTGCACCAGCTCGATGATTTTGTCTTCAGGCAGACGATAAAGGCGAATTCTGCGTTTGGCATGGCGAGAGAGGCGAATCTGCATATCGTGCTAGTCAGGGATCACGGCGGTGGTTTCGATCTCGACCTTGGCGCGGGATTCCACGAGTCCGGAGACCTCGACCACCGCCATCGCCGGAAAGTGTTTGCCGATGACTTCGCGGTAGGCCGCTCCGACCTCCTTGATCTGGGCGAGGTACTCCTCCCGGCTGGTGACGTACCACGTCATGCGCACGATGTGCTGCGGGCCTGCGCCTGCTTCGGCAAGGACGGCGAGGGTGTTTTGCAGCGTCTGCCGGAACTGGGCGGCGAAATCGTCCGATTCGAACACGCCTTGCGGGGTCCAGCCGATTTGTCCGGCAACAAAGACCATCGTGCCGCGAGCAGCGATGCCGTTCGCGTAGCCCGGAGGTCGGGGCCAGCCCGGAGGTTGCAGGGTTTGCATCAGCCGCCCTCCTGCTGCCGGAGCCGGAAGCGCTGGATCTTGCCCGTCTCGGTTTTCGGCAGGCTCTCGACAAACTCGACGGCGCGGGGGTATTTGTACGGAGCGATGGTGTTTTTCACAAAATCCTGAAGCTCTTGGATGAGCGCGTCCGTGCCTTCGTGTTCCGGACGCAGCAGCACGAACGCCTTGACGAGCTGGCCGCGCTGTTCGTCTGGAACGCCGATCACCGCGCACTCGGCGACGGCGGCATGGGCCATCAACGCAGACTCCACTTCGGGTCCGGCAATGTTGTAGCCCCCGGAAATGATCATATCGTCACTGCGGGCCTGAAACCAGAAATAGCCGTCCTCGTCCATCTGATAGGAGTCGCCTGTGAGGTTCCAGCCGTTGCGGACGTACTTCTTCTGCCGTTCGTCGTCAAGGTAGGTGCAGCCCGTGGGACCACGCACCGCAAGGTGTCCGGTGGTTCCCGGAGGCACGGGATTCAGGTCGTCGTCCACAACCTTTGCTTCGTAGCTCGGCACCACCTGTCCGGTTGCTCCCGGCTTGAGCGCGTCCAGCCGTGCGGAAATGAAAATATGCAGCATTTCGGTGGAGCCGATGCCATCAAGGATGGTCACTCCGGTTTTTGCCTTCCATTCCTCGTAGGTCGGCTTGGGCAGTGGCTCTCCGGCAGAAACGCAGACCCGTAGCGAGGGCAGGGCCGTGGTTTCCAGCTTGCCGAGGATGAAGCGGTAAGCGGTTGGCGAGGTGATGAGGACGGTGGCCTGATGCTCCTGAATCGCGGGCAACAGCTTGTCCGGGCTGGGTTGCTCCAAGAGAATCACGCTCGCCCGTGCGTGGAACGGGAAGAGGGCCAACCCGCCCAATCCAAACGTGAACGCCAGCGGCGGACTGCCGATGAAGCGGTCGTCCGGCGTGGGCTTCAGGCAGGTTTCGCTGTAGGCGCGGCACATGCTCAACATGTCGCGGTGGAAGTGTGCGGCGGCCTTGGGCTGTCCGGTGGTCCCGGAGGTGAAGGCGATCAGGCAAATGTCGTCCTGCGCGGTCGGGACGTTGGTGAAGGTGTCCGGTTTCGACGCGGCTATTTGCTCCAATTCCGAGTCGTGAAACGCAACGATGCGCTCCAGGCACGAATCCGGACGTGCCGCTTCCAGTTCCTCCAACAGCCGCTGGTCGCAGAGCGCGAGCCTCGCCTGCGATTTTTCAAGGATTGTCCGGAGTTCGGCAGCCCGCAGCAAGGGCATGGTGGAGACCGCAATGGCTCCGGCCTTGACCACGCCGAACCAGCAGGCGAGCATTCCGTAGCTGTTCGGGGCACGGAGCAGCACACGGTTTCCGGGAATCACGCCCAAGTCTTCGGTCAGCACATGGGCGATGCGATTGGCGTCGGCCTGCAACTCGGCATAGCTCCACTGGCCTTCCGACATGATCACGGCGGTGCGCTCGCCGTGGCCTTCGGCAATCGCGTCGTCCAGTAGCGGACCCGCGCAGTTGAGCGTTTGCGGATACTCGAAGCGGTCGAGGTTGATGAAGTCCGGCCACTGCTCCTTGGGAGGCAAGTGGTCGCGGGCGAAGGTGTCGAGGTGGGCGGTCATGATCCTCCGTGGGTTGAATTTACCGATCCTGAGTGGTGGGCAAGGTGTTGCGGATGCGCAACAGATGCCGCTCCAGTTCTTCTTCGTGAGGCGAGGCTCCGGCGAGCAGTTCCGCAATCCATCCTTGATGCACTTGGGCCATTTTCTGAAACCGCCGCTTGCCGCCTCTGGTGAGCGACACGCGCTGGGTGCGCCGATCCGGGGGGGTGCGGCGCAGCTCCACCCAACTCTCCCTCGCCAAGCGCCGGACGACTCCGGTGACGTTGCCGTTGGAAACAAGCAAATACTTGGACAGTTCCGACATCGTCATTGGACGGCCAGCCCGGTCGAGTGCGGCCAGCAAATCGAACTGCGGCAGGGTGATTCCGAACTGGGTGCGCAGCCGTTGACGCAGGTGGTTCTCGATGCGCGTCGTGCAGCGCAGCATCCGCAGCCAGAGCCGCAGACGCTCCTTGGCGACGTCTTCAGAAATTCCAGAGGCCGCCGCAGCCGATTGCGATTCTGGAGCCGCTGGAGTGTCTTGGGAGTGTTCCATGATCAAATGAGGCCAGCCTGCGCCTGAGTGGCGGCACGGGCAAAGTTGCGTTCAAGCTGCGTTTTTCCAGAAAGGTACTGCGCAGGCCACGGTTGCTCGGCAAAGCCCTGCTCGGCGGCGGCGTGGAGCGTCCAGTACGGATTGCTGAGGTGCGGACGGGCGAGGCAGCAGAGGTCGGCGCGTCCGGCGGCAAGGATCGAGTTGACGTGATCCGTTTCGTAAATGTTGCCCACCGCCATCGTCGCCATGCCCGTTTCGTTGCGGATGCGGTCGGCAAAGGGCGTTTGGAACATGCGCCCGAAAACGGGCTTCGCGTCCGGATGCGTCTGTCCGGTGGAAACATCAATCACGTCGCAGCCTGCGTCCCGGAAAGCTTGTGCGATGCGCACCGACTCCTCGGCATCCACGCCGCCCTCCATCCAGTCGGTTGCGGAAATTCTCACCGACATCGGCTTGTGCTGTGGCCACACGGCCCGCATGGCCCGGAACACCTCCAGCGGGTAGCGCCGCCGATTTTCCAGCGAGCCTCCGTATTCGTCCGTGCGCTGGTTCAGCAAGGGCGTGAGGAAGGCCGAGAGCAGGTAGCCGTGGGCGCAGTGCAGTTCCAGCCAGTCGAATCCGGCGGCTTCGGCGCGTTCGGTGGCTTGCACGAAGTCGTCTCGCACGGCCTCCATGTCCGCACGGGTCATGGCGCGAGGCACCTGATTCGCCGGAGAGTACGGAACCGCCGAGGGGCCGAACAGCGGCCAGTTCCCGGAATCGAGCGGCTGGTCCATGCCTTCCCACATGCGCTTGGTCGAGCCTTTGGGGCCGGCGTGTCCAAGCTGGAGCGCGAGTCTGGCAGGCGTTTTTTGATGCACGAAATCCACAATGCGCTGCCATGCCGCCACCTGTTCGTCGGTGTAGATTCCGGCACAGCCGGGCGTGATGCGGGCATCGGGGGAGATGTCGGTCATTTCGGTGAACAGCAGCCCCGCCCCGCCCTGCGCCCGTGCGCCGTAGTGAACGAGGTGGAAATCGTCCGGAACGCCGTTTTCTGCGCTGTACATGGACATTGGCGAGACGACGACGCGATTGGGGAGTTCAAGGTCACGGACTCGGAACGGCACGAACATCGGCGGCACGCGCTTCCGCAACCGGCCTGCGGTCGCCTTTTCTGCAAACCACGTTTCCACCTTGCCCAGCCAATCTTGGTCGCGGAGCCGCAGGTTTTCATGGCTGACGCGCTGGCTGCGCGTGAGCAGGCTGTAGGCGAACTGGATGGGTTCGAGGTGCAGGTAGCGCTCGATCTGCTCGAACCACTCCGTGCTGTTGCGGGCGCTGCTTTGGATGCGCAGGACTTCCAGCCGCCGCCGCTCCTCGTAGTCCCGCAACGCCTGCGCGAGCGGCTTGCCCTGATGGAGTTCGTCGGCGAGGTCAATCGCGTCCTCCAGCGCCAGCTTGGTGCCGGAGCCGATGGAAAAATGCGCGGTGTGCGCCGCATCGCCGAGCAACACGAGGTTGCCGTGTGACCAGCGGGTGCAGTTGACGCGCTGGAAATTGATCCAGCCCGCCGAGCCGCGCAGGTGCTTGGCGTTGCTCATCAGGCCGTGGCCCTCCAAGTGTCTGGCAAAGACGCGCTCGCAAGTGGAGACGGATTCTTCCGGAGACATGCGGTCAAAGCCGAAGTTCCGCCACGTCTGCTCCGAACACTCGATGATGAAGGTGCTGGTTTGCGGATCGAACTTGTAGGCGTGCGCCCAAATCCAGCCGTGTTCGGTCTGCTCGAAAATGAAGGTGAACGCCTCGAACACCTTGTGGGTGCCGAGCCAGGTGAACTTGTTGGCGCGGACGTCAAGGTCGGGCTGGAAGTGCGTGGAGTGCTGGGCGCGGATGCTGCTGTTGAGGCCGTCGCAGGCGACGATCAGGTCTGCCTCCGGAAAGTCGGAAACGTCCTCAACCTCGCACTCGAACTCCAGCCGCACGTCCAACTCCCGTGCCCGTGCTTGCAGGAGGCGCAGCAGTTGCTTGCGTCCCATGCCACAGAAGCCGTGGCCCCCGGAGGTGATGACCTCCCCCCGGTAATGCACGTCAATGTCGTCCCAGTGCGCGAAGTTGCCCAAGATGCGCTCGGCGCTGACGGGATCGTTGGTTTGCAGGCGGTCCATCGTCTGGTCCGAGAACACCACCCCCCAGCCGAAGGTGTCGTCCGGACGATTGCGCTCCACCACGCGAATGTCATGCTCCGGATTGCGGAGCTTCATGGAGATGCCCAGGTACAAGCCCCCCGGCCCTCCTCCGATGCAAACAATTTTCATGGCCTTCTCCTGATCCCTTAGCGCATCCTAAGCCGATTTTCCGGGAAAGGCAAGAAAATTTTAGACTTAAAATAACTGGCCGGGAACGGCCCTTCCACAGGAGTTCAACAGAACGGCGATTTGGTGGTGTCCAATGCGAGTGGTTCTGCAGCTTTTTGCGGTTTCCTGATTCTGGGGGTGGTTTCTTGCATTTTCGCAGGCAACGACCCTTAGGCTTGACTGAAATGACAGAACCGTTAAGATCGAAATTCTAGAATTTTCCAATCAACCCACTACAACTCGGGTTCCAATGAAACATCTCAAAAGGCTCGCCCTCGCTCTGGCCTTGTGCGCCTGTAGCGCACCGCTGTACGCGGCGGATTCCGCTTCCAACCGCGACAGCCAGTTCATCCGCTTTGGCAGCAAAGTGCTTAGCGTACATGGTCAATATTTGCTCTCTGCACCTATTGAAATCGAATTTCCCGGAAAGAATATTACGATTGGATTTGCAGGAGGCAGCCGATCAATAAAATCCGTTGATAATAGTTCTTGGAGTTCCTCCACAGGGTGGTCGTACACCTACAAGACAGTGAAAGCGTCCACTGCGGAAGTCAATATCCGCTATTATCCTGGGAACTCCTTCAACTGGCTGCTGAGCTATGGCAAGTACAAGAGGGATTATAAGGACTGGCCCTCCCTGAACAATACGACTTATGACGTTAAAGTCGAAGCCACTCAGGTGAACTTTGGCCTCGGCAATGAGTGGACCTTTGACTTTGGCCTGTACATTGGGGCCGACTGGCTGATGGTTGGCAGCAAATTATCCGATTCCTACACGGCAACCTTGAAATCCGGGACTGAAACCGCTAGTTCAAAATCTGACATCGAGGACAAGACAAGGTGGACGGCTGGTGGCGTTGCCATTTTCCGGATCGGTGTTGGTTTCTGAGTGATCACCGGGCCTGAGTTGGCCTTGCCGCTCTGAAGAACTTTGGGTGCTGCTGCTGATTGGGTCGCCCCCCCCACCGCAAGCGATCTTCCGCTGTCCTACGCCCAGCCTTCATTTGTCCTGAACCCTTCAGGACTTTCTCACCTCACTCCCTGAAGCAACACGGCTTCTTGTTCTGGATTCCGGGTCTTCGCGGCTTCGCTCGGAATGACAAGGGCGGGGGCATCCCTTTCGACGCGATTCGCGGGCATGGCCCGCTCCTACCGGGCTACGGGCTTGGGAGAGACAGTTTGAGTGGGTTGGGCAAAGGCTGCTAGGCCGTGTCCAACAACCTGCTGGAAGCGCCGGAGCGCTCCCGATTGCTTAGGGATGGACCTCAAGGACGGACAGGGACGCAATGAGCTTGCGCATTCGCAGGCGCAGACAGGGACGAGTCGCCGTGAGGGCGCGCTCGTCAAGTTGCAACTGTCCATCTGGGTGCTTGAAGTGGTACGTCATGCTACTCCGTTGGATGGGGTGGATGATCCGAGCCTATATTGAAACTCAGCAACATGGGTGCCAAACTGGAGAGTGCTGGAAGGTGGAGCGGCTTTCCCATGCGGACGCAGTTTGTTGAATGGAGCGCGAAACCATGCACCCCGCCTACTTTGAAACGCAGTTTCGGACTCCGGAACTTGTGGAGGATTGGCCGCAGGAATTCGTGATCGTGACCGCCTATGCGACGACGGGAACCCAGTGGTCGTCTGAGCAGAACGCAGCGGCGGATCGGCGGCTGGAAGCCGAACTCCGGGAGCGGGGCGGGGGGCTGGTGCGCGTGACTGGGTTTTCGCCAACCACCGGCCACGCCGAGCCGGGCTGGGCGTTTGAGATGCCCTTTGAGGAAGCCTGTGACCTGGGGATGCGCTACCTTCAGGATGCGCTGTACCACGTTTGGGGCGATGTGCTGAGCGTGAGCCACTGTGATGAACGCCGCAAGCGGATTGAGGTCGGAGGCTTCCGGGAGCGCTTGCATCCGCGAGCGTTTGGCTTTGATTCGCAGGTGCGCTAGAATCTCACCACCCCGTTTGCCCTTGGAACTTCAACGAAACCGCCCATGCCCTTTGCCAATCCCATCCGTCAGGAACTCGTCCGCATCTGCGGCAAGGAGTGGGTGAAGGACGACCCGATCACGCTTTACGCCTACCGCAGCGATGGCCTGACGCTTTACACCGCCCCGCCGCTGGGGGTGGTCTATCCGGGCAACACCGATGAGCTGGTGCGCGTCGTCAAGCTCTTCCACCGCGAGCAGATCAGCTTTTTGCCGCGTGGGGCGGGCACGGGACTTTCCGGAGGGGCGGTGCCCCGCGAGGGCAGCGCGATCCTGGAGATGGCGCGGTTCAAGGAAATCCACGAGGTGGACCTGATCAACCGCACGATCACGCTGGGGCCGGGCGTGGTCAACCTGCGCATCTCCGAACACGTCAAGCCGCAGGGCTATCACTTCGTCCCGGACCCTTCCTCGCAGAAAGCCTGCACGATTGGGGGCAATGTTTCGGAAAATTCCGGCGGGCCGCACACGCTCAAGTACGGTGTGACGGTCAATCATGTGCTTGGGCTGGAGGTGGTGCTTCCGGACGGAGAAGTGGTGGAACTCGGCGGCAAGCATCACAACCAGCCGGGGCCGGACCTGCTCGGCTTGATGATCGGCTCGGAGGGCACCTTTGGAGTCGTCACCAAAATCATCTGCCGCCTCACCCCGAATCCGGAAAAGGCCGTCACGCTGCTCGGCGTGTTCGATTCGGTGCGCGGCGCGTGCGATGCCGTTTCTGGCATCATCCGCAACGGCACCATTCCCGCCGCGATGGAACTGATCGACAAGACCGTGATCCGGGCGGTTGAGGCCGCGCTCAAGCCGGGGTTTCCACAAGATGCGGAGGCGGTGTTGATCGTGGAGCTTGAAGACCTTCAGGATGGCATTGAGGAAGACGCGGAACTCGTCGAACGAATGCTCCAAGAGAGCGGAGCGCAGGACGTGAAACGCGCCAAGGACGAGGCCGAACGCGCCCGCATCTGGCGTGCCCGCAAGGAAAGCTTTGGCGCGATCGGCCAGATTTCGCCGAGCTACTACGTTCAGGACGGCGTGATCCCGCGCAGCAAGCTCCCGGAGGTGATCGACCAAATCGAGGCCATCGGCCAAAAGTACAACCTCACCGTCGCCAACGTCTTCCACGCCGGAGACGGCAACCTGCACCCGCTCATCCTCTTTGACTACGAGGACGAAGAGCAAGTGGAGAACACGCACAAGGTGGGCGAGGAGATTTTGCAGGTCTGCATGGGCTACGGCGGGACGCTTTCCGGCGAACACGGCATCGGCTTGGAGAAGCGCAAGCTGATGGGCGAACTCTACTCCGAAACCGATTTGGCGAACATGCAGACCCTGCGGGCCTTCTTCAATCCGGACGGACGGCTCAATCCCTCGAAAATCTTCCCCACTCCCAGCCGCTGCGCCGAAGCAAAACATTCACCGCAAGCAATCCCCTCCGAATCCTCTCCCGTAGGAGCGGGCCATGCCCGCGACCTTCCTGCCGACGAACTGGACCGCTCCAAGCTGGTCGCCCGAAAATCCGGCATTGCCGTATGAGCAACCGCTTTGCTCCCGAACACATCGAGGAGGCGCAGGACTGGCTGCGGGAACGGCTGAGCGCAAAGCAACCGTTCGCCCTGCGTGGCGCAAATTCCCGCTTTCACCCGCAAACGGAGGCAGGCGCGACCGATCCGGACAGGCTCTCCACCGCCAAGCTGACGCGCACCAATTTCTTTGATCCGGACGACATGGTGGTTGGGGTCGAATCAGGGATGACGGTGGCGAGCCTGCAAACGCTGTTGGCTGAAAAAAGCATGGTGCTGCCCGTCAATCCGTGGTTTGCAGACTCCGCCATCGGCAGTGCGTTCGCCTGCAACGACATTGGCCCGAACCGCCTCAACATGGGCGGTTTCCGGGACTGCGTCATCGGCATCGAATACCTCAACGGCACGGGCGAGCGCGTTCACGCCGGGGGCAAGGTCGTCAAGAACGTTTCCGGCTACGACCTCTGCCGGATGCTGATCGGCAGTCTCGGTGGGCTGGGCGTGATCACCGCCCTCAACTTCAAGGTGTTGCCACAGCCGGTTGCCCCGCACGGCCTCTACGGACGCTTCCCGGACAGCACTTGGCTGCAAAACCTTGCGGAACTGCACTCGGCTCGCGTTCCGGTGGATTGGGTTCAGGCCGTCTCTGCGGGGGAAACTGGACGCACGGACTGGCTGCTGGGGATCGGCTTTTCCGGAAACGCCGCTCGTCGGCAGCGCATCGAAACGGAAATCCGTCAAATCTTCGGCGCAGGGTTGCAATTGCTTGCCGATGGGGAACCGCATTCGGAATGGCCCTTCCTGCCGGGCACGGATCGTTTCACAGGCTGGCTTCCGGGGCTGCGAAAATTCTGGAACCTACCCGCGCAACACCTGCACCTGATGGTGCTGTTGCCCACCAAAGAGGCCCTCAATCCCATGCACCTTGAGGCCGTGCGCACGGACCAGACCCGAATCGCCGCGCATCCCATCGGTGGCGACTTGCACTTCTTCCTCGACACAGAAGCCGCCGCCGCACAACGGGAATTCATCGAGTCGCTCAAGCCCCTTTTGCGCCGTGCCCAAGCCAAGCTGGTGTTGGGGAACGCCGCCCCCGAAATCAGCTATGCCGACCTTGGCGAATTCGCACGTTCTCCAGGCTACTCGCTGGTGCAGCGGCTCAAGCGCCACCTCGACCCCGCCGGGGTGTTTCACGCCCCGTTCTACGACCTGCTTTAATCTTCTCGCGGGCATGGCCCGCTCCTACAATGCTATGAAACGGCACCCTCTTTTGCTTTCGGACGTGACCAGCGAGCAGCTGACCTTCGGCGCTGAGAGCAAGACCGCCAAGGAGTTGTTCCGGGAGGCGGGGTTCGACAACATCCTCAAGTGCGTCCACTGCGGGTTGTGCCTCGACAACTGCCCGACCTATCGCGAGTTGGGCGACGAGAAGGACTCCCCCCGCGGACGGCTCTACTTGATGCGCGGGGTGTGGGAAGGCGAACTCGACCTCACCCCGGAAGTCACGGCCCCACTGAGTCGTTGCCTCGATTGCCGGGCCTGCGAAACCGCCTGTCCCTCTGGAGTGCCCTACGGCGAATTGCTGGAGAAGGCGCGGGGCGTGATCCACGACACCCAGCCGCAAAGCCTGAAGGAGCGCACCCTGCGAAGCTTGCTGCTGAAGGGGCTGTTCCGCTCAACCGCCTTGCTCAAGGCCGCCAGCAAGCTACTGAAGCTCTACGCCGCGTTCGGGTTGCCCCAACTGATCACCAAGACGGCGTTCGGAAGGCTGTTTCCCAAGTCGTTCGTGTTTCAGCAACACCTGCTTCCGGACTGCTCCGGGCGTTCCTTCAAGGAACAGCACGCCGATCAGGAACTCGGCCCGACCCACGGGGCGGAACCACTCGGGCAGGTGGGGCTGTTCTCCGGTTGCATCATGGACGTTTCGGAGGCGGCGATTCACGAAGCGACGCAGAAGCTCTTGCGGGCCGTCGGCTACACGGTGGTCGTGCCCGGCAACCAAGGGTGCTGCGGAGCGCTCCACGTCCACAGTGGCGACCGCAACACCGCCCGCAGCTTGGCGCTCGACAATCTGGACGCTTTCGAGAACCGGGAATTTGAGGCGATTGTCACCAACGCTGCCGGGTGCAGCGCCCAGCTTCGGGAATACCACCATCTCTTTCCCCAAACGGACCGCCGCCACGCCCGGAGTTGGGACAGCATCGAGGCCAAGATCGTGGACGTGCTAGAACTGCTTTCCCGGCACCCACAGGAAATCCAGCGGCTGAATTGGGAGGCCGAGGACGAGGTGGTGCTTTACGATGCGCCCTGCCACCTGATGCACGCGCAACAGGTGGACGACAATCCACGCGCACTCGTCAACAGCCTTCCGGGCGTGACACTGGTTCCGCTCACGGAGTCGAACTGGTGTTGCGGCTCGGCGGGCATCTACAACCTCATGCATCCCGACTTGTCCAGTGCCGTGCTGGAACGTAAAATAGTCTCCGTGTGGAAAACACTGGAGGCCTATCCGCAGGCAAGAACGCTGGTCACAGGAAATCCGGGCTGCCTCTACCAAATCCGAGCGGGCATCCGTGCCGCTGGGCTGCCCTTGCGGGTGATCCACCCGGCGGTGTACCTTGCCGAACGATTGAGATAGTACTATGACTCGAACATTTACCGCAGTCTTGGAACGTGAGGGAGACGGCTATGTGGCCCTCTGTCCAGAGCTTGACGTTGCCAGTCAGGGTGAGAATGTAGAAGACGCACGCTCCAACCTAGCGGAAGCCATTGAGCTTTTTTTGGAGTGTGCCTCTCAAGCTGAGCTTCAGGAGCGGCTACATTCCGAAGTATTTGTGACACAGCTAGAGGTTGCGGTTGGGTAAACTGCGGGTTTTCTCCGGCCAAGACCTAAAACGTTTGCTTGAGCAGCATGGCTTCCAGAGGGTGCGTCAAAGAGGAAGCCACATGATTCTGCAAAAGCAAGTAGTGGGATCGACAATCACGATTCCAGTTCCGGACCATAGGGAAATTCGTCAGGGAACCCCGCGTTCGATCATTCGGAAATCGGGCCTTTCCAGAGATTTTTTTGAAGCATGACCTCTCCAACCAAACTCCTGCACTCCTTGTTTGAAACGGCGGTGGCCAGTGCGCAGCCCGCGCAGTGCGTGCCGTCGCACCTTCCGGAGCCGCCCAAGGGCCGGACGCTCGTGATTGGAGCAGGGAAAGCCTCGGCGGAGATGGCTCGGGCGATGGAGCAGAACTGGCCGGGAGAACTGGAGGGGCTGGTGCTGACGCGCTACGGCCACGCGGTTCCCTGCGAGCGCATCGAGATTGTCGAAGCCGCGCATCCGGTTCCGGACGAGGCAGGGCAGCAAGCCGCCGTGCGGATGCTGGAACGGGTGCAGGGACTTTCACCGGACGACTTGGTGGTGTGTCTGATTTCCGGAGGCGGTTCGGCTCTGCTGGCTTTGCCTGCGCCGGGACTGACGCTGGAGGACAAGCAGGCGGTCAATCGGGAATTGCTGCGCTCCGGGGCGACCATCCACGAAATGAACTGCGTCCGCAAGCACCTCTCCGCGATCAAGGGCGGACGGCTCGCTGCCGCCTGCCATCCGGCACGGGTGCTGACCTTGGCGATTTCGGATGTTCCCGGCGATGAGCTTTCGGTGATTGCCTCTGGCCCGACGGTTCCCGACGAGTCCACCTTTGCCCAGGCGCGGGCCGTGTTGGAGAAGTACGGCATTGAGGTTCCGAGTTCGGTGCAAACGCATCTTGAACGGGCCGAGGATGAAACCCCCAAGCCGGGCGATGCGCGTTTGGCAAACACGGAAACCAAGCTGATCGCCGCGCCCCAGCAAATGCTGGAGGCCGTTGCGGCCCAAGTCCGGGAAGCGGGACTCACCCCACTGATCCTCAGCGACCGGATTGAAGGCGAAACCCGCGACGTGGCCAAGGTTCATGCGGCGATTGCCCGTCAGATTCAAACGCACGGCCAACCCGTTTCGGCTCCGGCGGCGATCCTTTCCGGCGGCGAAACCACCGTCACCGTGCGCGGCAAGGGCAAGGGCGGGCGCAACTCGGAATTCGTGCTGGCCCTGCTGGACGACCTGCGGGGGCTTCCCGGAATTTCGGCGCTTGCCTGCGACACGGACGGCATTGACGGCTCCGAGGACAATGCCGGGGCCGTCCTCACTCCAGAAACGTTTTCACGCGCAGAATCGCTGGGGCTTGCGCCTGCGGAGTTCCTCAGCCGCAACGACGCCTATTCGTTTTTTCAGCAGGTGGACGGACTGGTGGTTTCCGGCCCGAGCCTCACCAACGTCAACGACTTCCGGGCGATTTTGGTGGAGCCTGCCTAGCCGGATTGGACCGTTTTCAGGCGGTCCGTTCAGAAATTTCTGGAAAGATGCTTGAGTGTTACCGGAGAGTACGGCTAGAGTAGTGCCTGCTCTGGGGTGAAATGGACGAGTCCGGGACTTTGCGACGGTCTGTTGGGCTCACTTCATGGATTCATCGGATGAATTCAGGCGGATGGAAACCGCTCCCCAGGGCTTTAGAATCCTCAGCAACTTCCATGCCCGGCCCCTGATCTTGCGGGGCAAAATTCCTCCTGCCCCAAATGGCCAAGCTCTACTTCTACTACTCCGCGATGAATGCGGGGAAGACCACCACCCTCTTGCAGTCCGCCTACAACTACCGCGAGCGCGGAATGGGGGCTTTCGTCCTCAAGCCGCGCATTGACGACCGCTACGGCGACCGTGTCCATTCCCGCATCGGACTAGAAACCACAGCCGTCAATTTCAATCCGGAGCAAAATCTGCTAGAATTGACCGATGCCCGACTGGCAGAGGAGCCGCTCCACTGCGTGCTGGTGGACGAGGCGCAGTTTTTGACGCGAGCGCAGGTGTTCCAACTCAGCGAGGTGGTGGACCAGCGCAAAATCCCGGTCCTCGCCTACGGCTTGCGCACCGATTTTCAGGGGGAGTTGTTCGAGGGCAGCCGTCACCTGCTGGCGTGGGCCGACGAGCTGCACGAGATCAAGACCATCTGCCACTGCGGGAGCAAGGCGACGATGGTGGTGCGGCTGGACGAGCAGGGCACTCCTGTCCGAGCCGGAGCGCAGATTCAGATTGGCGGAAACGATTCCTATGTCTCCATGTGCCGTCGGCATTTCAAGGAAAGCTTCTATGGTGAGTGATTCAGAAAACTGAAGGCTGACAACGGACAACGGACAACGGACACCCAAACACCCAATGAAACCACGAGTAGCGATTGCCGGAGCGACCGGCGCAGTGGGAGCCGAGTTCCTCAAACTGCTGGAAATCCGGGACTTCCCTATGCAAAGTCTGCGGCTGCTGGCCTCGGCCCGTTCCGCAGGAAAAACGCTCCCGTTCGGGGGCGAGCCGCTTCCGGTGGAAGAATTGACCCCGGAGTCCTTCAAGGACATTGACATTGCCTTCTTTTCCGCAGGCGGCGACCGCAGCAAGGAATTCGCGCCGCACGCAGTCAACGCCGGAGCGGTGGTGATTGACAACAGCAGCGCCTTCCGCATGGACCCCGAAGTGCCGCTGGTGGTCCCAGAAATCAACGCTGAGGCGGCCAGACAGCACAAGGGCGTCATCGCCAACCCCAACTGCTCGACGATCCAGATGGTGGTTGCGCTCAACCCGCTGCATCAGGCGGCAGGACTCAAGCGCGTGGTGGTCTCGACCTATCAGGCGGTCTCTGGTGCCGGAGCCAAGGGCATGGAGGAATTGCAGGCGCAGATCCGGGCGTGGGCCAAGGGCGAGCCGCTGGAGGTCTCCGCCTTTCCGGCGCAAATCGCCTTCAACCTCTTTCCGCACATTGATGTCTTTCAGGAGAACGGCTACACCAAGGAAGAGATGAAGATGGTGCTGGAAACGCAGAAAATCATGTCGCTTCCCAACCTTCCGGTTTCGGCGACGTGCGTGCGGGTTCCGGTGCTGCGGGCGCACTCCGAGGCGGTGTGGATCGAAACCGAACAGCCGATTTCTCCGGAAAAGGCGCGGCAGGTGCTGGAGCAGGCGCCCGGAATCCGCGTTCAGGACGAGCGGGCGGCAGGCGGCTACCCAATGCCGTGGGACATCACGGAAACGCTCGACACCTACGTGGGCCGCATCCGCAAGGACCTCTCGCATCCCAACGGCCTCACCTTCTGGGTGGTCGCGGACCAGCTTTACAAAGGCGCGGCGCTCAACGCCATCCAGATTGGGGAACTGCTGCTGGATTGAGCCTTGCGCCACTGGCGACCCGGCGGCTTGCGCGGTTTCCCTCTGGTCTGCGACGCTGCCGGAGCAGGTGTGCGGACCACCGCCATGCAACGGACAAAGTGCATCAAGAGGGTTGTAAATTTCGGCGAATCTTGGAATAATGACAAATTGCCTTCCCGGAGGTGAGTCTGTCGGATTCACCCGATTTGTGTGTAAGAAAAGGAGTCATGCCCGAAGCCATCCAACCCATCATTGACCTCGCCAAAGCAGACCGCGAACTCATCCAAATCCGAGGCCAACTCCACAAGTTGGACGAGCAGATTGGCATTGCCCGTGCCGAGCATGATCGGCAGTTGGGCATTGTGCAAGAAAAGGAGCAGCGCTGGGAAGGGTTGGAACTTCAGGTCCGCGAGTTGCGGGGGAAGCTGGAACTCCAGGACGCCTTCATTGCCAAGCTGGAGGACCAGGTGCCGCGCATCCGCAACGAGAAGGAGTTTGTCGCCAGCAAGAAGCAGTTGGAGGAAGCCCGCAAGCACCGCTCCATCATCGAGGAACAGGTGCTGGAACTCGACATCGAGAAGGAGGGGCTGGACGAAACGCTGACCACCCTGCGTTCCGAACTGGAGGTGGAGAACGCCAGTTTTCAGGAAGCCACCGCCGAACTCGGACAAGTCCGGGAGCAGTCCACTGGAGAACTCAAGAGCCTCGAATCCTACCGCACCGGGCTGTTTGACGACATTCCGGACCCCGTGCAGCGTTACTATCAGCGTTGCCAGTCCAGTGGCCTGCACCAGCCGATTTGCGAGGTCAACGACAAGTCCTGTGGAGGCTGTCACATGATGCTGCCCCCGCAACTGCTCAACGAGATGCTGACCGATCCGGACCGCTACCGCAACTGCCCGCACTGCCAGCGGCTGCTCTACCTCGAAGCAACCGAGGTCGCGGCGGATTGAGATGCGGTTGCATCGTCCCACCCTCCTTGGACTAGGGGTTTGGCTCGCCCTAGGCTTGGGAGCCTGCCAGTCCTTCCCGGAACCACAAAAACTCCGCTATCCCACTCCCTCCCAGCAGGGCGTGAGCTACTACTGCCGCCGTCCCTTCTACGAACCCTACAACCTCAACCAGCGCTGGACCCACGTGCGTCCGGCCTTGCTGGTGGTTTCTGCGTCGCAGGCGGTCGTCTATTTTGAAAACGACGAATCGCAGGTGTTGCCACTCGATGCGGACGATCCTGTTCCGTCCGGATCGTACCGCTGTCCTTCCTGAATCAAGATCGCGGGCATGGCCCGCGGATTCGTCCGGAGAACCTTCCAGCAGCCGAGTTTCAAAAGCGATTCGGAATCCCTTTGATCGGGAGCAGGCGTTGGCGAACTCTTCGTTCGTTGATACTGAGAAAGGCTCCCTGCTCCAGCGCAGCCCCATGTTCGGTAATGATTTTCGTCAGGTAAGCATTGACATGTGACGGAGTCATGTTTTTCAGACGAAACAGAACAACGCTTGGCAGGGTGCCTCCGCTGATAGCGAGAAGTTCTGCAAAGTCCAGATCGTGGGTGAGCAAGACACGGTTTTCCGTTTTGGCTTTGGAAAGGATGTGAACATCCGGCATTTGCTCCAAGCCTTGCTCGCCAAGGTGAACAGCATCATGGCCTTGCTCTCTGAGCCAATTCACCGTGGATTGTGAAAGGCCCATGTCAGCCAAGAACTTCATGCCAAGGCAGGTTCCACCGGAAACACATTTTCCTCCGACAGCCACGCCGCGTATCGGAGAGCCTGCTGAATGTCTTCTGGCTCCAGCAATGGATACTCGTGAAGGATTTCTGTTGTCGTCATGCCATTGGCAACAAGATTGACCACGAGCGAAATCGTGATTCGCATTCCTCGGAGGCAGGCTCGCCCTCCCATGATTCCCGGATCAAACGTGACTCGATCAAATTCCAGCATGGTGTTGATTGGGTTGTTGCAACCCCAACAGGATAGGGACTTTGGCGGGGGATCACAATGCGATAAGCGGAGCCAAGGCCGTAGGGCGCATCAAGCCCAGCGCATCCGCCAACTGACAAGCCACGGATTCTCACGGAGGGGCACGGGTTTTTTCAATCCGTGTGATCCGTGGCTGAGGGTTGGAAGGCGGCTCCGCTGCACTGCCTTACTCTGGTGTCGGCTGCCAAGGCAAAGCCAAGTCAGGAACCTTCTGGAAGTCCCGGTAGTTGCGGGTCAGCAGTGGAACTCGCAAAACCAACGCGGTTGCGGCAATCACGGCATCGGGCAGCTTGATCGGCAGCGCGTTCCGCAACTGGATGGTCTGCTCTGCAATCGTTTCGGAAAGAGAGATCACGGTCAAAGACACCAGCAATTCCTCACTGGCCTTGCGGGAAGCCGGGGTATGCTTTCGCCAGCCAAGCAGTTCAATCCGGGAGATGATTGAAACCGCACCACCTTCTCGGAAGGCTTGACGTTGCAACTCCGCACCTTCGGAGGGCAAGGTTCCGTTGAGGTGTTCGATCAGGATGTTCGTGTCCAGCAACCAGCGTGGCTCAGACACGCTCCCACTCCTCCCTCAGCGACCGCCACTCCTGCTCAACCTCCTTTGGAGCTAGTTGAGGAGAAAGGCACCCCTTGGTGCGTTCCAACAACGCATCCGTTGCCTGAACCGGACTTGCCGGAGTTTCCGAGTCCAAGGGATCCGGCACGATCAGGGACACGGGCGTATCCTCCACAGTCGCCACCACCCGGACGCACTTGCCATACGCCTGACGGTACTGCTCCGGAAAATGGACGTTGCCGTTTTGGTCAATGGCGGTTTCTAGCTCGATGGTTTCCACAGTATCCCTTGTTGAGTGCTTGCAAATGAGTCAATGGCCTCCTTTCCATATTCCCAGATTGACGACGATTCGGCAATAACCGTTAAGATGGGCCTGCTTCATGTTTCAACGAAAACACTACGGTTATTTCAGTAAAATTGTGAAATCAACACGACGGTTCTTCGCCCTAGCTTCGTCGCTTGAGGATGGATCAGCAGGAAACTCTTCCCCAAAGCTGATTGTGCGTAATAAGGCTGGATCTGTCACAAAACCCTTGAGCAAATGATGGACGACTTTAGCTCGTTTGTGACCAAGTTCCAAATTTTCTTCTTCCTCCCCTTCACTCCAATCCGCATGCCCTTCGATTTGCAAAATCAGATCGCCTCGGTTTTTTATCTCTTTCAGAATAGCAGGAGCTTCCGAGATCAACTGAAGCTGGTATACTCTCTCCGGACGACTTTCCCTAACGCCGAAAAACACAGATGAAATCAGTTGCTTCACTCGAGGATCCCGGATCGCTGGCAACCCCAAATCCTTCGCTTTCAATAAACGGTAGTGGATGCTATCTAGCAATTTTCTCTGATCTTCAGGGGTGAGGGTTTGACGCTTTCGAGACAGCCAGTAAACAATCCGGGCTTGCCCATGCTTGCGTAGAGATTCATCTTTGGACGAGTAGGGGTTGTCCTCGGCAAACGCCGTGGCAAAGCGCCGCCACGCCTTCACTTTCAGGTCGGGGGTGATGTCCTGTTGTTCGTAGGTGGTGACTTGCTGGAAAGCGGCCTGCATCTCCTTGAGCTTTTCCGCCCACGCCTGTTGCAGGGCTACTTCCTTGCGTTTTTGTTCCTGCTGCTGCTGGGCTTCCCGATCCAAGTCTTGCAGCGAGAAGGTGTTTTCCGAGGGAGCTTGGGGCAGTTCGATTCGGGTCAACTGAAACACGAAATCCCCCTTGT
>CAZQXS010000028.1:5007-34295 GCA_964597275.1 uncultured Pseudomonadota bacterium | reverse complement strand
GGATTACAAGGGTTATTTTATGCTGGGGTCCAATAAGAACCTCCTGAAGGATTGACTGGCTCGCTCACGTTTTGGAGTGGATTTGTCTCCTTGTCTCCCCATTCCAACCCCCCTCCCAACTTCACCGCAGGTTGGATTTTCATTCCATTGTGCGCCATCTTCCCCTAGACTGTGGCAGGTTCTTTTCATTGAGGACTTTCACAAAATTCGGGGGCCGTCCGTTCGTGCTGAGCTTGTCGAAGTATGAACAGGACTCGCCCTTCGACAGGCGCAGGGCGAACGGTTCCAACGAACGAATCCGCATAAGTCCTGTCGAACACGACGGTCAAACGCATGAACATCAAGGTGCATCTGCTGGGGGCGCTGGTGGACTACCTCCCGGACTCCGACCGGGGGCAGGCCGTGCTTTCCTTGGAGGAGGGCGTGTCCATTGCAGGGATGCTGGGGCAGCTTGGCATCACGCGGCGGGTGGAGGTGGCCGTGAACGATGAGCACGATCAGGACCACGCCCGTGTTTTGCAAGGCGGCGATGCGGTGATGGTGTTCAGCAACTTCGGTGGGGGCTGAGGCTCCAACCGTTTCACGGGCATGGCCCGCACCGACAACGTCTTGGACAAGACACTTCAATCACAACGGAGAAACAATGCCTTACGGATACACTGGAAAAATCTTACACGCGGACTTGACGTCCGGCACGCTCACGGTGGAGGAGCCGGACGAGCCGTTTTACCGCACCTACATGGGCGGGAGCGCGATGGGGCTGCACTATGTTTTGAAGGACGCTCCGGCAGGCGCGGACCCGCTGGGTCCGGAGAACGTCTTGGCACTTTGCACCGGGGTATTGACCGGCACAGCGATTTCCGGACAGAGCCGCCTGACCTCCGTAGCGCGGTCCCCGCTCACAGGTTGCATCGGGGATTCGCAGGGCGGGGGTTTCTTCCCGGCGGAAATGAAATTCGCGGGCTTTGACGCCGTCATCCTCAAGGGCAAGTCACCCAAGCCGGTGTACCTCTGGCTGCACCACGGGGAGGCCGAACTTCGGGACGCCAGCCACCTGTGGGGGTTGGAGACCGGAGCTGCGGAGGACAAGCTCAAGGAGGAGTTGGAGGACAAGCGCATCGAGGTGCTGCAAATCGGCCCGGCGGGCGAGAAGATGGTGAACTATGCCGCACTCATCAGCATGAGCAACCGTGCCAACGGACGCACCGGCATGGGTGCCGTGATGGGGTCCAAGAACGTCAAGGCGGTCGTGGTGCGCGGCAAACAGAAGCCCGCCGTCGCCAATCCGGACGCCTTCAAGGTGCTGCAAAAGCTGGGGCCGAAGAGCATGAAGCCGACTGGCATGGATGAGTTTGGCAAGTATGGAACCGCCGGGGTTTGTACCCCCCAGCACCACTCTGGGGGCCTGCCAACCTACAACTTCAACAGTGGCGCCTTTGACCACCATGAGGACATTGATGGCCTCCGGCTTTACAACGAACGCCTCGTTGGGCACGACCGCGACGATCAAAGTCGTTTTGGACGCGACACCTGCTTCAGTTGCACCGTCAAGTGCAAGCGCGTCGCGGAGGTCACGGAAGGCCCGTTCAAGACCGACAAGAAGTACGGTGGCCCGGAGTACGAGACCATCGCGACCTTCGGCAGCTATTGTGGAGTCCGTGACATGGATGCGGTGATTCACGCCAACGCGCTCTGCAACATGTACGGCATGGACACCATCTCCTGCGGGGCAACGATTGCGTGGGCGATGGAGTGCTGGGAAAACGGCAAGCTCACCGCCGAGGACACCGGAGGCATTGACCTGACGTGGGGCAACGCCGAATCCGTCATCCAACTCACCAAGATGATTGGCGAGCGCGAGGGCTTTGGGGATTTGCTTGCCGAAGGCTCCGCCAAAGCGGCCAAGAAGCTGGGACGCGGCACCGAGGCGTACCTGATCACGAGCAAGGGGCAGGAAGCGCCCGCGCACATGCCGCAGGTCAAGCGCAGCCTTGGCATCATCTACGCGGTCAATCCCTTTGGCGCGGATCACCAGTCCAGCGAACACGATCCGAGCTACAAGGCGTTCCCGGAGCGCATGGCCCAACTCGACCTCACCAACCCGCAGTCCAAGCTGGTCCTCAACGAGGAGAAGATGCGCTTTGCGATGATCACGCAGCATGTGTACAGCGCGATGGACAGCATCAACGTCTGCCAGTTCGTCTTTGGCCCAGCGTGGCAGCTTTACGACACCAATCAACTGCTCGACACGCTCAACGCAATCACCGGATGGGATGCGGACATGCAGGAGCTTCTGGAGGTCGGGGAGCGGCGTGTGAACATGATGCGCGCCTTCAACGCACGCGAGGGCATCGGGCGCGAGTCCGACACCCTGCCCAAGAAGATGTTCGACCAGCCGCTCAAAGGCGGGAGGTCCGACGGCCTGCACCTCGACAAGGCCGAGTGGGACACCGCGCTCGACGACTACTACCGCCTCTGTGAGTGGGACACCCAGACGGGCTTCCCCACTAAAAACAAGCTCGAATCGCTGGGCTTGGGCTGGGTCGTCGCCGAAAACGACAAACTGGCGCAAGCGGTCGCCTGACCCTCAACGGCTCCGGAATTCCTCCGGAGCCTCCCCCTCCCTGTGTGATTCAGATTAGAGGATTTGCCCTCTCAGGTGCCCCCCTAAAGATCGGAGCCTGAGCCGATCAACCCCCCCTTGGGAACCTCAACGCCCAAACTTTCAATCCACCCACGCAAAAAGCCCAACATGCCCAAACCGCAGAACGTGATCCTGATCATGACGGACAATCAGCAGGCCGAAACCCTGGGCTGCTACGGGAATCCGGAGATCGTCACCCCGAATCTGGACCGACTTGCCGAAACTGGATTCATCTTTGACAAGGCGTACTGCCCGAACGCTTTTTGCTCGCCGTGCCGGGCCTCGACGCTGACCGGGCTGATGCCCTCGCAGCACGGGGTTCATGCGTGGATTGACGACCGCAACATGAGCGAGTGGCCCGCAGGCTGGCACGCGCTCAACGGCCTCTCGACGCTCCCGGAGTTGATGCAAAGCGCCGGATACCGCACGGGGCTGTTCGGCAAGTACCACCTCGGCGAACCGACCACGCCCGCGCCCGGATTCGAGAGCTGGGTGACGATGGAGGACGGGCATGTGCGCAGCTTCTACAACAACCGCATCTTCGACAACGGCCAGAGCTACATGCAGCCGGGGCATTCGGTGGACTTCTTCACGGACAAGGCCATCGAGTTCATCGAGGGGTGCAGCGAGTCCCAACAGCCCTTCTTCGCCTACCTGCCCTACCCCGCGCCCTACGGCCACTGGCCCGCGACCAACGAACCCATCCGGCACCGCTTCTCCGCGCTTTACGACGACTGCCCGGTCAACACGATTCCCCGTGTGGGCTTGCGTCCGGAAGCGGTCGCCGCCTACGATTTGGTCAAAGCCCGCAGTGGCGGCGGTCTCGATTTTTCGATGCTGCTCCGAGCGCCCAACGACCTGCCGACCCTCCGGAATTACTACAGCCAGATCACGCTGATTGACGATGCGGTGGGGAACTTGGTGAAACGCCTGCAAGCCTTGGGGCTGGAGCAGGACACCTTGCTGATCTTCACGGCAGACCACGGGCTTTCGATGGGGCATCACGGTTTTTGGGGGCACGGTGCGGCGTGCTGGCCCTCCAACCTGCATCAGGCGGCGCACAGCATCCCGCTGCTCGTCAGCCAGCCCGGAACGGTGGAATCTGGAACGCGCAGCCGCCTGCACGTTTCCAACACCGACCTGTTCGCCACCATCCTTGATTACGTTGGCCTCCAAGCTCCGAACGCTCCGGAAACCCCGCTGCCGAGCCGTTCGCTGGCCCCCCTGCTCAAGGGGGAGCCGCTGGTGGATTGGGGCGAGGACGAGGTGTTTTCCGAACAGGAGGAAACCCGCGTGATCCGCACCCCGCAGTGGGCGTATTTCAAGCGCTTCCGGGGCGCCACCCAATATGAACTCAGTGACGAACTCTACGACGTGGAAAACGATCCCGGCGAGACCAACAACCTGCTCAACGACCCGGAGTACACCGAGATCGGGGCCGCCCTTGCCGCAAGGATTGACGCCTTCTTTGCGGCCAACGCCAACCCACAGGCCGACCTCTGGAACGGGGGCCGCCCCCTGCAAAACACCAAGCCCCGCTGGCTCTGGAAAGCGGCGTGGGGCGAGGACTGGGCACCCGTCTATCGCTATAGTCATTCCGAATAAGAATGAAACACTCCGTGTAGGAGCGGGCCATGCCCCGCTCCTACGGTGCTTCAGGTTTCGATGATATGACCAGCTCTGAACAGGAGCCGCGCAACAAAGCCTGCTGCGTTCCAAAAACGAAAGGGGCTTCTTCTGACGATGCTGGCCCCGCAAAGCAATTCAGTCCCCATCCGTCATTCCCGCGCAGGCGGGAATCCAGTCCATTGGTTGCCCTGAAAGGAGGCACTTTCCGGATGGGAGCCGAAAGCTCACCACACCCGGAGGATGGGGAAGGTCCGGTGCGCGAGGTCACGCTCGATCCATTTGCCCTCAGCCCCACCACCGTTACCAACGCCGAGTTTGGCCGCTTCGCCGCCGACATCGGATACGTTTCCACTGCGGAACGGGTTGGCTCGTCCTTCGTGTTCTTCCTGTTGCTCAACGACCCAGACGCTCCCACCCAAGGCGCGGCCCACGCCCCGTGGTGGCGCTTGATCGAAGGGGCGTGCTGGCACCAGCCGGAAGGAGTCGGGAGTTCGGTGGAGGACCTGCCGGATCATCCGGTGGCTCACGTTTCTTGGTATGACGCCCAAGCCTACTGCGAATGGGCGGGAGTACGCTTGCCGACCGAAGCGGAGTGGGAGTATTCCGCACGAGGCGGGCGGGAGGCGACGCCCTTTCCGTGGGGCGCGGAACTGGAGCCGGAGGGCGAGCGGCGTTGCAACGTCTGGCAGGGAGAGTTTCCCCATCGCCCCACTGACCCCGTTGAGGAAGTTGGCCTTGCCCCGGCGAAAAGCTTTCTGCCGAACGACTTTGGCCTCTATAACATGACGGGCAATCTCTGGGAGTGGTGCCACGACCGATTCACGCGGTTGCACTCGCCCCGGCCCCAAGCCAATCCCACCGGGCCGCTCAACGGCCAGCAGCGCGTCCTCAAGGGCGGCTCCTTCCTCTGCCACCACTCCTACTGCACCCGCTACCGCACCTCCTCACGCATGGGCAATGCCCCGGACAGCACCTCCAGCAACATGGGCTTCCGGGTGGCTAAGCCAACAGCTTGAACTCCTTGATCACAAAGTCCGCAATCGCTTCAGGTGTGTTGAGGTCGAGTTGGGGCAGATCGGGTGGGCTGGGCAGGGATTCGTCCGTGGCGATAGCCAGCACTCCGGGAACCTCCGGATGCAGGAGCCGTTGCCCAAGACTGGGGCGGTGCAGTTCGATCTTGGGAAAGTCGCCCCACTTGAAGCCCTCGACCAGCACGAGGTCGAGTTCCGATAAGCTGAGGCGTTTCAGCAAATCTGGAAGCGCAGGCTCTTCCAGAGCGTCCGGGGTTTCGCGGACGAGCGCCATGCGGGTGCGCGAGGCCACCAGCATTTCCTGCGCCCCAGCCTTGCGCAACTCGTAGCTGTCCTTGCTGGGGTAGTCAATGTCGAACTGATGGTGGGCGTGCTTGATCATGCCGATGCGCAGACCCTTGGCCTTGAGCATCGGCAGGAGTTGGGTGAGCAGGGTGGTCTTGCCCGTTCCAGAGCGGGCGCAGAACCCCAGCAGCGGCGGCGGGGTCACGCCAGTCGCGGAGCGAGGTCGCCTCCGGCACTGAGTTGGACCGCGCAGAACTTGAACTCCGGGATTTTGCCGAAGGGGTCCAGCATGTCCGTGGTGATCAGGTTCGCGGCGGCTTCGTTGTACGAGAAGGCCATGTACACGTTGCCCTCCGGAACCCCGTGGTCGCCCCGTGCAAAGGCGGTGAGCTGGCCGCGTCGGGACTGCACGGTGATCGGAGTGCCGCCCTCCACGCCCAGCTTGTCCAGATCGCTGGGGTGGATGTTGACGACGGGCAGCGGCTCGATTGCGTCCAGCACACCAGCCCGCCGGGTCATGCTGCCCGTGTGCCAATGCTCCAACTGGCGTCCGGTGATGAAGACGTAGGGGTACTCCCCATCGGGAAGTTCGTCCGCCTGCGAGAACTGCGCGGGCACAAACGTGGCGCGTCCGTTTGCAGTCGGGAAGCCGTCGGTGAAGATCACCGGATCGCCGGGGTCGCCCTCGTTTTCGCAGGGATAGGTCACGGAGTGGTCCTGCTCCAGCCGTTCCCAGGTGATGCCCGCCATGCTGGGGGTGGCCTTGCGGATTTCCGCGAAGATGTCCGGCACCCCCCGGTAGTTCCACGAAAGCCCCAAGCGGTTCGCCATCTCCTGAATGATCCACCAGTCCTGCCGCGAATCTCCGGGCGGATCGAGCGCCTGCCGTCCGAGCTGCACCTGACGGTTGGTGTTGGTGAAGGTTCCGGTCTTTTCCGGAAACGCGGAAGTCGGCAGGATCACGTCGGCGAAGCCTGCGGTTTCGGTGGGGAAGATGTCCTGAATGACAAAATGCTCCAGCCGTGCCAGCGCCTCGCGGGTGTGGTTGAGGTTGGGGTCGGACATCGCGGGGTTCTCGCCCATGATGTAGAGTCCCTTGATGTTGCGCTCGTGCATCTCTTCGGTGATCTCCACCACCGTGAGGCCGGGGTTGGGGTCGAGCGTCATGCCCCAAAGCTCCTCGAAGAACTGCTTGGCTTCTGGGTCGCCCACGGGCTTGTAGTCCGGGAAGACCATCGGGATCAGCCCCATGTCGGACGCGCCCTGCACGTTGTTCTGGCCGCGCAGGGGGTGCAGTCCGGTTCCGGGACGCCCGATCTGCCCCGTCATCAACGCGAGGGCGATGAGGCAGCGGGCGTTGTCGGTGCCGTGGACGTGCTGTGAAACGCCCATGCCCCAGAAGATGATGGAGCTTTTCGCGGTTGCGTAGCGTCGGGCGACCTCGCGGAGGGTTTCGGCGGGAATGCCGCAGATCTTCGCCATCGCCTCCGGGCTGTAGTCCTTGAGGTTCTCCTTGAGCGCGTCAAAGCCCTCGGTGTATTGGGCGATGTACTCCTCGTTGCACAAGCCCTCCTCGACAATGGTGTGCATGAGCGCGTTGAAAAGCGCGACATCGGTGTCCGGATTGAACTGAAGGCTGTAGCTGGCGTAGCGCGCGATGTCGATGCGCCGGGGGTCCAGCAGGATCAAGTCCTTGCCCGCCTGTGCCGCATTCTTGAAGAAGGTGGCGGCGACCGGATGGTTGACGGAGGTGTTGGAGCCGACGACCATGATCACGTCCGCCTCATCCGCATCCGTGAACGGGTTCGAGACCGCGCCGGAGCCGATGCCCTCCAGCAGGGCGACGACGGACGAGGCGTGGCAGAGCCGCGTGCAGTGGTCAATGTTGTTGTTGCCGAATCCGGTGCGCACCAGCTTCTGGAGCAGATACGCCTCCTCGTTGCTGCCCTTCGCACAGCCAAAACCTGCGAGTGCCGAGGGGCCGTGATCCTCCCGGATGCGCTTGAGTCCGTTGGCAGCCACGTCCAGTGCCTCCTCCCAAGTCGCAGGCCGGAAGACCTTCTCGAAATCGCTGGGGTTGAGAAGCTCCACCGTTTTCGGCACCCCTTCGCGCCGGATCAGCGGCTGGGTGAGGCGTTCCGGATGGTGGACGTAATCGAAGCCGAAGCGCCCCTTCACGCAGAGTCGGCTCTTGTTCGCCGGACCCTCGCGGCCCTCCACGCTCAGGATGCGGTTCTCCTTGACGTTGTAGGTGAGCAGGCACCCCACCCCGCAGTACGGACAGGTGGACTCGACCTGCTTGTCCGGAACCTCCAGCCCCACGTTTTCCGCAGGCATCAACGCCCCCGTCGGGCAGGCTTGCACGCACTCCCCGCAGGCCACGCAGGTGCTGGCTCCCATCTCGTCGTTGAGGTCAAAGACGATGGCGGAGTGGTCGCCGCGATTCGCGTAGCCGATCACGTCGTTGACCTGCACCTCGCGGCAGGCCCGCACGCAGCGTGTGCATTGGATGCAGGCGTCGAGTTGCACAGCCATCGCCGGGTGCGACATGTCCTGCTGCGGCTGGTGCCGCCCCTCAAACCGGGGTTGCGCGACTCCGAGCTTTTCCGCCCAAACGTCCAGTTCGGAGCGTTGTGTGTAGGGCGATTTTCCCTGCTCCGGCATGTCCGAGAGCAACAGTTCCACCACCATCTTCTGCGAGTGCCGGGCTCGTTCGCTCTGGCTGCTCACCTGCATGCCCTCCGTGGGGTTGCGGCAGCAGGAGGGGGCCAGCACGCGCTCGCCGTCAATTTCAACGACACAGGCACGGCAGTTGCCGTCCGGGCGGTAGCCGTCCTTGTAGCAGAGGTAGGGGATTTCGGCCCCGGTGCGCTGGGCGGCTTGCAGGATGGTCTCGTCCGGAAGGGCTTCGATGCTCTTGCCGTCCAACTCAAAACGGACGATTTCAGTCGGGAAGGTGTCCATGTCAGTTGATCTCCTCGGAGAAGTAGTTGACGACCGTGCGGATCGGATTGGGCGCCGCCTGCCCCAGTCCGCAGATGGAAGCGTCCTCCATCGCTTGGGAAAGCTCTTCGAGCAGCGGCTGGTCCCAGCAGGGCTTTTCCATCAGCGGAATCGCCTTGGCGGTGCCCACGCGGCAGGGGGTGCATTGCCCGCAGGATTCGTGTCGGAAGAAGCGCATCGCGTTGGTGGCGAGGTCGCGGGCGCGGTCTTTTTGGGAAAGCACGACAATGGCGGCGGAACCGATGAAGCTGCCGTGTTCCTGCAAGGTGCCGAAGTCGAGCGGTACGTCGCCGAGCGACGCGGGCAGGATACCGCCGGACGCGCCTCCGGGGAAGTAGCCGTAGAACTCGTGGCCGTCCTGCATCCCGTCGCAGTATTCGTCAATCAGTTCGCGCATGGTGATGCCTGCCGGAGCAATGTGGACTCCGGGCTTGTTGACCCGTCCACTCACGGAAAACGCCCGCAGGCCTTTGCGCCCGTTGCGTCCGTGCGAGGCGAACCACGCCCCGCCCTTTTCGAGAATTTCCGGAATCCAGTGCAGGGTTTCGAGATTGTGCTCCAGCGTCGGTCGTCCGAAGAGTCCCACCTCCGCGACGTAAGGGGGCCGTAGGCGGGGCATCCCGCGCTTGCCTTCGATGGACTCGATCATGGCGGATTCCTCCCCGCAGATGTACGCGCCCGCGCCGCGTCGCAGGTGCAGGTCCGGCAGCGTTCCCGGAGGGTCAGCTTGCAGGGCGGCGAGTTCGCGGGTGAGGATTTCACGGCTGGCGGCGTATTCGTCCCGCAGGTAGAGGTACACCGACTCGATGCCCACCGCCCATGCCGCGATCAGCGTTCCCTCCAAAAAGCGGTGAGGCCCGGTTTCCATGCAAAAGCGATCCTTGAAGGTTCCGGGTTCGCCTTCGTCAATGTTGAGCGCGAGCAGGCGCGGTCCCTCGAAGCCCCGCACGATCTCCCACTTGGTGGAGGCCGGAAAGCCTGCACCACCCATGCCGCGCAGTCCGGCTTGTTTCAGTTCCTCGATCACGGATTCGGGGGTGCGTTCGCCTGCGAGGCATTCCTGATAGCACCGATAACCGCCGGAGGCGCGATACTGCGAATAGGTTTGGTAGTCGGGCAGGGTGGGGGTGGTCGCTCCAGCATCCACGGTTTGCTGCACCGCTTCCGGGGAGGCTTCGTCCACCGGATTCTGGCCGACTACGGCGACGGGCGCGTGCTGGCAGCGGCCCACGCAGGGCACGGGCTGGACACGGATTCCGTCACCAAGCGACTGCTGGAGCGCGTCAATCAGGCCGTCGGCCCCGGCCATCGCGCAGGACACCGAATCGCAGACCCGCACGGTCAGCGGCGGAGGCGGGGTTTCGCCTTCCTTGACCACGTCAAAGTGATGGTAGAAGGTGGCGACCTCGTAAACCTCCGTGTGCGCAAGCCGATACTCGTCCGCCAGCGCCACGAGGTGCTTGGCCGACAGATGCCCGTTCGCGTCTTGAACCTTGTGCAAGGCCTCAATCAGCAAATCGCGTTGGCGCGGCAGGTCGCCGAGCAGTTCCCGGACCTCCGCCAGCACCTTCGCGTCCACGAGACGCCCCCGCACCTTGCCGCGAGGTTCCCGGAATCCGCCGCCTTTTTGTTTCTTTCCCCCTGTGTCCATCAATTGCCCTTGCTCCAAAAGTCTTTGGTGAAAATCGAACCCCAAAATAAAACCATGTTTGGTGAGCAAATGCGAGTCTTTTCCATAGGAGGATTGGTGAGCAGCGCCGCTGGTCCAAAGTTCAGGGCAGCAACTGCGCCGTGATGCCGTCCGCCAGTAGGAACCCGGAAGGTGTGAGCCGCAGGTGGGGCGGATTCCAGACGGCCTTGCCTTCGTGATGCAGGCGTTCCAGCAGTGCATGAGGCAGGGGTTGCTGGTTTCCGAAATGCTCTCGCCACGCCTCTAGGTTCACTCCTGCGACCCGCCGCAACTGGAGCATCAGCCACTCGCTGGCCTGCTGAGCGCGATCCGGTGTTTCCCGGAAGGCTTCGGGGAGGAGGCCATCCGTCACCGCGTCCAGGTAACGTTTCAGCGAGCGCACGTTTCCCCAGCGCGAGCCGTTGGCAAAGGAATGCGCTCCCGTACCCAACCCAAGGTACGGCTCCCCGTCCCACACCCGCAGGTTCTGGCGGCCCTCGTTGCCGGGGCGGGCGAAGTTCGAGACTTCGTACTGCCGCAATCCGGCGGATTCGAGCCGTTCCACTCCGGCAAGGTACATTTCGGCAACTTCCGGGTGGTGGCCCTCCTCCCAGTTTTGGATTTCAGGGTCGCGTGAAAAGGGGGTACTGTCGTGAACCTCCAGTCCGTACAGCGAAACATGCGCAGGCCGCCAGCGGAAGGCTTCGGTCAAGTCCGCCTGAAACTGAGTCGGGGGCTGTCCCGGAATTCCAAACATGAGGTCGAGGTTCCAGTTGTCGAACTCCGCAGCCTGAATGATTTCCAGCGCCTTGCGAAGCTGGCGAGCGTCATGAACCCGCCCCAGCCGCTTCAGCGTCGTGTCCTGAAAACTCTGTCCGCCGAGGCTCAGCCGGGTCACGCCAAGCTCTCGGAGTCCGGAGAGGTAGCCCGGCTCGATATCCTCCGGATTCAGTTCAAAGGCGATTTCGGCAGTTGGGGAAAGCGTGACCGTCTCCCGCAATCCGGAAAAAAACCGCTCCAATTCCGCAAGGGTCATGCGGGACGGGGTTCCTCCTCCGAGATAAACCGAGTCAAAGGTTATGTGCTGTGATCTCCCTCCCCGTTCGTGCTGAGCCTGTCGAAGCATGGACGGGGTTCGCCCTTCGACAAGCTCAGGACGAACGGAATTCCCGGATTCGTCGAAAGGTGTCAGTCCTGTTGCGAGCCGCAGTTGCAGTTCCTGAAGCAGTCCGGACCCATACGCCTCATGAATTTCCGGACGGTCCTTGCGCACGGCAAAGGCGCAAAACGGACAGATGCGGGCGCAGAACGGGAAGTGCAGGTACAGGGTGCGCAAAGTTGCGGAATCCGTTGGCATAAGGAACGTGGCTTGCAAGAGCGACCCCGGCATTATTTGCCAGTGGAAATTCTCAATTCGAGGAAAGTTTGAAAGTTTTCGTGAAAAATTTTATGCTGTGATTTCAAGTGATTCCATTGTTCGGGTTGAAATGACTGAAAATCTTTCCGGTTGATTTCTGGCCCTTACTGGAATAGCTTAACACTCTCCCCGACACCTCGGGAGTTGAAAGACAATCTCCTCTGCGGATTCGGCAGGTCCGGGCGTTTTTAGGCACCCTTTGCACCACTTCCGCCAGTTCACGGGATGCACGACGCATCCTTGGTGCGGACTTGCCAAACGAATCACGGGAATCCCACTTCAATGGACTGAAGCGTGCGCCAAGGACGGCAAGGGCTTGGGTCTTTTTTGCTATTTTTTGACAGAGATGCAGCCATGAAAATCCAGCGACGCTTCACCACGGAGGGTGAAAGTCCTTATCAGGGATTGGAGTTTGAAACCCGCGAGTCGGTGATCCGCAATCCCGACGGAACCGTGGTTTCCAAGTGGGACAAGGTGGTGGTGCCCAAGCAGTGGTCGCAGGTGGCCACGGACATCATGGCCCAGAAGTATTTCCGCAAAGCAGGCATCCCCAAGCACCGCAAACCCGCCAAGGAAAAGGGCATCCCGTCCTGGCTTCAGGCCTCGCTTCCCGATCAGTCCAAGCAGTCCAAACTTTCTGCCGACGAGCGCACCACCTCCGAAACGGATGCCCGCGAGGTCTTCCATCGGCTTTCCGGCTGCTGGACCTACTGGGGCTTCAAGCACGACTACTTCGACACCGAAGCGGACGCCAAGGCGTTTTACGACGAGTTGTGCCACATGCTGGCCAACCAGATGACCGCGCCGAATTCGCCGCAGTGGTTCAACACCGGACACAGTTGGGCCTACGGCCTTTCCGGCCCCGCACAGGGCCACCACTACGTTGATCCCGTAACGGGCAAGGTCACGCGCTCCGAGGATGCCTACACGCATCCTCAGCCGCATGCGTGTTTCATTCAGTCCGTGAGCGACGACTTGGTGCGCGAAGGTGGCATCATGGACTTGTGGACCCGTGAGGCGCGGCTCTTCAAGTACGGCTCCGGAACGGGATCGAACTTCTCCGACCTGCGGGGTGACGCCGAACCGCTTTCGGGCGGCGGGGTTTCCTCCGGGCTGATGTCCTTCCTCAAGATCGGCGACACCGCTGCCGGCTCGATCAAGTCTGGCGGCACCACGCGCCGCGCCGCGAAGATGGTCTGCCTCGATGTGGATCACCCGGACATCGAGAAGTTCGTCAACTGGAAGGTCAAGGAGGAGCAAAAGGTCGCCGCCCTCGTGGCCGGATCGAAGAAACTCCGGGAGTTGATCAACGAACTCTTTGCCGCCATTCACGGCTGGAGCGACGATGCGGAAAAGTTCGATCCGAAGAAGAACCGCGACCTCCGCAAGGTGGTCAAGGCCGCACAACGGTCACAGATGCCCTTCAGCTACGTCGAGCGCATCATCCACCTTGCCAAGCAGGGCTACACCAGCGTCGCCTTTGACGAGTACGACACCGACTGGAATTCCGAAGCCTACCAGACCGTTTCCGGGCAGAACGCCAACAACTCCATCCGCGTGAGCAACGAGTTCATGCAGGCCGTGGAGTCGGACGGAGACTGGCCGCTCTACTGGCGGACGGAGAAGGTGAAAGCCGCCAACGGAGAGCGTGACGCGCAACCCTGCAAAGTGCTGCGGGCGCAGGAGCTTTGGGAGCAGATCACCTACGCCGCATGGGCCTCCGCCGATCCGGGGGTGCAGTTCGACAGCACCATCAACGAGTGGCACACCTGCCCGACCGACGGCCCCATCCGCGCCTCGAACCCGTGCAGTGAGTACATGTTTCTTGACGATACGGCCTGCAATCTGGCGTCGCTGAACCTGCTCCAGTTCCGGGATGCGGCAAGCGGGGATTTGGACATCGAAAAATTCCGCCACGGCACCCGGCTGTGGACGATTGTGCTGGAAATCAGCGTACTGATGGCGCAGTTCCCCAGCAAGCGCATCGCCGAACTCTCCTACGAGTTCCGCACGCTCGGCTTGGGCTACGCCAACCTCGGCACCTACCTGATGGTCAACGGCATTTCCTACGACTCGCCACAGGCACTGGCCATTTGCGGGGCGATCACGTCCATCATGCACATGACCTCCTACTCGACCTCGGCGGAGATGTCCAAGGAACTCGGCTCGTTTCCCGGCTACGAGCGCAACCGCGAATCCATGCTCCGCGTCCTGCGCAACCACCGCCGCGCCGCCTTCCGGGTGGCGGACAGCGAGTACGAGGGCTTGCTGATGAAGCCGATGGGCATTGACAGCCAGCACTGTCCGCCGGACTTGCTGAAAGCCGCGCAAGAGGATTCCGACCGTGCCCTCAAGCTGGGGGAAAAGCACGGCTTCCGCAACGCGCAGGTCACGGTGATCGCGCCGACCGGGACCATCGGCTTGCTGATGGACTGCGACACCACCGGGATCGAGCCGGACTTCGCGCTCGTGAAGTTCAAAAAGCTCGCCGGAGGCGGCTACTTCAAGATCATCAACCAGTCCATTCCTCCCGCCCTGCGCAGGCTCGGTTACGAAGAGTCCGAGGTGCAGGACATCGTTCACTACGTCAAGGGACGCGGCACGCTCAAGGGTACTCCGTGCATCAACTCCGAAGTCCTGCGCGAGAAGGGCTTCACGGACGAGGCGTTGGCCAACGTGGAAGCGCAGCTTCCGGCGGCATTCGACATCTCCTTCGTCTTCAATCGCTGGACGCTGGGCGACGAGTTCTGCAAGCACGGATTGGGGCTCAACGAGGATCAGTTGAGCGATTATCAGTTCAGCCTGCTCAAGCACCTCGGCTTCAGCGACAAGGAAATCGAGGCTGCGAACGATGCGATTTGTGGTTCCATGACCATTGAGGGCGCTCCGCACCTCAAGCCGGAGCACTACTCGGTGTTCGACTGCGCCAACAAGTGCGGCAAGCGCGGACAGCGCTACATCGCTCCGGAGGCGCACATCCGCATGATGGCGTCGGCCCAGCCGTTCATTTCCGGATCCATCTCGAAGACGATCAACCTGCCGAGCCACGCCGACATTACGGACATCAAGGAGGCTTACCTGATGTCGTGGAAGCTTGCGCTCAAGTGCAACGCGCTCTACCGCGACGGCTCCAAGCTCAGCCAGCCGCTCAACACCGGACTGGCGGATGAGTTGTGGGACGATTTGGAGGACGAGGACTTGCTGCCCGCGCAGTCTCCGCAGGTGCGAGTTGCGGAAAAAATCATCCACCGCTACCTCGCCAAGCGCCGCCGCCTGCCGCACCGCCGCAAGGGCTACACGCAGAAGGCGATCATCGGCGGACACAAGCTCTACTTGCGCACCGGAGACTACGGAGACGGCACGCTCGGCGAAATCTTTGTGGACATGCACAAGGAGGGCGCGGCCTTCCGGAGCCTGATGAACTGCTTCGCCATTGCGGTTTCGCTAGGCTTGCAGCACGGGGTTCCGCTGGAGGAATTCGTGGAGGCTTTCGTGTTCACGCGCTTTGAGCCGAACGGCATGGTGCAGGGCAACGACACCATCAAGATGAGCACGTCCATCATTGACTACATCTTCCGGGAACTCGCCATCAACTACCTCGGACGCCACGACCTCGCGCACGTCTCCCCGGACGACCTGCAGGCCAGCGAAACCCACCTCAAGGGCCAGAACGAGCCGGAGTTTGAGGGGGAGCAGGTGGTTGCAGAACGCACGCTCAGCACACAGGAGTCCCAAAAGTTCCTTGAGGAGCAGGACGACTCCAGCTTTGCGGCGGCGGACTTTGGCGGCTCCAGCTTTGAGAGGGTGGATGTCGCCGTGCTGGAGGCAGGTCGTGCCGCCGAGGTGAGCTATGCGGATGAAAGCGGGGGAGCGGCGTGGCAGACGGTGGAGCGTTCGCAAGCCGACCTCGTGCAGGAAGCCCGCATGAAGGGCTACGAGGGCGAGTCCTGCACCACCTGCGGCCAGTTCACGATGGTCCGCAACGGATCCTGCCTGAAATGCGCATCCTGCGGGGCCACCAGCGGCTGCTCCTGAGGCCACGCTCCGGGGGCACTGCGCCCCCGGACTCCCGCTTGGCCACCCACGCCCCCCGTCCTCGGCCCCGTGCCGGGATCGCCCTGCTTGTCACTCTCGTCGTCCTCGCCCTGCTCGCGGTCTTCCTCACGGAATTCACCTTCGAGACTTCTCTCGAAACCCGTAGCCTGCAAAACTTCCAAGCCTCCTTCCAAGCCCGCAACGCTGTCAAGTCACTCTTCAAGGCCGTGCTGGTGGGACTGGAAGGGCGCCCTCCGGGTCGCAAGCCGTTGCGGGAGGTTGAGTTTTTCGAGCAGCTTCGGGTGTTCATAGATTTTGTGAATGATCTCACCAAAGCGAACTACACGGTTTTGAATCCGCCCCGTCCCCTTGGACTGCCCCCGGAGTTGATCAGCTATGCCGCTCCCGGGCTTGCCGAAAGCTTCCCCAACGCGATTTTCTATACCCCCTACGTCCGGCCCATTGATCACCTCTTCAACCTCAACCGTCTGGACACCGACCCCGGAACCCCTGCGGAGAACAAAATCCAACAAGAGTTCAGTACATTGCTGGAAGATGAGTACCAACTCCTGCCGACTCTCTCCCAACCGATGTATGCGTTGCTCCACGATTGGATTGACAAGGACGAGGAAAGGCACCCTCTGGGGGGAAACGAACAGGGATTTCAGGGCATCGAGTTGGGTGGGGTTGCTCCCAAAAACACCCTGTTTGACGATTTGAAGGAGGCTGCCCTCGTCGTCGGAGCGTATCTTCCCGAAGAGGAAATCAAGCAACTTGCGTGGAACAAGCACTTCACAGTTCATGCGGTAGGGGTTCTGGGGGATTCGCTTTCCCAAAACGACCAGGGTGCCTCACGCATCAACGTCAACTTGGCAGACGCAGAGGAAATTCAACGCTTCATAGATCGGCAGCGCAACTCCGAGGATATTGGCAGTTCGAAATACAAGTTTCTGGAACGCTCGCAGGAGATTGGGGAAGTGCTGGCCCGCTCCAAACTGGCGAGGGAGAGCGGAGACGAGTATAAGCACAAAAATGACATCAGCCAGAAGTTGGAGTCCTCACCCTCCACACAGGGTTTGCCTGTGGTGGCGGATGATTTTTTCCTCTACTATAGCGGATGGTACGACATCCGCCTCAAAGCCGAGGTGGACGGTGTGCAAGCCGAGGTGCGGGCGGTGGTGTCGGTGGATCGGAAGGATGATGGAACGGTGGAAAAGTTGACCATCCACGAATTCACGCTGAGGTAGGGGATTTTGGCAAGGAGGGCATTTGACGAGTTTGTGCTGGAGGGCCATCCCGTGCGCTGGTTCCGGGAACTGCCCTCGACGAACACCTACCTGAAGGAGCATCCCGAACTGCTGGAAACGTCGGGGCAGGTGGTGGGCACCTCGTACCAGACGGCAGGGCGCGGACGCATGGGACGCTCGTACTGGTCGTCTCCGGGAAAGAATCTCACGTTTTCGCTGGTGATCCACCCGGAGTGCCCGCAGGCGCAACTGCCGCTCTACGCGCTTTGGGCGGGAATCGCCGTGGCGCGGAGTCTGGAAGCATTCGGCACTGCTCCCCGCTTGAAGTGGCCCAACGATGTGCTGATTGGCAACCGCAAGGTGTGCGGGATTCTCGCAGAAAGCGTGTGGGCCGAGCAAGCCCGCCGCTCCGTGCTCATTCTCGGCATCGGCATCAACGTGCTGGGACATCCCCATGAGTTTCCCGCAGAACTCCGGGGGTTGATCACGACGGTTGAGGCCAGCGGTGGAGAGGTGACTCCGGAAACGCTGCTGCCCCAAGTGCTGCGAGCGTTTGCCGGAGTGGACGGAGAGTTCCGAAAAATCGGTGCAGCCCCGCTGCGCGATGAGTGGCTGCGGCGTTCCAGAATGCTGGGGCAGTCGGTGCGGGTCCAACAGCAAGGGGGCTGGAAAACCGGAAAGGTTGCCGGAATTGGCCCGGAAGGTGCGTTACTTTTGGAAGTGGGCAGAGGAGGGGTGGTTTCGCACCTCTCCGGAGACGTGGAATGGAGCAATCCAGACGCATGATTCTGGCATTTGACATCGGCAACAGCAACATCGTCATTGGAGCCTTCGACTCCGGGAAGTTGCTGCACAGTTGGCGGCTGCACTCCGATTCGGACGGCAGTCCAGACGAGTACCTGATGCTCATCCGCAACCTGATGGCGTCCGACGGGTTTCAGCCCAAGCAGTTTGGCGGGGTCGTGCTGGGGTCCGTGGTGCCCAAGCTGACGTTTGTGTTCCAAGGACTGGTCCAGCACCTCACAGGCATTGCCCCGCTGATTGTGCGGCACGATCTGGACTTGGGCGTTCGCATCAAAACCGATGCCCCGGAGCTGGTGGGGCAGGACCGCATCGCCAATGCCGTTGCCGCGTATTTGGAGTACGGCACTGCGCTGGTGGTGATTGATTGCGGCACGGCGACCAAGCTGGAGGTGGTCACGGAACAGGGCGACTATCTGGGAGGCATCATTTGCCCAGGCTTGGGGATTTCGGCGGAGGCGCTGTTCTCCCGTGCAGCCCAATTGCATCAGGTGAACCTGGAATTGCCCGAAAAGGTGATTGGCCGCAACACGGCCACCAGCATCCAATCCGGGCTGCTCCACGGCCACGCCGCGATGATCACCACGCTGCTGGACCGCATCCGCGACGAACTGCTGGAAATCGGCTCTCCGGAGCCAAAAATTATCGCCACGGGAGGGCTGATTCCCCGCTTGATTCCGGCGTTGCCCAAACTGATTCACAGGGATGATTTGACATTGCAGGGTTTATCCCGTATCCATTTACGCAACGTTTAACTCTCGAAGGCGGACGTATTCCCCGCCGGTTTTCGGGAAAATAGCGCCACGCACGGCACGCACGCCATCTTCATCCGGACGGCTCCGCAGAAACTCGCGCATTGAATTTAAGGCATGGCAGACGAAGAAATGGAAGGCCTAGAGGGGCTTGACGATTTCGGAGACGATTTCGGAGATCAACTCGACAGCTTCATGGAAGGCGAGGGAGACGAGGGCGACAGCGAACTCGATTCCTTCTTTGAAGACCTCTCCACAATTGACGACCTTGAAGTCCAGGAAGCGGAACCCGAACCCGAGGCCGAGGACGACCTAGACGAAGCCCCGGCTCCGGCTGCGGAAGCGGAGGACGATCTGGAGGAAATGGACGAGCCGGAGGAGGACGACTTCGATTCCGACTCCGACATGGGGGCTGCGGCAGGAGCCGCCGCCGCGACCGCCGTTGCAATGGGCGACGAGGACGAAAAACCCGCCAAGGAAAAGAAAAAGAAAAAAGAGAAGAAGAAGGCCGCAGCGGGCGACAAGCGCATGAAGCCCCTGCTGATCCCGGCGATCATCGCAGCCGTGGTGGGCATGGTGTTGGGGGCGATCACCGTGGTTTTGCTCATGCTGCTGAACACGCCGGACGAACCGCCCATTCCCGAACAGGTGGTGCTGGAAGCGCCCATCCTTGAGCCGATGCTTCCCGCCGCTCCCGTGGCGGAGCCTGCGCCGGAGCCGACCTTTGAGCCGGAGCCTGCGCCGCCCAAGCCCAAACCCAAGCCCAAACCCCGCAAGCGGTACTTCGTGCAGGTGGCGAACTGCATCCACAAGGAGTGTGTGGAGGACTACCAGTTCCTGCTCAAGCGCTTCGGCTATGCCGCCAAAGTGGAGTCTGCGACAGAAAGCACGCCGATGACGGAGATTGTCACGGCCAACACGCTGAGGGAGGAAGACGCCGCGCAGTTGGTGGAACACATCAACAAGGAAAGCCGCCTCGTCGGAGTGGCGTATCGCAAGGCCACCAAGCGGGGGTATGTCGTTTCGCTGGGGCTGTATCCGGACTTGGACAAGGCCAACCGCGTGAAGACCTACCTCAACCAAGCCTATGGCAGCAATGTCATCTTTGAGGCACAACGGGCGGACCAGAAGATCCGCTACAAGAAAATCCGTGCAGGCGGCTTTTCCTCCAAAAAGGAGGCGGAAGCCCTCAAACGCCTGTTGATCCAAAAGGACAAACGCTTTGAAGGCACCTTTGTGGTCGCCATCAAGCGCTGAACCTGCTAGACTGTTGGAGTTTTACTGACCCCTTGACAAAAGAACACTCATGAGTTGGTCCATCATTTTCACGGTTCTCGTCCTCAGCATGATCGTCTTTCCCGGAGTTGTCTTCTTGGGACACCTCCGGCGCAACGCGAAGGCCAAGGCCGACGCCTGAGCCGCAGGCGGGCGTTTGGTTTGGCCCGCCTGAACACCTCAGTGCCTTTCCATGCTCCGTGCCCTCCAGTCGCTCCTGCTTTGCGCGATCCTGCTTGGGGGGCTGGGGTGGGCACATCACCCCGCACACGCCCAGCCCAAGCGGCTGACCCTTGCCCTCGGCACGGTTCCCCAAACGCTGGACCCCCGCCGGGCCAGCAGTCCGACGGAACTGGACCTCGCCGAACTCATCTACGAAAGCCTCGTCGCTCCAAATCGCCAAAACCAGTGGGTGCCGCAACTGGCGGAACGCTGGGACCGCATTGGCGAAACCGAGTACTGGGTCACGCTCAAGGCCGGAATTTGGTTTCACGACGGAACCGCCTTCACTGCCGCACAGGTCAAGTCGGCGTTTGACGAACTGCAAGGGTCGCCGGGGTTTCCCCGCTTCCGGCAGCTTGCGGACTCGTTTGCCGCCTGCGAGGTGGTGGACGAGCGCACCGTGCGTTTTCTCCTGCACGAACCGCTTCCGGAATCCGGGTTTCTCCACGCTCTCCACTTCCCCATCTTCAAGCACCGCAGCCTCAGCAACCAAAAGTCAGGGAGGCCCGTCGGCTCCGGCCCCTTCATGCTGGTCCGCCGGAATGCCAGCGAGCTTGTCTTGCGCCGTCACTGGTACTATCACGGAACGGCTCCCGACGTGAAAGACCTGCATTTTCAACTGCTCCCGGATGCGAAAACGCGGATTCGCGGGCTGTTGAGCGAGGACATCGCCCTTGCCGGCAACGTGGTTTCCTTCAGGGAACTCCCCAAGCTCCGGACCCCTGCGGCGCAGCGCAAGTTCCGCTTGGTGGAGGAAGCCGGAGCGACCTACCGCCATCTCGTCTTCAACACCGAACATGCGGCGTTGCAGGACGTGCGGGTGCGTCAGGCGCTTGCGCTGGCGGTTCAGCGGGAGGAACTGCTGGCGTTGCTCACCAAGAATCACGCACGGCTCGCCACCGGAGTTTTTCCCGCCGAACATGCGTTTCATGCCGCTTCCAAGGAATTTTCCTATGCGCCAGAAGACGCGAAAAAACGGCTGGACGAGGCGGGTTATCGCCGGACGAACGGGAAGCGTTTGCAGTTGCGACTTGCAACGCGCAACCAAAAAGAGGACAACCGACTTGCGACCTTGCTTGCGGATCAGCTTGGGCGGGTGGGCATTCAGGTGACGGTCACTCGCTTCGGTCGGCAAAGCTTCCAGCGCGTTTTGGCCGGAGGAGACTACGACTTGGTGTTGCGGCAAACTCGGGTTCCGGGAAATCCGGAAGCCCTGAACGGCCTGTTCCACTCCAGCCAAACGCCGGAAAGGGGCGGGCGCAACTATGCCCGCTACCGAAATCCGCAGCTGGACGCGCTGCTGGCGTCCGCAAGACGCGAGTCGAACCACGCCCAGCGCAAGGCCATTTACCAGCAGGCGCAGCAGATTTTGTCGGAGGAACTTCCGCATCTGCCGCTCTGGCACGGCAACCACCTTGCGCTCGTCAGCAGGCAGGTGGAGGGCTACCGCTTTCACCCTGCTGGCGTGTTCCACGCCCTTCGGACCCTGCGTGTGAACTGACCCCGCCTGCGAAAAGCGCAGGCCAGACTGAATGTTTCTGAATGCGGAACTCACTCCGGATCGCCCTTGCCCTTGGACTTGCGCTGCTACTCGCCGCCCCTCTGCTTGCGGTGGAGGACAGCGGGATCCTGCATCCGCGTCTGGCGACCGTGCTGGTGTCGCACCTGAACGTGCGTGCCGAGCCGGGCGTGCGGCATCGCATTCTCGGCACCCTGCGCCGGGGAGCGGAGGTGCGGTTTGGCGCAAAGACCCTCCGGCGGGGCTGGGTCCGGATTTCCGTGCCTTCCCGGGCGATGCAGGGCTGGGTGCTGATGCGCTTGCTGCAACCCCTGCCCGAACAGGAACTTCCGCCGCTGGCGCCTGCGACTTACGCGGTGGTGCGCTCCGTCTTCCTCAACCTGCGCACGGGTCCGGGCACCAAGCACGACATCGTGCGCGCCCTGCCCCGTGGCACGCACCTCACCCTGAGCAACACCACCCAAGACGGCTGGCAAAAAGTCCGCACCTCGAAGAAGGGGGAAAAAGGCTGGATCTCCACCAAGTACCTGCGGATTTACGAACCGCAGGCGTTGCCCGTGAGCGTCCGACGCTCCCAGCTTGCGCAGTACACTTCCCCGCTGGAGGCCAGCATTCTGGAGTACATGAACGAGGTTTACGAAAAAAAGCAGATTTCCAAGAAGGATCAGTTGTTCATCGTGGTGCAGGACTTGACATCGGGCACCCTGCTGGTGGCCATCCGTCCGCGCCGTCGCATCAAGTCCGCCAGCCTCATCAAAGTCCCCATCCTCCATGCCTACCAGTTGGAGCGGGTCCGGAAGCGCATCAAGCACACCTCGGCCCTGCAAAAGCACCTGTCCCGCATGATCCGCTACAGTAGCAACTCCAGCACGAACGTGATCCTCAAGCAGCTTGGCGGTCCCAACAAGGTGCAGCGCCTGCTCAGCGAAACCAACATGTACCGGGAACTGCGGCTGGTGGAGTACATTCCGGCAGACGGGCGCACCTACCGCAACAAGCTCTCGATGGCCGATCTCAGCTCGCTCTTCCATCGGCTCTGGATTGGCCGGGTGCTGGGGCCGGGGTTCAGCGACCTTGAGAACGAGCAGGCCGCGTCGCAAATGCTGCACCTGCTCTCGCTGTCGGGGCGCAGCGACCGCAAGGACCGCCTCAAGGACGGCACCTGCTTTGCGGGCAACAAGACCGTCCGGATTTGGGACAAGACGGGTTTTGTGAAGGGGATCAACGGCAATGCGGGCATCATTGAAATTGACTCGCCCCACGGACGCCGGGCCTATTCGGTGGTGGCTGCGATCGAGCGCCCCAACTTCCGCACCATCCGGGGCAACGCCAGCCGCTGGTCCGCCAAGGTGGCCTACCATCTGCGCCGCATCTCCGAACTCACCTACGCCTACTTCACCAGCCGCTACGACGCTCTGGCCGACTGCGGGCATGATCGTCTGGTGCAATACTCCACCCGCGCCCTTCAGCAAAACACCCCGCTGAAAGCGTCACTCTGATTCGGGGGTGCAAGGCTTTCCTGCGGTTTGCGCGATGTCCCTGCTTGACCGATTTCGCTGGTACGCCGAGCGCGACCAATGGTTGCTGTTCCTCCACGAGACGCGATTTCTCAACCCCGTCCTTCCCAAGCAATTCGCGCAACTGGAAACCTCCGGGCTGTTGGATGACCCCGGAATTCAGGCGGTGGTGGAAACCGAACTCGCCACGCTGTCGCCCACCCTGCCGCCCGGAGCCTACTTTCCTGCCGCGATTGCCCGGATCCGGAGGCCGGAAACGGCGCTCACGCTGGAAACCGCCCTGCAATTCCACTACGCCTTCATTCAGGTGGATGCCCAGCAGCGCTGGTTCCTGCGTGGCCATCCCATCGTTGGGCGGGTGCTTCAGCATTTTCAGCAAAATCTGGGTTACGAACCGGAAATCGAGCGGTATTTCGTGGAGTACTGGACGGAGGGACGCTGGGACAAGTGCTATCTGGATTGTGAGATCACGCCCATGCTGGCCCTCGGCATCGCCTTGGAGGCCGACCCGCTGGAGGTGCAACTCATCAACGGCAAGTCCGATGTCGTGTGTCCCGACACCCTTTGCCTCGATAAGCACGAAAACTGCCTCGTTCGCACTGCACAACACGGGAGTGCCCTGTTGGCAGACGCGCCCCGCTACCAACTGCTCCAGCATTACGATGATGCCGAAAACGCCCTCCGGATCGGCAACCGACGCTTTGCGCTGGAGATGCGCTGAACCAAATTTTTCCCAAAATTGAAAGGACAAGATGCACAAGCAGTGTGTGAAATGGATCGTGATCGGCTGTGTACTCAGCCTGTTGGGCGGATGCGAGTTTTTCGCCCTCACATTTGCCCCTGAAAAAGAACCCCGTGAAAACACCACGGAACTGGCGCAACGCGCCCACACGGTGTTTTGGGAAACGTTGCATGGCGGAAAATACCGTGACATTCCCAAAGCCATGACTTTGCTGAAGGCGGCCTACCTGCAAAATCCGCATGATGCGAAGGTTGCCGCTCATATCGGTTTTCTGCACATCTGGCGGCTGTCCGAGCGGCAGCGGCTGGAGGAAATTCCCCCGCAAATCACGGATGATGCCGTGCTGGCGAGAAAGTACTTTGGCGAGGCCGTGCGGCTTGATCCGACCGATGCCCGGTACCTCGGATTTCACAGTTCCTTGTTGATGACCGAGGGAAGCCTGCACAACGACGCCTACCTGACGCGCAAGGGCTATTATCAGGGGCTGGACTCGATTGACGCCTGGCCGCAGTTCAACCTATTCACCATTGGCTACACCCTGAGCAACAAGGATCACACCGACCCAAGGTTTGCGGAAGCACTCGACATGCAGTGGCGGAACATTGACGTTTGCCTTGATGCGGAAATTGACCGCGTCCGTCCGGAGTTTGCCCGATACTTTCCCAAGGAGGCCACGGAAACACGGCCACCGTACAAGCGTGCCTGCTGGAATTCGTGGATCGCGCCTTACAACTTGCAGGGTTTTTTCATGAACCTTGGAGACATGCTGGTGAAAAACGGGGAGGTGGAGACGGCACGGACGATTTACCGCACCGCCCAGCAACATCCGGATTTCAAGACGTGGCCGTTTCGGGAGGTGCTGAGCCGCAGAATTGCGAATGCGGAAAGAAACGTGGAACGCTTCCGCCGTGAAGTCGAAAACTCCGAGAAAATCAATGAAGATGCGGTGATGCTCAGGACTCCATTCTCCTGCATGGCCTGTCATCAAAAAAGTTGAATTCTCGCGTTCTTGCCTTGAACTTCTCCGGAAAACTGATCCAATTCTGGAGAATAAGCTGGACAAGCCTCCAGTTTTCGGGGATCATGGTAGGGTTTGGCGATTCTGCCAACTCCTGCCGAGGCGGGTTTTTTTTCCGGGAGTTCGCTCCCATTAGCAAGAGTATTGAGTATGCCGCAAGGTCGCGTAAAATGGTTCAATGACCAAAAAGGTTACGGGTTCATTGAGCAAGAAGATGGAGAGGATTTGTTCGTACACCACTCCGAAGTGGATGGAGGACGACTCCAAGATGGAACACAGGTCGAATTTGAAGTCGGTCCAGGCCGAAAAGGTCTTGCGGCCAAGCAAGTCAGAATCGTCTGATCCCCGAGCCTTAGGGGCTGTCAACGGCGGCCCCACCTCTTCCCGTTTGCAAACCGCCCCCTGTCCGGGTGGACTTTTTCCTGAAAAACTGAATCGAAGCGCTTGGACGGTTGCCCTGTTTTGGGCGGTCCTGCTGAGTTTGCTGATTGGGGGGCCGAGTGCTTTTGTGGGCTGCACGGCGGCGCGTCCTCCGGCTCCTTTGGGAGTTGAGCCTTCCTCGGAAAATCCGGTCGCCCAGCCGCCTGCGAGTTCACATCTTGACGTGGCAATGACGGTGGCCGATGCGCGGCATCTGCTGGAGCGCACCGGGTTTGGTGCGCCTCCGGAGCAAATCGTCCAACTGATCGGCAAAAGCCGCCGCGAGGGGGTGGACGAGATCGTGAGCGGCCTGCGCACCGAACCGTGGCTCACCGTTCCGAAGTGGGTCCGAGAACCCGCCCCGGCGTTTTGGGCACGGAGCGGCATGGAAGAAGACGAACGCCAGCGCTTCAACATGGCCCGCGACCGCGAAATGGGGCAGTTCCGGGGCTGGTGGGTGCGCGAGATGATCGAATCGCCTTCTCCCCAAACCGAGCGGCTGGTGCTGTTCTGGCACAATCACTTTGTCACCGCCTATGGAGCCATCAATGAGCAGTCGGTGGCGATTGCCCGCCAGAACCTGATGTTCCGGAAACAGGGAATAGGCCGCTACCGCGCTTTGCTCAAGGCCGTGATCCGCGATCCGGCGATGCTCAACTACCTTGACAACGAGAACAGCTCCAAGAAGCACCCCAACGAAAACCTCGCCCGTGAACTGATGGAACTGTTCACTCTAGGCGAGGGCACCTACGACGAGGCCACGGTCAAGGAGGCTGCCCGTGCCCTGACGGGCTATGGGGTGAACCGACTCCAGGACCTCTCGTTTGAACTGAAACCGGGGCGGCAGGACCGGGGCTGGAAAACGCTGTTTGGACAGCGTGGAAACCATGACGGCGACGACCTTGTTGACCTCATTTTGGAACAGCCCAGCGCTAGCCGCTTCTTGGCGCACAAATTTTGGCGGAATTACATTTCCGAATCCCATCTGGACGAATCGGAACTCACGTCGATTTCGGACGCTTTTCGAAGCAGCGACTTTGACCTGACCGTGCTGTACCGGGCCACGCTAGAGACACCCGCCTTCTGGACGCAGGAGAACCGGGCGACCGTCATCAAGTCGCCAGTGGACTTGGTGGTGGGCACGATCCGCACGACGGGGGTGCTGCCTGCGGATTGGCCCTCGCTTCCAGACAAGCTGGCGATGTTGGGGCAGGATCTCTTTGCGCATCCCAACGTGGCGGGCTGGCCCGGAGGCGCGGCGTGGGTGACGCCTTCGCGGTTGCTGAACCGACGCTATGTGCTGGCCAGCCTCACTCCGGATCACGTTGCGCAAGCCGCCATGCAGCCCGTCACGCCCCAGATGATGGCAAAGCCGAACACCCTCGCCCTGCGCTTTGCCTCGGAGGATTACTTGGGGCCACCCCGCTACAGCGTGAAGTTGCTGCATCAGGGCAAACGGATTTGGGATAGTGGCCTGTTCTCCGTGCAGGGAGGGCACGACACGCAGTTGAACGGTCGGGTTGAGAACCCCAGCCGCCTGCCGTGGCAAACGAAAATCTTTGAAACCGGAGTGCCTCCGGAACAAATTTCGACGGTTGAGGTCTCCTTTCACAACGATGCGGCAGGGCCAGACGGGGACCGCAACTTGTTTGTGGACTGGGTGCGGGTGGAGGATCGCGTCTTTCTGGCATCCCACGGCAAGCAAATCAGCAACTGTCCTCCCAAAAAAAATTCTGAGTCCGGGGCGTTGTACTGTCAGGGCAGGCTCGTGCTGACCCAATCCGAGCCGCTCACCATGCCAGTCGATCCCACGCCCCCACCACAAGACACCCTGCTTGCCGAGGATGTCATGCTACGCTGGGCCGATCACCCGGAGAAGTCCAAGCGGTGGCGCACCTTTACCGTCGGCTTCAAGAACCTGCGCTTGAATGACCGCCACTGGCCGGGATTTGCGGTGGAGGTGGGCCTCGCCCGCAAGCACGGCTACCTTATGAAAATCCACCGCTCGGAATGCTATCCGGACTGCCTGTTGCGCTGGCCGTTCACGGCGTGGAAGGACAAGCGCGACTCCAGCCGCAAATCCATCGTCCTGACGATTTCCTACGCCAATGACGAGGGCATCCGCTCCCACTGGCAGGGACTCAAGCCGGAGGACAAGTTGCTCGTCAGCCTGCTGTGGCGTTCAATGCCGCAGGTGCTGGCACAGGTGCAAAACGGCAGGAGGTATCGGCAGCAAAAAGCAAAAATGACCGCATGGCAGCCGCATCTTGAAAAAATCTTCGAGCGTCTGCCCGGCACCAAGTACGCCGACTACGGGGCTGAAACCCCGCTGGTGCTAGCCCCGCTGGACGGTGCCCAACAGAACATGATGATGATGACCACCGCAGGGCAGGACGTTCCCCTGCCAAACGGCAACCCTCCCAACGCAGGGCTGACAGCGTTTGCACCCACCCTGCAAACGCGCTTCCCGGACACTCCGGCGGCGCAGGTGTTGCTGGCGCAGGCTCCAGTGTCCGTGGATTCCGGCACGGGCGATCTCAAGGCGCTGTTCGCCGATCCGGTTTACCAACTCAAGTGAGGGACAACGATGCGAAGACGCGATTTTCTCAGAACTCTTTCTGGAAGTCTGCTGCTGCCCTTGGTGCCGCAGGGCTTGATGGCGGCTGTAGAAAAAACGGGGCGGCGGCTGGTGCTGGTGGAACTGTCCGGAGCCAATGACGGGCTGAACACCGTCATTCCCTATCGCGATCACCGTTACCGCGAGTTGCGTCCGCAGCTTGGGATTGAGCGCAAGGACATGATCACGCTGGATTCCGAACTTGCCCTGCACGGGGCGATGCGCAAGGCGATGTCCGCTTGGGAGGGCGGCGATCTGGCGATTGTCCACGGGCTGGGCTACCCCAACCCCAACCGTTCGCACTTCAAGTCCATTGCGCTCTGGGAAACCGGAGGGGACGGCAATGGCAGCGGACGCAGCGGCTGGCTCACCGACGCGGTGGAAGGCATGCCCGGAACCGCCGATTTTGACGCGCATGGCATCAGCTTGGATGGCGGCATGGGGGTGTTTTCCAGTCCCGGCGGCATTTGGCTGTCCATGGCGTCCACTGCGCAGTTCACCAAGTTCGCCGATCAGCCCTTTCCGGCATCTTCCGAAACCGAAAATCCGTCCCTGAACCTGCTGTTGGGGCGGATGCACAGTCTGCAAACCTCCATGCAGCGCATCACCACCAAGCTGAAACGCGCCCGCCACCGCCGCTATCGCACCGACGGGGATGATTTCGCCCAGCAACTCAGCCATGCGGCGACCTTGATTGATGCCGGAATCAACGCCCCGGTCCTCAAGGTGCAGCTTGGTGGCTTTGACACGCACGAGAACCAGAGTTGGCGACACCAACGCCTGTTGCGGAAACTCACCAAAGCCCTCGGCAGGTTCCGGAAGCACCTGCGCCAGCGCGGACACTGGGATCACACGCTGGTGCTGACCTACTCGGAGTTTGGCCGTCGTGCGGTGGAAAACCAATCCCACGGCACCGATCACGGCACCGCCGCCCCGCACTTTCTGATGGGCGGACGGGTGAACGGCGGGTTTTACGGAAGGTATCCCGACCTTGGAGACTTGGACGAGGGCGACCTGAAATTCACAATGGACTACCGAGCGGTTTACGACTGCGTGCTGGCCGACTGGTTTGGGTTGCTGCATCACCGCTTCCGCGACTTTCAGGACTCCCGGCTGGATGCCCTGATTTCCTGATCCGCTGCCGACACCGTTGAATTCAAAACACAAAACTGCTTGACTGATACGAGAAAGCCGTAATGATAGCAACGGAGAGACCAATAGATTTGTTCGAACATGGAGAGACATGAATCAGGATCAATTGTTAAAGCGAATTTGGATTGACCCCGCCCGTTGTGGTGGAAAGCCGTGCATCCGAGGGACACGCATCTGGGTTTCGCTGATTTTGGATATGCTCGCCTCCGGAATGAGTTTCGATGAGGTTCTGGAGGACTATCCGCATTTGCAGCCCAAGGATTTACAGGCTTGCCTTGCCTATGGCTCCATGA
>CAZQXS010000028.1:0-4907 GCA_964597275.1 uncultured Pseudomonadota bacterium | reverse complement strand
TACGTCCAGAAATTTCTTTACGAACTGAATCGCGATCCCCGCACACAGGAGCGGTTTCGATCAGAGGGGGAGGCCGTTCTTGCGGAGTACGACCTCACGGACGAGGAGGTGGAAGCCCTGCGGAGCCGGGACATCGGCCTGCTCTATGTGCTGGGCGTGAACGGGCAAATCCTCATGCACTTTGCGGCGCTGGCCGGGCTGGCGTGGCCGGAGTACCTGCAAGCCATGCGCGACGGGCTGGACAAGCACGGACCCGTGCGGGACGGAGTGTATGCGGAAACGGGCTACGAAGGCGTGGCCACGCACACCGCCCGACTCAAGCAACACGAAGTCACAGGAGAGGGCTGATGCCGCTGGTTTTCGCAGGGATTTGCAGTCACGCGCCGGGAATCACCGGACGTGCCAAGCTCGCCGACCCCGAACAGCGCGACCGCTTTTATTCTGCGTTCGAGCGCATGCGGGTCGCGTTGGATGCAGCTCGTCCGGACGCGCTGATCGTGGTGGGGGCCGAGCATTTTGGCAACTTCTTCATGAACAACATGCCAGCGTTTGCAATGGGCATGGCGGATTACTACGAAGGGCCGATCGAGGACGAGAACTGGCTGGGCATCAAGCACGGTCGCTTTCCGGGCAACGCCGGGCTGTCCAAGCGGCTGATCACGGAGGTGATGCAGTCCGTGGACGTGGCTTATGCCGAGGAGTGGAAGTTCGACCACGGCATCATCGTGCCTCTGCACTTCCTCACGCCTGCACGGGAATTGACCGTCATTCCTGCAAACATCAACTGCCAAGGCCCGCCCCTCACGCCGCTGCACCGCGCCTGGGCGTTTGGGGAAGCCCTGCGGCGGGCGGCGGATGCCGTGCCGGAGCGCATCGCCGTGATCGGCACGGGCGGCATTTCGCACTGGCCCGCCACTCCGGATTCCGGCAAGATCAATGAGGCGTGGGACCGCGACTTTCTGGACCGCTGGATTCGGTGCGACCGGGACGCCTTGCTCGACTACACGGACGAGGGCATTTACCGGGAAGCCGGGCAGGGCGGCTTTGAAATCCGCACCATGATCGCCATTTCCGGATTGTGCGCCGGAAGCACGGGCGACATCTGGTGCTACCAGCCCATCCCCATTTTCGCCGTCGGCTGTACCGTCGGAGTGATGTCCCTTCCGAATTGATCTTCCCCCTCTCATCAAAGAGCGATTGATTCCAGCGGCAGTCAAGGGTATGGTGATTGGCCGTTGTTTCTAACTGCTTTACCAAGAAGCCATGATTGTCAAAAGCTCCAAGCCCGATGTCGTCATTCCGGAAATCCCGCTCCCGGAGCTGGTTCTCCAGCAAACCGAAAGACTTGCGGACAAAACCGCCCTCATTGACGGTCCCAGCGGGCGGACGCTCACCTACGGGGAGTTTGGTCAGCAGGTGCGGGCCTTGGCTGCCGGACTCGCTCAGCGGGGTTTGAAAAAAGGTGAAGTCTTCGGGATTTTCATGCCCAACTGCATTGAGTACGCTGTCGCTTTCCACGGGGTCGTGCTGGCCGGTGGGGTGAACACCACCGTCAATCCGCTCTACACCGCAGAAGAGTTGGCCAAGCAGCTCAACGACTGCAACGCCCGCTTTTTGCTCACCATTCCCGGATTTCTCGAAACTGCACAAGAGGCGGCGGGTGCCACCGATGTGGAAGAAATCTATGTGCTGGGGGCAGCGGAAGGCGCAACGACCTTTGAGACGCTGCTGCGCCCGGACCTTCCAGTGCCGGAAGTGAGCGTGGACGTGCGCAACGACCTGGTCGCCCTGCCCTACTCCAGCGGCACCACCGGGCTGCCCAAGGGCGTGATGCTGACGCACTACAATCTGGTGGCCAACATCCACCAGTTCGGGGCGATGGAAAGCACGGGCGAGCAGGATACCCTGATTGCGGTGTTGCCGTTCTTTCACATTTACGGGCTGGTGGTGATCCTCAATTCCGCACTCAGTCTGGGGGCCACTTGTGTGCTGATGCCCCGCTTCGACTTGGAGCAGTTTCTGAGAATCCTTCAGGACTACAAGGTGACGCGGGCGCACCTTGTGCCGCCCATCGTCCTTGCGCTTGCCAAACATCCGCTGGTGGATCAGTTCGACTTCTCACACCTCAAGCTCATCATGTCCGGGGCGGCTCCGCTGGACCGTGAAACTGGCGAAGCCTGTGCCGAGCGGCTGGGGGTGCAGGTGAAACAGGGCTACGGCATGACCGAACTGAGTCCGGTCACGCACATCAATCCGGACAATCCAGAAGAGATTGTGCCCGGTTCGATCGGGCCGACGATTCCCAACACCGAAAGCAAGGTGGTGGATTTTGAAACGGGCGAAGCGCTTGGCCCCGGTGAGCGCGGAGAGTTGGTGATTCGTGGTCCGCAGGTGATGAAGGGCTACCTCAACAACCCGGAAGCCACGGCCCAGACCATCGACTCCGAGGGGTGGTTGCACACCGGAGATGTCTCGGAGTACGACGAGAACGGCTACTTCTGGGTGGTGGACCGCGTGAAGGAACTCATCAAGTACAAAGGCTTTCAAGTCGCTCCGGCAGAGCTGGAGGGGCTGCTGCTCTCCCACCCGGCGGTGGCCGATGCCGCCGTGGTGCCCTACCCCGACGAGGAGGCCGGAGAAATCCCGCGAGGCTTTGTCGTCCTCAAGCCCGAGCAAACGGCCACACTTGAGGAACTGTCGGACTTCATTGCCGATCAGGTCGCCCCGCACAAAAAACTGCGGATGCTGGAGTTCGTTGATCAAATCCCCAAATCCGCCTCTGGGAAAATCCTGCGGCGCTTTCTCAGGGACCGCCCACCTGCTGCCTGAAAATTTCCAAGTTTTCGGATTCAGCCCACGGCGTCATTCAGCACCCGCACGGGGGTGCCGGAGTGCCACGCGAGCAAATTTTCCACGACATCGCCGTAGGCTTGCTGGAAGTTTTCGCGGGTGACATAGCCGACGTGTCCGGTGAGCAAAACATTCGGCGTGGAGCGGAGCGGATGGTCGGCGGGCAGGGGTTCTTGGTCGTACACATCAATCCCGGCTCCGGCGATGCGTTGCTGGTCGAGGGCGGCCAGCAACGCGGCTTCCTCAATGATGGGACCGCGTGAGGTGTTGATCAGGAACGCGCTCGGCTTCATCCAACTCAGTTCCTGCTGACCGATCGCGCCACGGGTGCGCTCGCTGAGAACGACGTGGAGGGACAGCACATCGGATTCCCGGAACAGTTCCTCGCGCCCCACGCGCTCCACTCCGACTTCGGCGCAACGCTCTGTGGTGAGGTTCTCGCTCCATGCGATCACGCGCATCCCAAAGGCCAGTCCAATTTTGGCGACCTGCGCACCGAGCTTGCCCAGTCCGAAGAGGCCGAGCGTCTTTTCCTTCAGCCCCAGCCCCAGCCCCACATGCCAGCCTCCGGACTGCATCGCCGCTGCTTCGGCGGGCAGGTTGCGCATCAAGCCCAAGATCAGTGCCCACGTCAGTTCTGCCGTGGGGTAGCCCAGCATCCGGGTGCCGCAGACGGTCACGCCCTGCTGGCGGGCGCACTCTAGGTCAATGCTCAGGTTGCGCATTCCGGTGGTGACGAGCAACCGCAGGTTGGGGAGTTGTTCCAAGAGCGACTCCGGAAAGCGCGTGCGCTCGCGCATGGCCACGAGAATTTCAAAGGGTCGCAGTTTTTCGGCGGCTTTCGCTTCCGTGGCAAAGGCCTCCGAGAACACCTCCAGCGTGAACTCCGGGGGCAGCGTGTGCCACGGCGCAAGGTCGCGGGCCACTTGCAGGTAATCATCCAGAAGGGCAATCGAGATCGGCATGCTTTGACTCAAAAATATGTTCCAATGGGTTCAGTTATCGCAGGCGGATGCGCTTTGCTTCATCCGCCCTACCCGTCTGCGCTCGTCCTGAGCTTGTCGAAGGATGAACCTAGGCTTCGACAGGCTCAGCCCGAACGGAAGCGCAAAGAACTTAACAGCCCTGTCGTGGGAGAGAGACACCAACTGGCTCAGTCCTCCGGTTCCCAACCCGCCTTGATCAGCCCCTCGATGAGGATGTCGGTCATGATCCAATTGCGGAAGAAGAGCTTGTGGAAATCCTCGCGAGTCTTCAAATTTGGACGGGCTTCCAGATAGAGCGCGAGTTCCTTTTGGGCCTCACCAAACCTTTCCAGATGCCCAAGAGCCGCCGCCCGAAAGCCATGTAGATTGCCCATTTTAGAATTGGCCGCAAGCGCACGGTCGCAGGCTCCCAAGGCGTTCTGATACTCGGCCTGTCCCATGAAGGCATAAAAACAGCCTACATGAACGAGCCAAATCTCTGGATCCACGGGACTGAGTTTGAGGGCTTTTTGGAAGGCAGGTTCGGCTTGCTCAAAGCGATCCATTCTGTTCAAGGCCATACCCAGACGTTGGTGTCCAAAAACGTGGCTGGGGTTGCTTTTCACCGCCCTTTGCGCGTAGTCATGACAGTTCTGTATTTCCCCGTTGAACATGTAATAAGCCGAAAGCATGCTGAGGGCCATGGTGTTTTCGGCTTCCAGTGAGATTGCTTTGCGGGCATGGTCGAATATGAGACTCATGGCTTGATCCCGGTCCTTTGCCAGGCGTTGGACCAGTTCCACCGCACTACACAGTGCCAGATGGGCATGAGCGTCTGCCAAGGAATCATCCTCGGCAATTGCGGCTTTCAGGTGCAACTTGGCCTCGGTCAACCCGGCATCCTCATAATCCGTGCGTGGCCGTTCGTGGAAGCAGCGCAGCCCTTGCAGGTGCTTCTCCCACGCGCTGAGATTGTCGGGTCGGTTTCGCTTGATGCGGCTTTGCTCCTTTCCGGCAATGGCCGGAGCCACACGCGCCGCAATCGCCTCGGAAACCTCGTCCTGCACCTCGAAGATGTCCTCCAGCGTGCGG
>CAZQXS010000027.1:0-35117 GCA_964597275.1 uncultured Pseudomonadota bacterium | reverse complement strand
AACGGGCCAAGCCAGCGTGTCCGGAATCGGATCGTCCGGCTTGAGGACCACCGTTTCGATGGTTGTGATCCCAAGTTCCCGGAAGAGCGACAGCGAGGCTTCCTCGTTCAACACTCCGGAAATTCCGGGAAGGTTGATGGTCGGTAGCGGCTGTGGGGTGCGATCAAAGGGCGGGTTCCACTCCATCAGCGCACGAACCGCATCCGCACAGGTTTCCGCCGTCCGGAATCCGGGAACCCCCGCCTGCGCCAGCTTTTGCAGGGAGGCTTCCGCGTGAGGCACCATGAACGCAGCCAGCGGCGTGGCGTGTCCCTTGGAGTCAATGATTGGCTGTACGGCAAGCTCTGGGTGGAACTGCGCGGAGGAGCCAATCGCCGCGACCACTGCCGAGAATTCTCCGGAATCCAGTAGCGCGGAGAGCGTGGCCATCATGGTTTCGTAACGGGCACCTGCTAGGGTCACGTCCGTCAGGCATCCCGGACGGACGTTGATTCCCTGCCGGGCAAGCGACTTGCGGAGGTTGGCAGACGTTCCGGCGACCTTGACCCCGACCGTTTCCAGCCGATCCACCACCATCGCGCCTCCGCCCCCGGTGGTGGTCACGACCGCAACGGGTTTATCGCGGCGCAAGGCTTCCGGCTTCTGTCCAATCAGCAGCGACGGCAGTTCAAAGAGGCTTTCAAACTGCTCGACCCGCACAATCCCGTGAGTGCGGAAAAACGCATCCGTGGCGGCATCCGATCCGGTGATGGCTCCCGTGTGCGAAACCGCTAACTCGCGCCCGGCCTCCGAACGACCGAGCTTGTAGGCGATCACCGGTTTTCCGGCCTCATGCGCCGCACGTCCGAAGGCGGCGAGTTCTTCCGGATCGTGGATGGATTCCAGAAACAGCAAAAACGCATCCACCTCGGAATCGTCCACCGCCGACAAGCCGACCTGCCCAACCGTGAGGTCCGCTTCGTTGCCCACCGAAATCAGGCTGTGAAAGCCGATGCCCTGTGCCTGTCCTCTGGAAAGCAGGGTGCCGATGATGGAGCCGGATTGAGAAATGGCCAGCAGCCGTCCCGGCAGCAGGGAGTCGGTGTCCAAAGCTGCATTGACGCTGAACGCCACCTTGCCGGAGCAGTTGATCACGCCCATGCTGTTGGGGCCAAGCAGCCGCATCCCGGATGCTTGCGCAACCGCAACAAGCCGCTCCTGCCGAGCCAGCCCTGCGGGGCCGTCTTCCGCGAAACCATCCGCGAGGACCGTGACCATCTTCACGCCGCAGTCGGCGCAGGCTTCGACCGCCGGAAGCGCCGCATTCGTCCCCACCACGACATAGGCATGATCCACCACCTCCGGCACCGCATCCAGTGAGGGCCATGCTTTTGCGTCCTGCACCGTCTCGCGTCCCGGATTGACGGGATAGACCCGTCCCTCGTAGCCGTGACGGGCGAGGTAGCGTTGTGGTCGCCCGGAGGTTTTTTTCGGATCATCCGATGCTCCGATAATCGCAACCGAACGGGGATGAATCAGAGCATCGAGAAAGGAACTCATGGCGAGAAAACCGAACGGGCGGTTACTTTGTTTTCGGAGGCCGTTGCGAGAAGCGTCGATCAAACACGCCTTCGGCGATGCGGTTTTTCATCATCTCCAGACTGCCCCCCGCAATCTGCCAGCCCCGCGCCCTTCGCCAGCAGTATTCGACGAGACTGTCTTGCGTGTAGCCCAGCGCCCCCAGCACCTGCATTGCCTCGTTCGCCGCAAAGAACCCGGCGGTGTTGCAGAGGTACTTGGCAAGGGCCGTGTCATACGCCGAGGGAAGCTGGTCTGTCGCCTCCGTGGCCACCTTGTAGAGCATGAGTTGGGCGGCTTCGAGTTGGGCCGTCATTTCCGCAAACTTCCACTGGATGCCCTGAAACTCGGCCAACTCGCGTCCAAACTGCTTGCGGGTCAGGGCATGGTCGCGGGCGATGTTGAAGGCATGTCGCCCGAAGGCCAACGCCCGTGCCGCGTTGCCGATGCGCTCGATGTTGAACGCAGCAATCTGCTTGCGGAATCCTCCTTCGCGCAGCAGCACATTTTCGGGCGGCACATACACGTTCTCGAAATAAAGTTGGCACCAGTCGTCCCCACCGACATAGCGTGTGGGCTTGCCAACCGTGAAGCCCTCCACCCCACGCGGAATCAGGACCGACCCGATTCCCTCCACCTTGGGACCGTAGCGCACATAGACGAGAAAGAGTTCGGCTTCCAGACTGTGGCTGGAAAACACCTTCGTCCCGTTCACTCGGAAACCGTCGCCCTCAGGGGTGGCGGAAGTCTGCAAATCGGTGACGGCGGACCCGGCTTCTGGTTCGCTCATGCAGAGCGAGATCACCTGTTCTCCGGCAAGCAGCTTCGACAGCCAGCGGGCCTTCTGCTCCGGAGTGGCGTATTCGGCAAAGGTGCGGATCGGCCCGAAATTCCCGGCCTGCAACACATCCGCCGAGCGTGGGCAGACCAAGGCGATTTCCTGAATCGCCAACACGACATCGAACACCGTGCCTCCGGAACCGCCGTCGGCTTCATCAAAGGTGAGGCCGAGCAAGCCCTGCTTGGCCATCAGCCGGGCCACCTCAAATGGAAACTCCGGGGAATGCGCCCGGCGCAAAGCCCCTTCTGCAAGGTGCCGCCGAGCGAACTCCCGCACGGATTCCTGAAACAGCCGCTGCTCCTCTGAAAGCTGAAAATCCATCGTGATTGATTGGTGCTATGCCGTTTCCAAGGGGCGCAACTGTTCCAGCCCCAGCATTTTGAGCGAGGCTAATGCTTCCACGGCCCAGAGCCGTTCTGCCAGCGTTTGCGACACGGTCTCGCCAATCACGGGAGCGGCGAGTTCGGTGTACTTCTCGTTGAGTTCCTCGTCGCTCAGCGGATAGTCCGGATCGCCCTTGCGGGTTGGGCTGAAATGCGAGACCGTGCGGCCTTCCGTGGTGTCAATCTCGACCTTGGCCGAACGTTGCCCCGGAAAACCCGCCTCGCACTCATCGTCCACCGTGTGGGCGATCCGTTGCATGACCTCCCGCACCGTGGGATCAGCCAGTGCAGTGGAGTCAAACGCCGCCAAGCGCACCCTCCCCCAAACCAAGGCTGCGGCAAGACAGTAGGGCATGGAGAATTTCGCCTCGAACGCGGTTTGCGGCTCCGGGTTTCCGCAGATTTCCTTGGCCTTCTGGTAGGAGCCTATGCGGATCGCCTCCACGTTGTCGGCAGTCAGGCCATGTTCGCAGGAGAGCGCAATGACAGCATCCACGGCGGCATGAACATGGCCGCAGGCGGCGTGGTTCTTCTGGGTTGTCCGGGTGATCGTCCATTCGCTCCCCAAGCCGACCAATGCCTGACTCCAGTCCGGATCACGGCCCATCGCCTGCCCAAAGCCACGCTCACCTTCAAGCATGTCGAGCGCATTGGTGACCCCAGCCCCGGCCATTTGTGCAGACACCACTCCCCCTTCGGCGGCACGTCCGGCATGCAATGGCTTGGTCATGGCCTCGCCCCGTAGTGCCTGTTGAAGCCCAGCGGCCATACTGCCGACTCCGGCAAGCGCATGGGCAGTTTGGCCCTCGTCGAGTTGTAAAACCACCGATGCGGCAACTGCCGCCCCGAAGTGACCAACGGTTCCGGTGGTGTGCCAGAATTCGTAGTGCGCAGGCACCATCACCCGTGCGATGCGGTTGGACACCTCGTAGCCAGCAATGATACCCCGCAACAACCGTTCTCCGGACACGCCAGATGCCTCGGCCATTGCAAGCGCCGCTGACACCACCGGAACTCCCGGATGGTACAGCCCTTCGCGGTAAATGTCGTCAAACTCAACGGTATGCGATGCTACACCGTTGATGAGCGCCGCCGTCCGGGCGTTCGTGCGTAAACCAGACGGTACCAAGCTGGCCTCTCCTGTTCGATCCCTTGCAACCAGTGCTTTTGTCATCAGGGTGGCTGGTGGGAGAACCCCGCCCGGCAACGTCGCCGCAAACCAGTCTACCAGACACCGCTTGGCGTGGTGCAACACCTCCGGCGGTATCACCATTTCACGCATTTGTACGGCAAAGCGGGCATAATCGTGGGTCAGCATGGGCTTGCTACGAGTCGCAGGGCTTCCGGGGGCAGGAGGATGTTGAAGCGGTCACGGATTTGGCGGTCGGCAGTGACGGAGAGGTAGTCCGGGTAGTGCGAGGCGAGGGTCGTGCGGGCCTGCTCCCGCGCCTTCTCCCGGATGTCCGGAGCGCCTTTCTCGGCCCAAGTGCGGGGTTCGTCGCGGTCGGCGAGGGCGGGATAGAAGTAGTCGCGCTGCATCGAGGCCATCGTGTGCGCCCCGCCAAGGAAGTGCCCTTCACCCGTGACCGCCTCTCGGATGGCCTCGAACCCCAGCGTTTCCTCCGTGACCTCCACGCCCCGGATGGCCCGATAGACGTGACTCAGCATTTCGTCGTCCACCACAAACGCCTCGAAAGAGGCACCCAGCAGGCTGGCCATCATTCCAGACGATTCGTAGATCATGTTCGCTCCGGCCAGTCCGGTAGCGAGGGCGGAAAAGCCCTTCTCCGCGCCCATCTGCGCGTCCACGGCCTTGGCATCGGACATGGAGCAGGCCACGCCGGTGGGCAGTCCGAGCCAGTTGCCGATCTGGGCAGAGGCCGCATTCATCACCGAAATCTCGCCGCCCCCGCCGCTGAAGGAACCAGTGCGCAGGTCAATCACGAACGGCCAATTGGAGAAGATCATCGGGTGTCCGGGCTCAAACAGGTTGACGAGCAACAGCGCCGCCAGCGTTTCAGCAGTCGTCTGCGCCAGCATCCCCGCCAGCGTCGCCGGGGCGGTGGCCCCGGACTGCGCCGCGATGATCGCATTGATCGGCACTCCCCGACGGATGCACGCCTGCGTCACCTCCACCGCATCCTCGCCGTAGCGCAACGGCGAGATCACCGGGCTGATGTGCACCTTGCAGAAGGGACGCTCCCGGAAGCGCCCCTCGCCACCGAGCGCGAGATCGAACAAATCCACAATCGGGTCCACATGCGCCCCCAGCGAAATGCTGGTGCCCACGGGCTTGGTGGTGCCCGCGAGCAGGGCATAGACCGTGTTCACGTCCAAATCGAAAATGTCCGGCACGTCCGTGGCCACGCAGCAGCGCGTGAACCAACTGACGTTCTTCAGTGTGTCCACCAGCCGCGTGAAATCGTAGAGATCTTGCAACGTGGAGGGGCGATAGGTGTGGGTTTTCAGGTCCAAGGTCTGCACCGCCGCCCCTCCGGTGCCGAAGAATACGCGCTCCCTGCCAATTTCCAGATCGTGCTCCGGAACCCGCCCGTGCAGGACAAAGGACTTGACCGCGCCGTCAATCACGTCCTCCACCAGCGAGGCCGGAAACGCAAGCCGTCCCAACTCGTTGAGAAACGCCCCCTCCGCGAGCGCCTGCTCCTGAAAGGCTCCGGGAACCTCGCCCATGCCGATTTCCTCCAGAATCCGCAGGGCGGTCTGGTAGATTTGCTGGAGTTCCGCCGGACTCAGCGGTTGGTAGGCACCCCCAACCTGCCCCGGAGGCGCGGGGTTGACCTGAGCTTCCGAGGAAGCCCGTTGCGCCCGACGCGCCGCCCGGCCTCCGGCTCGACGATTAGCTTCTGCCACTGTGATAATCCTGTGCGTTGTGCTGTTCCCCGTTCGTGCTGAGTCCTTCGACAAGCTCAGGAGGAACCCAGTCGAAGCATGACGGGGTTCGCCCTTCGACAAACTCAGGACGAACGAAAAGTCCGCAGATTTTTAATTCCAGCATCTCCACTCTCCACCTCGTCTTCAGCTTCTCGCCCGTTCGTGTGTGGGGTCGAAAATCGGTTCGGGAACCACCACTGCGGGGGAGCGCGTGCCAATGACGGAAACCTCCAGTCGTGTTTCCGGAGCCGCGTATTTGCCATCCACAAAGCCCAGCGCCAGATTCTTGCCAATCGTGTGGCCGTACTCCCCGGACGTGACCACGCCGACCAACTCGCTTCCAGCATAGATCGGATCCCCTGCATGGGCGCTGGCGACTTCGTTCTCCACGACCATCGCCACAAAGCGCTTTCGGAGTCCTGCTGCTTTTTGGGCGAGCAGGGCATCGCGTCCAAGAAAATCGCCCTTCTCGAAATCCACGAAACGCTCCAGCCCGGATTCCAGCGGGGTGTACTCGCTGGAGAGGTCGGACTTCCAGGCGCGGTAGCCCTTTTCCATGCGCATGGACTCAGTGGCGAAAAGGCCGAAGTGGATCAGGCCGTGTTCGACTCCGGCTTTGAGCAGGCGTTCGTACACGGAGGCGGAGTATTCCACAGGCAGGTGCAGTTCCCAGCCCAACTCTCCGGTGAAGCTCACGCGCATCGCCAGCACCTGCGCCACGCCGATGCTGACCCACCGGGCACTCAGCCACGGGAAGCTGGCGTTGTCGAGCGGGGCGAGCGTGGTTTCGGCGAGAATCTCGCGGGAACGCGGCCCGGCGAGGTGCAGGGCGGTGTGGCTACCAGTCAGGTTGCGGATTTCCACGCCGCCTTCCGGCAGATGCTGGGTCAGCCAATCCTGATCGAAGCGTTCCGCCGCCGCCGCACTGAGCAACCAGAAGCGGTCTTCCGCAAGCCGGGTGATCGTCGCCTCGCTCATGACGTGCCCGTTCTCGGCACAGAAATAGGCCAGTCCGATGCGTCCGACCTTGGGCAGTCGGCTGGCACTCAAGCCGTCCAAGAACTCAGCGGCTTTGGAGCCGGAGAACTCGAAGCGCGTGAACCCAGAGATTTCCGTGAGGCCCGCCTGTTCGCGGACTCCCCGGACCTCGCGCCCCACCTGCGCGAAGAAGGTGGAGTGCCGGAAGCTCGGCACATGCTCGACCGGATTTGCGGGATCGTTGAAGTAGAGGCTGCGCTCCCAGCCGTTGATGGTGCCGAAGTACGCGCCTTTTTGTTTGAAGACCTCGTAGAGCGGGGTGGTCTTCGCCGGATGTCCGGCAGGCCGAAACTCGCCGGGCAGGTGGAACACGAACTCCTGCTGGTACTCCTCGATGGCCTTGAGCGCGGTGAATTCCTCGGTTGCATGGCTTCCGAAGCGCCGGGGGTCCAGCACCCAGCTATCCCACTCCGATTCGCCGTAGATGATGATCTCGGCCAGTATCTTGCCGAGTCCGCCACCCTCGCCGATGCCCGCCCGCAGGCCGAGGCAGGCGTAGGCGTTCCGGACTCCGGGAACCTTGCCGATCAGCGGCAGGCCGTCGGCGGAATAGGTGATGGGGCCGTTGACCATGCTGGCGATTCCAGCCTCCGCCAAGGCGGGCATGCGCTGCACCACGCGCTCGAAATTGTCCGCCAGCCGGGGCATGTCGCTGGGCAAAAGCTGCGAGGTGAAGTCCTCCGGAATCCCCCGCATTCCCCACGGGCGGCAGTCCTGCTCGTAAATCCCCAGCAGCAACCCTGTGTGTTCCTGACGGCAGTAAAAATCATCGCCCGGATCGCGCAGCAGCGGCACTCGCTTGTGAAACTCGGCAATGCCCGGAATGCTCTCGGTGATCATGTACTGATGCTCCATCGAAATCACCGGATGCACCACGCCCAACATCCGCCCCACCTCGTTGACGCGGTAGCCCGTGGCGTTGACCACGATCTCGCATTCGATGTTCCCGGAAGGCGTTTCCACGATCCATTCGTGATTCGGCTTCTGCGTCAGGCCCGTCACGGGGGTGGACGTGCGCACCTCCGCGCCGAGCTTCTTGGCGGCGTGGGCCAGCCCTCGCGTGAGGTTGTTCGGATCAATGTCCCCATCCACTGGATCCCACAGACCCCCGACGAGGCCGTCCACGTTCAGCAGCGGATGGAGCTTGGCCATCTCACTGGGAGTCAGCACCTCGAAGTCCACGCCCATGCCCTTGGCCATGCCGACGAAGTGGTGATAGCCGTCGAGGTGGTCCTGAGTGTGGGCGAGGCGGATGCCACCATCGTTTTTGTGGTAGCCCATCGGAAAGTCCGGGTCATCGTTGAGCCGCGAGTAAAGCTCCGTGCTGTAGCGCTTCAGCCCCACCATCGTCTGGACGGTGCCGAACTGCGTGACCTGCGCCGCCGAATGCCAAGTCGTCCCGGAGGTCAGGTCATCGCGTTCCAGCAGCACCACGTCGCTCCAGCCCATCAGGGCGAGATGGTAGAGGGTGCTGCACCCGCCGATCCCTCCGCCGATCACCACGGCGCAGTAGTGGATTTTCATGGATTCCCGTGGATGGGTGTGTTTTTCATTTATGGGTGGTGGTCTTGTTGTAAATGATGACCTCCCGTGTCATTCCGAGCAGAGCGTAGCGGACGAGCGGGACTCCTGCGAAGGAATCCAGAGCAATCGGCCGTGTGGCTGGATTCCCGCCTGCGCGGGAATGACAACAGAAGCGAAGCCCATCAGTCACGATGAACCCACTCCTCGATCAAACAATCGCCCGCAGCGCACCACCGTTTCCGGAGGCAGGGAAAGCCGCCGCACCGCCGAGAACAGCAGTGCCTGATTGCTCGTGACCACGGGCTTGCTCAGATCGCGCTCCAGCACCTCGACGACCTCGACCGCCCGCATGTCGGTGCAGGACAGCACAATCGCCTCAGCCTCCGGGTGGTCCGCCCGGCATCCAAGCTCATAGACCTCTTCCGGGGTCAGTTCCCCCTGACCGTAGTTGCCGAGGTTGCTCCCGACATAGGCGCTGGAAACCGTCTGAATCCCGCACTGCTCCAGAAAGGCGATGGCCTCTCGATTGAGCTGCTCGACGTAGGGTGAACTGAAGGCGATGCGCCGCACCTGCAAGGCCGCCAATGCCTCGACCAACGCCCCGGCAGCGGTCACGGCAGGCACTCCGGACATTGCCGTGATGCGCTCCGCAAATTCGCTGTCGAACTCCGGCCCGTGAGCCAAGGTCGCCGAGGTGCAGCCGTAGAGGATCACGTCTGGACGCGCCGCGCTCAGGGCGGAAATCACCTCCTCCAGTGAGGCTAGGGCGAACCTCCGCATCTGCTCCAAATCCGGCACTTCGTCCAGATCGTAACCGCCCGCCCGCGTCACATGCAGTGAAACCCCCTGCGGGCGCAGCAGGATCAGGTCGGACTCGAAATTGGTGTTGGAGACCGGAACCACCAAGCCGATCCGGGCGCGTCCCCGTGAGCCGTTGTCTGGAATGCGAATCGTCATCGTTCCTCCTGTTTGCGGGTTTGCTCCACCCAACGTTTCAGGGTTTCCGTCACAAACTCCATCTGCGGCTCGGTTCCCAAGGAGATGCGCAGACAGTGCGGGAGTCCGTAGCCGCCCATCGTGCGCACCACGATGCCTTCCTGATACAGCGCGTTCCGGGCACTTTCCGCTTCCGCGACATCGGCAAAGCGCACGAGGACGAAATTCGTGTGGCTCGGACAGGCATCCAAGCCTAGTTCCCGCAACGCCACCGAAAACCCGTCGCGCAGCTTGGCCGTCCAAGTCCGCATTTCTTGGACGTAAGCCTGATCGCGCAACGCCGCCAGTGCCATGGCCAGCGCACTGCCCGGAATGTTGCCCGGAATCTGAATCCGCTGAAGCAAATCCACCACCTCCGGAGGAAAGTAGCCCCACGCGATGCGCTGCCCCGCCAAGCCGTAGATTTTCGAGAAAGTGCGCAGGACTGCGACATTGCCGCGCTCCACCAAGTCGAACACAGGCGCGTATTCGGCTTCAGCCACAAATTCCGAGTAAGCCTCATCCACAATCAACAGCACGTCGTCGGGCAGTGCGTCACGCAGGCGCACCAGTTCGGTTTTGGGAATCAGGCTCCCGGTCGGGTTGCCCGGATTGACAACGAAGACGATGCGCGTGTCGTCCCGCACTGCCTTGAGCAGGGCATCCACGTCCACTGTCAGGTCCGCCTCTGGAGCCAGCCGCACCGAGGCTTCGGCAATGTGGGAGCAGGTGCGGAAAAACAGGTAGCTGTACTCGCTGGTGACAGCACTGTCGCCCGGCCCAAGGTAGATGCGGGTCAGTAGCGAAATCAGTTCCATCGAGCCACTGCCACAATGGATCTGCTCCGAATTCAATCCGTGAACCTCGGCAAGCGCCTTGTGCAGCTTTGGAAGATCGGACTCCGGATACAGCCGGATTTCCCGACTTGCCTCGCGGTAGGCTTCCAACGCCGCCAGGCTGGGCGGCACGGCGGATTCGTTCTGGGCGAGCTGGATCAGTTCCTTCCCCGGAGGCCCGGAGAGATCGGCCATTTGGTAGGGCACCAACTCCAGCAAGTGTTTGCGAGGCTTCAGCATGGATTTTTAGTCGCTTTAGAAATTCGCTTTTTTAATGAACCACCGAGATCACAGAGACCACAGAGGATTGTTTTTATTTTACTTTCTCTGTGTTCTCCGTGGCCTCTGTGGTGAGAGAAAAAGGGTACTAACGCGATCCTCGCAAAACGGAAGTGGCCTCGGCATCAACCACCCCGGAGCCGGACACAGCCACGCCGTACTGACGGCGGGCGTTTTCTGGCGAAACCAGCCCCCGGCGGACATCAAGGGCCACCTGCAGCGGATCGCGGGCAAACGGATCGCCCATCCCGCCACCGCCCGGCGTTTCAAAGCGCAGCCGCTCGTTTCCCGGAATCTCCACCTCGCCCTTGCCGGGCAGCGTCTTCCCGGACTGGAAGGCCACCCGCCCGGCAGCTCCCGAATCACCCCCGTCCCGGCCCTGCGCGGGATGCTTGATGCGCTCCAGTGAGAGAAACAACAAAAAGGGCTGGCCTTCCGCCGACTCGACCTCAATGACCTGCCCCAAGCCCCCCCGGTGCTTTCCGGCCCCACCGGAATTCGGGCGCAATTCCCGGCGGCGGATCAGCACGGGAACGGTGTTTTCCGTGACCTCCACCTGCGATCCCCAGACCCCGCTCGGATAGGCGGTGGCCGAAAGGCCGTCCTTCATCGGACGCGCTCCCGTGCCGCCGTTGTGTGCGAGTTCAATCGCAAACGGCGTGGCACCCGGAGCCAGATTCGGGACGTTGCGCATCGGCAAATCGTACATGCAGGAGGCTCCCTCGGCAGGAACTTTTTCTGGCAACGCCTGATGCAGGCAGCCCAGCACCAAATCCGGCATCAACTGTCCGATGGTGTGGCGCATCGCCACCGGAGCCGGGCGCTGGGCGTTGACGATGCACCCCTCCGAGGCAAGCACCCGGAACGGCTCCAGCGATCCGGCGTTGTTCGGCACCTCCGGCCCCACTAGGCAGCGCACCGCAAACACCGAATACGCCGTGGCGTAGTTCAACGGGACGTTGATGCCGTACTTCGAGCATCCGGAGGAACCGGAGAAATCCAACAGGATTTCCTCGTCCGAAACCGTCATCTGCGCCTTCAGTTCGATCTCGAATTCGTAGCCGTCAATCGTGAGCGCGTTTTCGTAAACCCCGTTGGGCACTTCGGCAATGGCGGCGATGGCCCCTTTCTGGGAAGTTTTGATGATCGTCTTGGCCAGTGGTCCCAAGTCCGAAATGCCGAACTCGCGCATCATTTCCGCCAAGCGAACGGCTCCGACCTCGCAACAGGAAATCAGCGCGTAGAGGTCGCCCTCGTTGGCAATCGGCTCGCGGGAATTGGCCTTGATCAGCGAGAGCAACAGTTGATTGACCTCGCCCCGGTCCACCAGCTTGCAGGGCGGCACCAGCAGCCCTTCGTCAAAAATGTCGCTCCCCTCCGGCCCCATGCCCTGCCCGCCCAAGTCCACTAGGTGCGAGGTGCAGGAAGTCAGTCCAACCACCTTGCCCTCCAGAAACACCGGTTGCAGCAGCAGGAAGTCGTTGAGGTGCCCGGAAGCCAGCCACGGGTCATTGGTCACATAGACATCGCCGGGCTGCATGGTCCCGATGGGAAAGAGGCCGAGCAGGCTCTTGACCGCCTCGGCCATCGTGTTGATGTGTCCGGGCGTTCCGGTGACGGCCTGCGCCAGCATCCGTCCCTCCATGTCAAAAATCCCCGCCGAGATGTCCCCGCATTCCCGGACGATGGGGCTGAAGGCGGTGCGGATCAGCACCTGCCCCTGTTCCTCGACCACCGCCAGCAGCCGATTCCACATCACCTGATGGTCAATCGCTTGTGCCGCATTCGTCATTCGTTGCTCTCGTTAAGCCAAGCTTGCTTCAATCACAGGACTCACGCGACTCTGCTTCGTTCGTCCTGAGCTTGTCGAAGGGCGTACCCCGCTCATGCTTCGACAAGCTCAGCACGAACGGGGCGTGTGACCACTACCGACATTATGCCTAAGTCTTGAGTAAAATCAGGTTGCCTCCGCCGTCCACTTCCGCCGCAAAGTCCGGGGCAACCAGCGTGGTGGTCTGGGCCTCCACGATCAAGGCCGGGCCGTCCACCCTGTTTCCGTGAACAAGGTCTTTCCGGAAAAACACGGACGCTTCTTGAAGTCCGCCCTGCTGGCCAAAATACACCTCCCGGAGTTGCTGACTGGAAACCGTTTCGGTGGCCGTTGCCCGCGATAGGGTGGACACGGGCTGGGATTCGGTGGCCACCGTCAGCGACCAGTTCATCACCTCGATGATCATCTCCGGGACCGAGCGGTGGAACTGTGCCCGGTACGCCGCTTCGTAGTCGGCCACGAGTTGCGGGAGGTCGTTCTCGGTCAGGTCTCTTGCAGGCAGCGGCACCTCGATCTCGTGGCCCTGCCCCTTGTAGCGCATGAAGGCGGTACGGGTTTCGGCCAGAGGCTGTCCGCTCGCTCCGCGTTCGACGATGGCCGTGGCATCCTGCGACATGCGGCGCAACAGCGCGTTTACCCCGACGAAGTCAAAATTCCGCAGCGTGGTGTAGTGGCTGCGCACCAGTTCGTAGGAAACCGGAGCGGCCAGAAAGCCAATCGCCGAGCCGACTCCGGGATCAGGCGGAATGACGATGAGGCTTACCCCCATCTTCTCGGCAACGCGAGTGGCGTGCAGGGGGCCGTTGCCGCCGAAGGCGATCATGGTCCTCGCGCTCAGCGACTTGCCTCGCTCCACCGCGTGGACCCGCCCGGCACTGGCCATGTTCTCGTCCACGATCTGGGAGACCCCGTGCGCGGCCTCCTCCGCCTCCAATCGCATGGGCTGACCGACATCCCGCAACACCGCCGTTTCTGCGGCATTCACATCCATCCGCAAACGCCCTTCGGCAAAGGCATCCGGGATGATGTATCCCAGCGTCACGTCGGCATCGGTCACCGTGGCTCGCACCCCGCCGCGTCCGAAGCAGGCCGGGCCGGGTTCCGATCCGGCGCTTTCCGGGCCGACCGTGATGCGCCCCAGCCGATCCAGCCCCGCCACCGAACCGCCACCGGCCCCGATCTCGATCATTTCAATCACCGGAATCCGCACAGGCAGTCCGCTCCCCTTCATGAAACGCTCGGCGCGGGCGATCTCGAAATGGCGGGAGGTCTGCGGCTCGCCGTCGTCAATCAGGCAGACCTTGGCGGTGGTGCCGCCCATGTCGAAGGAAACCACGCGGTCCAGCCCGCACTGCCCCGCCACCTTCGCCGCCAGCACCGCCCCGCCGGACGGCCCGGACTCCACCAGCCGGATCGGAAAGCGGATTGCCGTTTCAAAGGTCGTCATCCCGCCGCCAGAAGTGATGGCATACAGCGGGCAGTCAAAGCCTTCTTCCGCAAGCGCATTGGCGAACTCCCGCAGGTAGGTGGCCATCAGCGGCTGGACGTAGGCGTTGGCGACGGTGGTGCAAAGTCGGTCGTACTCCCGTGCCTCCGGACTCACTTCCGAGGAGAGGGAAACGAACCAGTCCGGGCGTTTTGCGGAAATGAGTTCCGCCAAGCGCTGCTCGTGCGCGGGATTCGCGTAGGAGTGCAGCAGGCCGACGGCGAGGCTGTCTATCTCCAGCGCGTCAAACTCCGTAAGCAGATCATCGATGCCGGATTCGTCCAGAGGTTCCAGTATCTTACCGGAAGCCAGCATGCGCTCCTGCACCGTGAGGCAGCGTTCTCGCGGTACCAGCATGTCCGGCTTGTCCAGCAGGATGTCGTACTGGTTGTAGCGTCGCTCGTAGGCGATTTCAAGGATGTCCCGGAAACCCTCCGTGGCGATCACGCCGACGGTCGCGCCTTTCTTTTCGATAAGCGCGTTGGTGGCCAGCGTCGTGCCGTGGATGAAGGAACCGACCTGAGCCGGAGAAACCCCGGATTGCTCCAGCGCGAGCCGCACGCCCTGCATCGCTCCTTCGACAGGATTGTGTGTCGTCGGGGTCTTGGCGGTGACAAACGCGGGGGACGCTCCTGAAAGTTCCAACGCAACATCGGTGAAGGTGCCACCGATGTCCACCGCCAGCCTTGCACTTTTACCGAAGTTCATGGACCTCAGACCCCATCCCGTGGAACCTGAAAATCCCAAGTCCGGGCGAAGATGCGCTGCTCGTTCTCGAACACCTCCAGCGTGGAGGTGACGTGAAACGCCTCGCGGGTGGCGGTCATGGTGCCGCTGGCTTCGGCGCGGGTCTGCCAGTCGCCGCGCCCGATTCCGGCCACGCGCTCGCAGCACACCTTGAGCGAGAGCGGATCTCCCTCCTTAAGCGAGAGGGTGTCGCAACTGAAGTCTTCGGTTTCTAGGCCATCCTGCACAAAGCGGTAACGCCCGCTGTCGTTACGATCGGTGAGGATGAAGCGGTCGGCAACCATCTCGTGCCGCATCGTGCGTTCGCGGTGTGCGGCCCGCAGGATTTCGGTTTTCGGGGGCGGCGAGCATTCCGGCTCGGCAAACTCCGCAAGTCGGGCATCCTCCAGTCGGGGGGTTCGCCCGGGCAGGCTGAGGGCGGTGTCGGTTCCGGGAAAGACGGTCAGCGCGGCCTGTTCCGGGCTGGGCCAAGCGTGGGAGAAGTAGGCCGGGGAAAGGGCCACCCGCCAGCGGTGTCCGGGCGGGAGCGCGTGGGCGCAGGCATTGAGTTGCACGGTGGCAGCGAAGCGTTCGCCTGGAATCAGCGGCTCCGGGCGTTCGTGGCCGTTGCGGTGCGTCAGATTGAGCAGCCCCCAACTCACGAGCAGGGAAGAGTCGTCCGGAGCCACATCGCAGAGACGGGCGGCCAGCAGGGCGTTGGGTTGGTCGCTGGAAAGCGAGACCGCGACTTCGGGGTTGCCCAGAATTTCCATGCCCTCCGAGAGTGGTTCGGAGGTGAAGCAGAGCGACTTGGCATCCGCCGAACGCTGATCGCCGGGCAGATCGCCGGGAACGCCCATCGGGAACCACATCCCGGCCTCCAGCCCCACAGCCTGAGCGGTGGGCACGGCAAGCGGCGGCTCGGCTTCCGCCATTTGATTGAGGCCATTGCGATTCAAAAACCAGCGTTGGGGCTGGGAGTTCTGCGGTGGCCAGACAGGTTCGGCCACCCAGCGCCCCGGACGTTGCTCCAGATGGGTTTGCGGAGGAACGCGGCCCGCCATCCACGCCCGCAGCATCGGCTCGTCCATGACCCCCGTGTCCCGACCCTTGAGCCAGTGATCCCACCAGCGCAGGCATTCTTGGGCAAAGCCGATCTGCGGACCCGGCAGGGCGCGTTGCGGATACTCGTGCGACCACGGGCCAACCAAGCCTTTGCGTGGACAGGACAGCCCAGAGAGCAGGCGCGGGATGGCGTTGCTGTAGGGATCGGCCCAGCCGCCCACCGCGTACACCGCGCACTGCACGGCGGAAAAGTCCTCGCAGATCGAACCGTGCTTCCAGTAGTCGTCGCGGTGTTGATGGCTCAGCCACTCCTTCACCAGCGAGGGCGTCCGCTCCAGCCGCTTGAGCCAGATTTCCCGCCAGTCCTCGCCCAACACCTCTGGTTCCGGAGGCCGAGCATTCCACGCCAGCATCGTCATCGCCCAGCCGAGCATGTCGGTGGCGAGGATGCAGCCGCCCTTGTAATGCACGTCGTCGGCGTAGCGGTCGTCCGTGGAACAGACCGTGATGATCGCCTTCAGCGCTGGAGGCTGCAAGGCCGCGACTTGCAGGGAATTGAAGCCGCCCCAAGACTTGCCCATCATGCCCACCGCCCCGCTGCACCACGGCTGCTCGGCAAGCCACGCGATCACGGACACGGCATCGTCCAGTTCCTGCGGCAGGTATTCGTCGAGCATCACGCCCTCGGAATCGCCACTGCCGCGCAAGTCCACCCGTACCGCCGCGTAGCCGTGCCCGGCGAAGTAGGGATGGTAGATCGCGTCCCGGATGGCCGTGCCATCGTTCTTGCGGTAGGGGATGTACTCCAGAATCGCCGGAACGGGGCGTTGCTCGGCATCCTCCGGAAGCCAGATGCGGGCGGACAGCCGACAGCCGTCTGGCATCGGAACCCATGTGTGCTGGATCGTGCGGGTTTTGTGGGGAAACTCGGTGCGGACTTTCATCGTCAATTTTCAGGCAAGGATTTGTTTCTTCGGCAAGAGCAGGGCGGCCAGCACGATCAGGCAGGCGGCCAAGGCGAGGACTTGCATCACTCCCTCAAAGCCTCCGCCTGCGGCAAGAATGGTCCGGGCAGTTATCAGCGAAACCGCGCCAATCGCCAGATTCAGCAGGAACTTCACCGACAGCACCTTCGCCCGCCACTGGTCCGGAACGTACTGCGAAAGCACGGCATCGGTGATCGGGATTTGTCCAAACACAAAGGCCATCGCCAGAAACGCGACCGCGAACAGCAGGTGGTCGGTTTGAAACGCCATCACGCCAATCAAAATCGGTTGCCCCAGCGCAACCGTGAGTAACACGGGCTTGACGGGGCGGCGGTCAATGATGCGTCCCACCACAAGCTGGGCAAAAGCCGCCACTGCGTAAACCAGCGCGGCCAGCATTCCCGTGATCGCAATGTCGGTGCTGACCTCCAGCAGGCGCACCTCGAACATACGCGGAATGAGAAAGGTCATCGCTCCAAACACAAAGCCGCCTGCGGTGGACACCAGCGCCAGTGCCATCAACGCCCGCTGCCAGCCTTCGGCAAAGCCAACCAATGCCTTTTCGCGGGCTGTTGGCTCCGGAGACTTGGCCCGCCCTGACCAGACGAACCCCGCAAAACCCAGCCCGATCAGAATGCAGGCGATCCCCGGGACCAAGAAGGAGAGCCGCCAGTCGTATTCCGAGAGCAGGAAGCCCGTCACCAGCGGCGCTCCGGCCACCCCCATGTTGCCCCAAACGCCGTTGCTGCCCAACCGCCAGCCCACATTGCCCCCGCCTTCGATTACCATGGCGATGCCCACCGGATGGTAGATCGCGGCAAACACGCCAAGCACCGCCAAGCCGATGCCGATTTGGAAGGGATTCTGAGCAAAACTGGTGGCCACCGCTGCCAGACCGATCCCCACGAAAAACACGACGATCATGCCGTTGCGCTGCCACTTGTCCGCCAGATGCGCGGCCAACGGGGCACACGCGCCGAACAGGATCAGCGAGGGAATGCCGTAAGGAATCATCTCCGCATACGCCCCCTGCTCCGCCAGCCCAAAAGCCAGCCCCGCGCTGAACGCCGCCTTGGCGAAAATCAGCATGAGCAGGTGGTCAATGAAGTGACCGACGTTCAGGAACAGCAACCGGGCAGACGGCATGGCAAACGCAACGGTTCAGGCTTGGCCCAGCACTTTTTTCAGGAACTCTGCGCCCTCGTCCAAGGCGGCTTGCGCGGCGTCCATCATGCGGCTGTAATGCAAAAATCCGTGCAGCACCCCTTCATGGACGGAGAGTTCGCAGGGCACACCCTTGCGCCGGAGCAGGGCGGCGAGCGTGGTGCTGTCGTCCAGCAACGGATCGAGGTCGCAGGCAATCACTCGCGTGGCGGGCAAGCCTTGGAGGTCGGCCCGCAGCACGTCCAGTCGTGTGTCCATCAGATCGTCCATGCTGGTGAGGTAGCTCGTCCGATAGAAATCGCGGTCGGATTTCGTCAATCCGTCCTCCGTCCCGCCGTACAGTCGTCCTGATCCGGAACCTTGCAGGCCAAACCAGCCGTAGTAGAGCAGCAAGCCTTGCAGCCACGCCGGAACCTCTGGTTGCAGGCTCACGGCCACGCCCATCGTCAGGCTCGCGCCGCCGGAATCCCCCCCCACCACCAGACGATTCGGATCAAGGCCGTGGTCGCTTCCGTTTGCGCGTATCCAGCGCAGCACCGTCAGCGACTCCTCCAGCGCGACCGGGAACTTCTGCTCCGGCGACAGGCTGTAATCCACGCCCACCACTGCGTATCCGGAGCGTTGCGCGAGTTCGCGCATGATGCGATCGTGCGTGTCAATGCTGCCCACCACAAACCCGCCACCGTGCAGAAACCCCAGTGCGGGCCGATTCCCGGAGGCTTCCGGGTGGTAAATGCGGATCGGCACGGGGCCAACGGGGCCGGGCACCGTGAGGTCTTCGACACGCGGCAACTGCGGGCCGCCCTCGTTCCAAAACGCCCGTTCCTGCGCGTAGTGGCAGCGGGCCTCCTCCAGTGGGACCGAAGCGTAGGAAATCGGTGGCGCGAGTTCCTGACTCTTGGCCAAAACCTCGCGCATTTGTGAATTGATTTGCGGCTCCATTTGGCTCTCCTTTCTGAACCCACTTCGTCAGTTGTCTGCACCCAAGTCAAGCCGCTTTCAAACAACTTTTTTCCGGGGGTTGAATAAAGGCTTGTCATCCTGCAAACAAACTCACATAATAAGCCCCGCTCATCCAACGGAGGACGCAGGCGGAGCCATAGATTCCAGTCTCCGGAAACGACCTCTTTCAATCCAAAAAACATCCCAATCGAGGAGAGGGGCATGGACAACAAAATTGATCATCTCAAAACACAACTTCAGGACGGGCGCATCAGCCGCCGGGAGTTCATGAGCGGACTGATGGCACTCGGTGTCACGGCCACCACCGCCGGATCGCTGGTGACGTGGGCCGAGCAGGCACAAGCCGCTCCCAAACGCGGAGGCCGCCTGCGGGTCGGAATTGCCCACGGTTCTACCACGGACACGCTCGATCCGGCGACCTACGAGAACGGATACATGAGTAAGATCAACTACGCCATCCAGAACCATCTCGGAGAGGTGGACCACACGGGAGGAGTGGTCCCGGAATTAGCGGAAAGCTGGGAAACCGAGAACAATGCGCAACGCTGGATCTTCAACCTGCGCCGGGGCGTGGAGTTCCACAACGGCAAGACGATGGACTCGGACGACGTGATCGCGTCCTTCCAGCACCACATGGGCGAAACCAAGTCTCCGGCCAAGGCGCTGCTCAAGCAGGTCTCCAGCATGCGCAAGGACGGCAAGCACCGCGTGATCTTCGATCTGACGGGTGGCAACGCGGACTTCTCCTACATTGCGTCTGATTACCACATCGCCATCAAGCCCGCCAGCGGGGGCAAGATCAATCCCAGTGACGGCATCGGCACCGGGGGCTACGTCCTCAAGGAATTCGAGCCGGGAGTGCGCTTCTTCGGAACACGCAACCCCAATTATTTCAAGCCGGATCGGGGCTGGTTTGACGAACTGGAGATGCTCTCCATCGTCGATCCCGCCGCCCGGTCCAACGCACTGACCACCGGAGAGGTGGATGTGATTGACCGCGTGGACTTGAAGACCGCGCACCTGCTGGGCCGCAAGCCCGGAATCAAGGTGGAGGAAACCACGGGCACCAAGCACTACACCTTCCCGATGCGCACGGACACCGCGCCGTTTGACGACAACAATGTCCGCCTCGCGCTCAAGCATGCCGTCAACCGCGAAGAGATCGTGGAGAAGGTGTTGTTCGGACACGGGGTGGTGGGCAACGACCACCCGATCGCACCGTCCAATCCCTTCCATGCCGCCTCGCTTCCGCAACGCCAGTACGATCTGGACAAGGCCCGCTTCTACGCGAAGAGGGCCGGGGGCCTCAAGGTGCAGCTCTCCGCCGCCGATGCCGCGTTCCCCGGTGCCGTGGATGCCGCGATTCTCTACAAGGAACACGCCGCCGCCGCTGGAATTGACATCGAGGTCATCCGGGAGCCAAACGACGGCTACTGGTCCAACGTCTGGATGAAAAAGGGTTGGGGCGCGTGCTACTGGGGCGGTCGCCCAACCGAGGACTGGATGTTCTCCACCGCCTACTTGGGCGGAGCGTCGTGGAATGACACCTTCTGGAAGAACGACCGCTTCGACAGCCTGCTCATTCAGGCCCGCGCCGAGACCAACCAAACCAAACGCCGGGAGATGTACTACGAGATGCAGCAGATCGTCCGCGATCAGGGCGGGGTCGTGGTACCGATGTTCGCCAACTACGTCTTCGCGGTGACGGACAAGGTGACGCATGGCACCCTGGCTGGAAACTGGGACATGGATGGAGACAAGTTCCACGAGCGCTGGTGGTTCGCCTGATCCTCCGGTAGGCTTCTCCCTCCTGATGACCTCACGGCCCGGGGTTCACTCGCCGGGCCGTTTCCTTGGCCCCATCGGCCTCTGAGAGGGCGAACTCCACCGCTATGCTTCGTTCAACACACACCCCGCCCTCGGCTTGGAAGGGCAACGCCCTGCCAGAGTCCGAGTGGATCACCGAACTGCCCCAGCCCCTGCGCAAGGAGTTGGCGGAATCCGCACAACGGCTCCATGCCGAGGGGAGGTCGTGGGACCAAACCACCCGCGAGAGCTTTCCACTCCAACACGCCGCTCCGGCGATGGCCGACCTGCAAGCACGGCTGGAAGGCGGCAGGGGGATGGTTTTGCTCAAGCACTTCTCCTCGGCGGAGTCCGAGCTTGACGTGATGCGGCTCCAGCTCTGGGGGCTGGGCTGCCACTTGGGCTTTCCCGAACCGCAGGATGCCACCGGATGCCTGCTGCACGACGTGAAAGACACGGGGCAAAGCCTCGACACCGCAAACGTCCGGGCCTACCAGACCAACCTCCCGCTCAGCTTCCACAACGATGGCGCCGATGCTTTTCTCCTCCTCTGCCATCGGCAGGCCCGCTCCGGGGGAGTGTCGGCCTTGGTCAGCGCGGGGACGGTGTTCAACGCGATCCTCGACCAGCGACCAGATCTGGCGGAAGTGCTTCAGCAGCCTTTTTACTTCGATGCCCGTGGGCAAGAGCTTGCAGGCCAGCCGCCCTATCAGGAGGTTCCCATCTTCTGCTTCTACAAGGAACACCTGAACATCCTCTACAAGCGGGAGTACATCGAGCGCGCCCAGCGTTTCCCGGACGTGCCCAGGCTCTCTCCGCTCCAACAGGAAGCCCTCGACCTGCTGGACCAAACCTGTGATGAACTGGCCCTGCGGTTTCGGATGGAGTCCGGCGACCTCCTGATCGCCAACAACTACGACACCCTGCACGCCCGCTCCGCTTTTGAAAGCGCAGACCCGTCCGAGAAAGGAAGCCGCCACATGCTCCGGCTGTGGCTGACTCTGCCGAAAGGCCGTTCCCTGCCTCCGATTTACGCGCAGACCCGCGAGTTTCACCACAGCTATCGGCGCAGGGCGGGCCTCCTGAACTCCAAAGCGGCAGTGCCGGAAGCAAATTGAAACGGCCCAAAACTGGGATCGTCCGGGCATTTCTGATTTTCTTCGATTGACATGGGCGGTAACCTGCTTCAAGCTAGGGCGGTTCGTTTTTTTACACCAACATGATTCACGTTCTCAAAATCGTCGCCCAGCGGATCGCCTTGGGCCTGCTCACTCTGCTGGTGATCTCGCTGTTCATCACCTTTGGGGTGGAACTGCTGCCCGGCGACTTGGCGGAATCCATCTTGGGTCAGAGTGCAACCCCGGAAACCGTGAAGGTCTTCCGCGCCGAGCTTGGGCTGGACAAACCGGCACACCTGCGCTACCTCGACTGGCTGGCCGGGATGGCCACGGGCGACATGGGAGTCTCGCTGGCCAACAAGCGCGAAATCTCCGAACTGGTCAGCATCCGGCTGGGGAACACGCTCTTCCTCGGAGGGTTTGCCGCCACGATTGCGGTGCCTCTGGCGTTGTTGCTCGGCATCCTTGCGGCCTTGTACCGCAACTCGCTCTACGACCGGGCGGTCAACACCTTCACGCTCACCTCGATTTCCTTCCCGGAATTCTTTGTCGCCTACATCCTGATCCTCTTCTTCGCCATCAAGTTCGGCTGGTTTCCGGGCATCTCCAACGTCAGCACCGAACTCTCGCTGGGGGACAAGCTCTACCGCACCCTGCTTCCGGCAGCGACGCTCACGCTGGTGGTGGTCGCGCACATGATGCGCATGACGCGGGCGGCGATCATCAACCTGCTCGCCAGTCCGTACATCGAGATGGCGCGGCTCAAGGGCATCCGCCCCACCAAGATCATCCTGCGGCACGCCCTGCCCAACGCGCTCGCCCCCATCGTTAACGTGATCGCGCTCAATCTCGCCTACCTCGTGGTGGGCGTGGTCATCGTGGAGGTGGTCTTTGTCTATCCGGGGCTGGGGCAATTGCTGGTGGACAGCGTTTCCAAGCGGGACGTTCCGGTGGTGCAGGCGTGTTCGATGATCTTTGCGTCCGTGTACATTTTGCTCAACCTCTCCGCCGACGTGATCTCGATCATCACCAACCCCCGACTGCTGCACCCGCGCTGATTCCCATGTCCACCCTTCTCAAGGAATTCCTCTCGGCTCCGCTGACGGCGAAGTTCGGAATGCTGGTGATCCTGGGCTATGCCGTGATCTCGATCTTCGCCCCTGTGATTGCCCCGTATGGCGAAACCGAAATCCTTGGGGGCGCCTACGAACTGTGGGGCGACAAGTACCTGCTCGGCACTGACAACCTGGGCCGGGACATGCTCTCACGGCTGATCTACGGGGCGCGCAACACCATCGGCATCGCGTTGCTCATCACCGCGCTCGCCTTCCTGGTCGGCAGCATCACGGGCATGATTGCCGCCACCGTCGGCGGTTGGACCGATCAAATCCTTGGCCGCATCGTGGACGTGCTGATGTCCATCCCCTCGCTGATTTTCGCACTGCTCGTGCTTTCCATCTTCGGCACTGCGATGCCTTACCTGATCACCGTGATTGCCATTCTCGACTCCACCCGCGTGTTCCGGCTGGCCCGCGCCACGGCCATGAACGTGGCGGTGATGGATTTTGTCGAGGTCGCCCGCCTGCGCGGAGAACGGCTGGGCTGGATCATGGTCAAGGAGATCCTGCCCAACATCACCGCGCCGCTCCTGGCCGAATTCGGGTTGCGCTTCTGCTTCGTCTTTCTCTTCATCTCGGCACTCAGCTTCCTCGGACTCGGCATCCAGCCGCCCACGGCGGATTGGGGCTCGATGGTCCGGGACAACGCCACACTGATCACCTACGACGACATCACCCCGCTGCTGCCCGCTGGAGCCATCGCGCTGTTGACGGTGGCGGTCAATTTCGTCGTGGACTGGATGCTCCACAAATCAAGCGGACTCAAGGATGTCAGCTAACGGAAACACCACCGCTCCCCTGCTGGAGGTCCGGAACCTGCGGATCGAAGGGCTGTCTGAAAAGGGCTGGCACGAGATCGTCTGCGGCGTGGATTTGCAGCTCAAGCGCGGGGAGGTGCTAGGGCTGATCGGCGAATCCGGGGCCGGAAAATCCACCATCGGCCTCGCCTCGATGGGCTACACCCGCGACGGTTGCCGCATCACGGGCGGGGACATCATGTTCGACGGAATCGAACTGCGCACGGCCTCCGAGGAAAAGAAGCGCAGGCTCCGGGGAACGCGCATCGCCTACGTCGCACAAAGCGCCGCCGCCGCCTTCAATCCAGCCCATCGGCTGCTCGATCAGTTCTCGGAAGCCCCCGTGGACCACGGGGTGCTGTCCCGCAACGAAGCCGAGAAAAAAGGCCGTGACCTCTATCGCAGCCTCGACCTTCCCGATCCGGAGAACATTGGCGAACGTTGGCCGCATCAGGTTTCCGGCGGACAGCTTCAGCGCATGATGGTCGCCATGTCGATGGCCTGCGGCCCGGACTTGCTCATCTTTGACGAACCGACCACCGCCCTCGATGTCACCACGCAGATCGAGGTCTTGCGCACGATCAAGGAGATTGTCACCGCTCGGCAGGTTGCCGCGATTTACATCACACACGACCTCGCTGTGGTTGCGCAGTTGGCCGACCGCCTGATGGTGCTGCGCTACGGAAATCTGGTCGAAATGAGCACCACGGGGCAAATGCTCGATGCGCCCCAGCAGGACTACACCCGCGCCCTGCTGGACGCCCGCTCCCGCCACGAAAAACCGCCCTCGGCAGTCACTGAACCTGAAACGTTGCTCATGATCAATTCCGTGACGGCAGGCTACCGCAACGGCCCGAACATCCTTCAGGACGTGTCCGTGTCGGTGGAGCGCGGAAAAACCGTGGCCATTGTCGGAGAATCCGGCAGCGGCAAAAGCACATTGGCGCGGGTGATCACGGGACTGCTCCCGCCGCGCTCCGGCAGCATCGAGTTCGCCGGAGAACGACTGCCCCCCGCACTTGCCCAGCGCAACAAGCGGCAGCTCCGGGAAGCCCAGATGATCTACCAGATGCCCGATGTTGCGCTCAACCCCCGCCAGCGCGTCCGGGACATAATTGGCCGCCCGCTCAGCTTCTACCTCGGCCTCGGCGGCAAGCAGCGCGAGCGGCGCATCATCGAACTGCTGGAGCAGATCGAGCTGTCCGAACGTTACATTGACCGCCTCCCCAGCGAACTTTCCGGAGGCGAAAAGCAGCGCATCTGCATCGCCCGCGCCTTGGCCGCCGAGCCGGATTTGATCATCTGCGACGAAGTCACCTCTGCACTCGACACCATCGTTGCGCAAGCCGTGCTGGATCTGCTCCAGCGGCTTCAGCGCGAACTGAACCTGACCTACCTCTTCATCAGCCACGACCTCGACACCGTCGCCAGTATTGCCGATCAGGTCGTCGTGTTCTACGCCGGACGCATTGCCGAACAGGGGCCGAAGTCCGCCGTCTTCGAGCCGCCCTTTCACCCCTACACGCGGCTGCTGCTCTCCTCGGTTCCCGAAATGCGCCAGGGCTGGCTTGAAGACACGCTCTCCACCCGCGAAGCCCAAGCCGGAATCGCCCGCGAGGTCAAGATCACCGAACGCGGTTGCGCCTTTGCCGAACGCTGCCCCGTGGCCCTGCCCGACACCTGTGTCCGCGACCTGCCCCCGCTCCAGACGGCAGCACCCGCCCACACCCTCGCCTGCCAGCACACGCCGGACACGCTCGGCAGCTAAATCCAGCGGGGGTGGCGCTATTGCCCCTACAGATTCAATATCATCATTCCGGGCGCAGCGCAGACCCGTAATCCAGAAAAACTTCAAGGGATTACTGGATTCCCGCCTGCGCGGGAATGACAAGTCGGGGGCGAACAAACTGAACATGCTCTCGCTGTTTCCGAGGATTGAAGATATGGTTTTGGCCAACTGAAAAACTGGGTCTTGCGGGTCGCTTCAGTGAGTGCTTCTCCGGAACACACATCGTGCTTGACCTGATCGACCGCTCCATGTCAACGTCATCAGAGCCTTCCGAAGCTTTCGGAGGCAAAGCGGATTCCCTGCAACAACGATCACGGTGATGGATAGCACAAGAATTGTCATTGTCGGAGGCGGGGCGGTGGGCCTCAGCACGGCCTACCACCTTGGGGCGATGAGGGCCTCGGAGGTACTGCTGTTGGAGCGGCACCAACTGACCAGCGGCACCTCGTGGCACGCTGCCGGGATCATCGGCCCCCTGCGGGCGACGCTGAACATGACGCAGCTCGCGTCCTACGCCCCCCACCTGTTCCGCAAGCTGGAGGCCGAAACCGGACAGTCCACCGGATACCAGCAAACCGGGGGACTGTGGCTGACCACCGCGCAGGAGCGCATGGCCGAGTTGCACCGGATTGCGGCGATGGGCCTCCACATGGGGATGCACGTCGAGATGCTTTCCCCACAGGAGGTGGAGCGTCACCTTCCGTGCGCCCGCACGGACGACCTTGCCGGAGGGTTTTGGCTGGAAGAGGACGGGCAGGCGAATCCGGTGGACGTGTGCATGACCTACGCAAAAGCGGCCCGCCAGCACGGTGTCACCCTCCGGGAAAATGCAGAAGTGACCAACGTGCAGCGCACAAAGTCGGGCTTTCGCATTCTGCTGGGCGACGGCTCTGCGGTGGACTGCGCGGTGCTGATCAACTGCGCAGGCGCGTGGGCGCCCAACCTCGGACGCATGCTCGGAGCGCCTGCCGCCAACCAGCCTGTCCAGCACATGTATGTGGTCACAGAACCACTGGATTCCGCGCCCAATCCCTTTCCCGTGACCCGCGATCTCGAATTCGGCATCTACCTGATGGGCCGGGGCGGCAGCCTCGTGTTGGGCGGCTTCGAGCCGGACGCGAAGGTGCTGGATTCCCGCGATCCCGTCATCGCCCAGCCTTTTGTGGAACTTCCGGAGGATTGGGAGCAGTTTGAGCCGTTCATGAACGCCGGACTCAACCGCCTGCCCGACTTGGAACACGCCGGAATTCAGCACTTCATGAACGGCCCGGAGAGCTTCACGCCGGACACGCAGCAGTTGATGGGTCCGGTGCCGGGTGTGCCGGGCTACTTCATCGCCGCCGGATTCAACTCCCTCGGCATCATTTCCTCCGCCGGAGCGGGGCGGGCGCTGGCGGAGTGGGTGCTTGAAGGCCAGCCCTCGTTTGACCTCTGGAGCGTCAACGTCGCCCGGCTGGACCGACACCACGCCACCCCCGGAGTGCTGCGCGAGCGTATGCGCGAATCGGTCGCCAACCTGATGGCGATGCACTGGCCCTTCAAGCAGCCCACCACCGCCCGTGGCCTCAAGCGCACGGTGCTGCACGAAACGCTGGCGCAGGCCGGAGCCGTTTTTGGCGCGGCGGCAGGCTGGGAACGCACGCTCTGGTTCGCCCAAGCCGAAGACGAACGGCAACTGATCCACACCTTCGGCCCACAACCGTGGTGGCCCTACGTCGAACGGGAAGCGCAGGCCATGACGCGGCACTGCGCCCTCTTCGACCTCAGCCCCTTCAGCAAGTTCGAGGTCGTCGGCCCCGGAGCCTTGCAGGCGATGCAACGGCTCTCCACCCGCGACATGGACCTTCCGCCCAATCAGGCGGTGTACACGCTGATGCTCAACCCGAAGGGCGGCATCGAAATGGAAGCAACCGTGGTGCGGCTGGACGAATCGCGCTTCCGGATCACCACGGGCGCGGCCACGCGCAACAAGGATTTTGATTTCCTGCAAACCACGCTCACGGGCTTTGCGGCAGGCGTGGCGGATGTCACCTCCGCAGAGGCCGTGCTGGCGCTCAACGGGCCGGAATCGCGGGCGTTGCTGCAATCACTCTCGAACACCGATCTTGCTCCGGAGGCGTTTCCGTTTGGAGCCTCGCGGGAAATTGACATCGGCCTCTCGTCGGTGCGCGTCACGCGGCTCTCGTTTGCTGGGGAGTTGGGTTTTGAATTGGGGTGTGCGGTGGAAGCCGTGCCGAAACTCTACGAAAGCCTGCTTGCCGCCCGTGAACAAACCGAGTGGTTCCATGCAGGATTGTTCTGTCTGGAAGGCTGTCGCCTAGAAAAGAACTTCGTGCATTGGGGGCACGACATCGGCACCCACGACACTCCGCTGGAAGCCGGACTCGGCTTTGCGGTGGATTTTGCGCGGCAGGAGGTTTTCATCGGGAGCAAAAGCCTCGCGGAGCAAAAGCGAGCCGGGGTCCGGCGCAGGAGACTGCTGTTCGAGGTCGTTTCTGAAAAGGGGTCGCCGCCCCTGCTACTGCACGACGAGCCGATTTTTTGCGCAGGCCGGAATGTCGGACTCACCACCTCCGGGGGGCTGGGGCCGCGCACCGGGAAGGCGCTTTCGATGGGATATGTCGAATGCGAGCCGGGGCAGTCCCTCGCCGAACTCTGCGAGCCGTCCTATCAAATTCTGGTCGCCGGAACCCACTACGAGGCGCAGCCCTTGCGCCACGCGCCCTATGACCCCACCGGACGACTGATGCGAGGATCGTGATGCGGAAACAGGTCGAAGTTGCAGTGATTGGCGGCGGCATTCTGGGGGTGTCGCTCCTCTATCACCTCGCCAAGCTGGGGCGTACCGAGACGATTCTGCTGGAAAAGAACGAGCTTACCGCTGGGTCCACTTGGCATGCGGCGGGGCTGTGTACGCACTTTGCGCTCAACCCCACCATCCAGTGGCTCCGGGCGCACAGCGTCTCGCTCTACAGCGGGCTTCTTGAGGAAGACACGGGCGTTTCGGTGGACTTCCATCCGTGCGGTGCCTTGCGCATCACCCGCAACCCCACCCGCATGGACGAGTTCCGGCAGGTCAAGGGGCTGGGGCAGTTCACGGGCTACGATTTTGAAATCATCTCCCCGGACGACCTGAAAACGCTCCATCCGCTTGCCGAACGGGACGATGGTCTGCTCGGCGGCATTTACGAACCGCGTGACGGCTACGTTGACCCCAGCCAAGCGGTGCAGGCGTTGGCCGCAGGCGCACGTTCACACGGCGCGGAGATTTGTCGGCACACGCCCGTGGACCAAATCCAGAGGACCGCCCACGGCAAGTGGCAACTCCGCACCCCGGAAGACACGGTGGAGGCGGAAATCCTGGTCAACGCTGCCGGAACGTGGTGCCGCGAAATCGGCACAATGATGGGCGTGGATTTGCCCGTGGTGCCCATGCTCCACCAGTACCTCGTGACCGACCGCATTCCTGCCGTCGCCGAACTGGACAAGGAACTGCCGATCATCCGCGATCCGGAGGAAAGCTGGTATGTGCGGCAGGAGCGCGACGGGCTGATCGTCGGTCCCTACGAAAAGCAGGCCACGCCGTGGGCGGTGGATGGTGTGCCTCCGGAGTTTGGCATGGAACTGCTTCCTCCGGAACTGGATCGGGTGGAACACATCGTGACGGCGGCGATGAACCGCATTCCTGCCCTCGCCGATGGCGGTATCAAGACCATCGTGAACGGCCCCATCACCTTCACGCCAGACGCGAATCCGCTGATCGGCCCGGCTTACGGACTGCCCAACGCCTGGTTGCTGACGGGTTCCTCGATGGGGGTGATGGAGGGCGGCGGCGCAGGCTGTTTTCTCGCGCAGTGGATCGTGGAGGGTGAACCGCCGCTGGACGCGCTGGCGGTGGATTCCCGACGCTTCGGGGGCTATGCCGACCGTGATTATCGGCTGGCCAAGGCCATCGAGTGCTTCGGGCTCCAGTTCGGGGTTCACTATCCGGGAGAAGAACGCCCCGCCGCACGTCCGGCCAAGGTCACGCCCCTCTACGAACGCCAGTTGGCGCAGGGGGCGCAGATGGGCGCAGTGTACGGCTACGAGCGTCCCAACTACTTCCTGCCCGATCCAGAAGCCGCTTTCGAGGTGGAGACCTTCCACCGCCCCGGCTGGCACGAAACGGTGGGGGCCGAATGCCGGGCCGTGCAAAACGGCGTTGGTGTGGCGGACCTTTCGCCGTTCAGCAAGTTTGAAATCGCTGGGCCTGCCACCCCCGAATTTCTGGAAACGCTGGGCGCAAACACGCCGCCGCGCAAAACCGGGCAAATCCGCCTGCTGCATGTGCTGCACCCTTCCGGCGGCGTGGCTTCGGAGTTCACGGTCACGAAACTCGCGGAGGACCGCTTTTACCTCACCAGTGCCGCCGCCGCCCGCCGCCACGATCACGAACTGCTGCTCGACCGCTCCGGCAATCGCCAGGTCGAGGTGCGGGATTGCACGGACGAATGGGGGGTGCTGGGTGTGATGGGACCACGCTCCCGGAACTTGCTGGAGCGCGTGACTTCTGCAAAACTCGACAATGCCGCCTTTCCGTGGCTCACCAGCCAGCCGCTGGAAGTGGCCCGTGTCGGAATTCGGGCGTTGCGCGTTTCGTATGTCGGAGAACTTGGCTGGGAATTGCACGTTCCGATGGCTTCGTTGCTGGACGTGTACGAGGCACTACTCAATGCCGGAGAGCCGGAAGGCGTGAGCTTGTTCGGAGCGTATGCGATGAACTCGATGCGACTGGAAAAAGGCTACCGAGCGTGGGGGCTGGACCTCACCAGCGAGCGCAGTCCGCTGGAAGCCGGACTGAGCCGCTTTGTCGTCACCGAGAACCGCGATTTCATTGGACGCAACGGCCTGCTGGAACGGGAGCAGCAACAGCCTTGGCGCATGGCGTTGCTTGCGGTGGATGCCGATTCCGCCGATGCCCAAGGCGGGCAGCCCGTGTTGATGGATGGCAACGTGGTCGGACTCACCACTTCCGGGGCTTACGGGCATCGGGTGGGGCAAAGCCTCGCGCTGGCCTACTTCCGGGGGAGCTTGCCCGAAGAAGCCGCGCCACTCCACGTCCGCATTCTCGGCAACGACCACTCGGCGCGGCGGCTGACCCAACCACTCTACGATCCGCTCGACCTTCGACTCCGGGACACCGCATGACCCAAGCAGACAACCCGGTTCCCAAGTCCCTCCGTCAAGGACGCAAAGCCCGCATCAAGGCTCGCGCCGACAAAGCCGTTGCGCAGCGTCTCTCCGGTCCTGCCTTCCTGACGCGCAAGGTGGCTCCGCTGGAGGTGCTGGACGAGGACGGATTGGTGCTGATCGAGCGCAACGCCGACCGCATCCTCGCCGAGATCGGCATGGACTTCCGGGGCGATCCGGAGATGCTGGAGGTTTTCCGCAAGGCCGGATGCGACGTGCGGGGCGAGCGGGTGCGCTTTGAGCCGGGATTTTGCCGCGCCACCATTCAGGCCAGCGCCCCCCGCGAGTTTGTGCAACACGCCCGCAATCCCGCCCGCTCGGTCCACATCGGCGGCGACAAAAGCCTCTTCTGCCCCAGCTTCGGCCCACCCTTCGTCCACGACATGGATCAAGGCCGACGCTACGGAACCCTTGAGGATTTCCGCAATTTTGTCCGCCTGCACCAGATGCTGCCCTCGGTTCACCACTCCGGCGGGGTGCTGGTCGAGCCGGTGGACGTGCCCGTGCCGGAACGCCACCTGCGCATGATCCACGCCCACCTGACCTGTGGCGACAAGCCCTTCATGGGGGCCGTGACCGCGCAGGAGCGGGCCGAGGACACCGTGGAAATGGCGCGGATCGTCTTTGAGCGAGATTTTGTGGACGACCACTGCTGCCTCTACTCCGTGGTCAACAGCAACGCCCCGCTCGTGCTGGACCGCACCATGCTGGCCGCGCTCAAGGTCTATGCCCGCAACAATCAGGCGGTCGTGGTCTCGCCGTTCATCTTGGCTGGCGCGATGAGTCCGGTGACGGTCGCCGGAACACTCGCGCAACTGCTCGCCGAGGCGTTGGCAGGGCTGTCGCTCATCCAACTCATCCGGCCCGGCGCTCCCTGCGTGTTCGGCACCTTCTCCAGCCCGATCAGCCTGCAAACGGGTGCCCCGACCTTTGGGACTCCGGAAGGCATGCACATCCAGATGGCCGCCTCCGCGCTCGCCCGTCGGCTGGGGGTGCCGTTTCATTCAGTGGGGGCACTGACCTCCTCCAAGGTGCCCGATTCGCAAGCCGCCTACGAAAGCGCGACCCAACTCACGGGCGCCTTCCTCGCCGGAGTGAATTTCATCATCCACGCCACGGGCTGCTTGGAAGGCTTGCTGACGATGGGCTACGAAAAGACCGTGATTGACGCCGACCGCTGCGGGGCGCTCGCCAAGTTTGCGGAAGGCATTGACCTCTCCGAAGAGGCGCAGGCGCTCTCTGCGATTCACGAGATCGGGCCGGGCGGGCACTTTCTGGGAGCCACGCACACGCAGGCACACTTTGAAACCGCCAACTATCGCGCTATACTATCCGACAATAGCACCTTTGAGCAATGGTCCGCCGACGGCAGCACCTGGCAGCACGAGCGGGCCAATCGGCAGTGGAAGCAGCTGCTCGCCGAATACGAGCCGCCGCCGCTGGACACAAGCATCCGGGAGGAACTGGAGGCGTTCATTGAGCAACGGCTGGGGCAGATCAGAAATGCCCACTGACCGAATAGAACGGTTTCACCGTTGTATCGCCGTTTTTGTGTGTCCTGAGCCTGCCGAAGGGGGCGAACTCCGCTCATGCTTCGACAAGCCCAGCACGAACGGGGTGTGTCGTTATTCCCCAAATTTGCGTACCCTATTCACACATTCAAAATGGAGCAACCATGACCCCCACAAATTCCCTTCCGCTGGACTGGAGTACCGAGGCCATTGTGCAACGACGGGAAACTCACTACGCCGCCACCCAGCGGGCGTTCGTGCCGTACCAGACCCCGCAGATTTTCAAGCGCGGGTCCGGGCAGTACCTGTGGGACGAACACGACCGCCGCTACACGGACCTGCTGGCGATGAACGTCTGCGTCTCGGTCGGCCATGCGCATCCGGCGGTGACGGAGGCGGTGGCGCAACAAGCGGGGCAGCTTCAGCACAGCACCACCATGTTTTACCATCCGGTGCCCGCGCATTACGCCGAGGAACTGCTGGCGACGATGCCCTCCAGCCACGACTGGACGGTGCATTTCACCAACTCCGGGGCGGAGGCGATTGACCTTGCCCTGCTGATGGCACGGTCGCACACGGGCAACATTGATTTCCTCTCCCTGCGCACCTCCTACCACGGCGCGACCTTTGGCGCACAGGCATTGACCGGAATCAGCGCGTTCCGGCACAACGTCCCGCAACTGGGCGGAATCACGTTCGTTGCGGAGCCGAATGCGTACCGGGGGGTGCACGGGCCGGAGGTGGAGCCGTATCTGGATGAGATTGAACGGGCGATCAATCTGGAAACCAGCGGGGCGCTGGCCGGAATGATCATCGAGCCGGTGCAGGGCTACGGCGGCATCATCTCCATGCCGCAGGGCTACCTTTCCGGTGCTTGCGAGCGGGTGCAGGCTGCGGGCGGCGTTTTTGTGGTGGACGAGGTGCAATCCGGGTTTGGCCGCACGGGAGACCACCTCTGGGCCTTCGAGGGGCACAACGTGATCCCAGATATTGTCGTGATGGCCAAGGGCATCGGCAACGGCTTTCCGCTCGGCGCGGTGGTCGCCAAGAAGCACATCAGCGAGTCCATGTCCGGGAAGTTCTGCTTCCACACCTACGGCGCCAGCCCGGTGTCCTGCGCCGCCGGACGCGCCACCTTGCGGGTCATGCAGGAGGAGGGGCTTCAGGAAAACGCCCGCGTGGTGGGGGCGGCCCTGCTGGAACGCCTGATGGATTTGCAAAGGCGGCATCCTGCCATCGGCGACGTGCGCGGATGCGGCCTGATGCTGGCCATCGAAATGGTGAAGGACCGCCAGACCAAGGAACCCGATCCGGACACCACTGCCGCCGTCTTTGAACACGCCCGCGACCACAGGCTGATCCTCAGCAAGTCCGGCCCGCACCGCAGTGTGCTGCGCTTCGTGCCGCCGCTCTGCCTCAGTCTGGAGGATGTGGATGCCGTTGCCGAAGGGCTGGACGCGAGCTTCACCGCCGTGGAGCGCGGCAAGTAGGAATCACTCGGTGAGCGGTTTTCCGATCCACGCGCTCTGGGCGCACCCGCGCTCGCTGTCCTCCGTGATTGAACGGGCGATGCTGGAGCGGGGCGATCTCCGGACCTTCCACGAGCCGTTTTCCTACTGCTACTACGTCGGGGGGCGCCGTGAGGTGCCCCACCTGACCCCGGACCCGGAGCGTCCCGCCACCTGGGATGCGGTGATCCACACCATCCAGCAAGCCGCCCGTGATCAGCCGATTTTCCTGAAGGACATGAGCTACTACTTTCTGGACCGCCTTGACGATCACGAGGATTTTTTCGGAACCATCCGCAAAAGTTTCGTGGTGCGGCATCCAGCACGAACCATTGCCTCCTACGCCAAGCTCCAGTCCGATTTTTCGCTGATCGAGGTCGGCCTTGAAAGTCAGTATCGCCACCTGCAATGGATTTTTGCCCACAACCCCGATTGGTCCCCGGTGGTCATTGACGCAGACGACTTGCAAGCCAACCCCGTGGGCCTCATGCGCCGCTACTGCCAAAGGTTGGGGCTGGAGTTTCGGGAGGAGGCGTTGTCGTGGGAACCGGGCCTGCCTCCGGCGTGGTCGGATTGGGCGCAGTGGCATTTGGCGGTCGAGGCTTCCTCCGGACTCGAAGCCCAAACGCCCAAGCCGCTGGACGCCAGCTTGGAGGTGGTGATGGGCAATGCCCGCTTCCGGGAGTTCTACGAACACCACCTGCCCTTTTACGAAAAACTGGCGGCGTATCGGCTGGAACCGCTGGACATGTGAGGTTAAAACAACCCCGGTTGCAGGGGTGAGGCGGCGACGAGACCGCCATCCACTGTGACCGTCTGTCCGGTTATGAACTCGGAGTCGGAAGAGGCGAGCCAGACGGCGGCGCGGGCGATGTCTTCCGGTTGCCCGAAGCGTCCGACGGGGTGCCGGGCGAGGGCATCGTCTTGGGCAGCCTTGGGGTTTTGGGCGAGCGCAAAGGCGGCATCGGCCATTTCGGTCATGATCCAGCCCGGGCAGATCGCGTTGCAGCGAATGCCCTGAGAGCCGTGATCCACCGCAATCGAGCGGGTGAGGCCGTGGACGAACGCCTTGGAGGCGTTGTAGAGTGCGAGTGCGGGATCGGCGTGGTTGCCGCTGATCGAGCCGATGTTGATGATCGAACCACCTCCGCCCGCTGCCAGTAGCGGAATCAGTTCCCGGCACATCAGGAAGACTCCCTTGGCGTTGACACCCATCAGCGCGTCCCAATCCTCGTCACTGGTGTCCGGAACCGTCTTCTCGATCTGCACCCCCGCGTTGTTGACCAGCACGTCCACGCGCCCAAACCGCTCCAGTGCCGTGCGGGCCAGCGCGGCCACGTCTTCCGGGTTGCTGACATCGGCGGTCTGCCACACCACTCCAGAGGGCCAGCCCCCCGGATCGCCGCCGCGTCCGCAGGTGAGAATGCGCGCTCCCTCCGCCGCAAACGCTTCCACCATCGCCCGTCCGATTCCCCGGCTGCCGCCCGTGATCACAGCAGCTTGGTTACTCAGCTTTGATGTCGTCATGATTGCTCTCGATGCGTTCCTCTTATGGTTTGGACTCTGCGAAAACTCCAACACCGCCTCGTCCGTGTCCCGTTTCTTCCCGTCCGCGCCCCGTAGGAGCGGGCCAAGCCCACGAATCGCGTTCCAAGCTACTACGGCAAGGCACTCAAACGCCAGCCAGAACCACGA
>CAZQXS010000026.1:0-36495 GCA_964597275.1 uncultured Pseudomonadota bacterium | reverse complement strand
CCTCCGCCATCGCCGCGCTCGTCTCCCCGGCGGTCAAGGGGCAGGAGCAGGAGCGCGTGATCCGTAAGCCGACCCGGAACATGAATGCGTGGGACGAGTACCTGCGCGGGCTGGCGATCCTGAACAGCGACGGGGACTTTGCGGAGGCCAAGGCGCACGGCTACAAGTCCATCGAACTCGACCCCATGCTTTCGGACGCCTACATCCTCGTCTGCCAGTGCTTGAGGCTAGAAATCTACAATCACGAAAAGCAGGATCAGCGGGCCGCCAACGAGGCGGAGTTCCACGAAAAGGCCAAGAAGGCCTTTGAGCTGGATTCCAAGAATCCGGAAGCCCTGATCATTTTGAGCATTTCCGCAAACATCAAACGGGATTTTGCCCAAAGGGCTGAATTGATGAAAAAAGCCCTGGACATCAATCCCAACCACGCGGAGGCGAATAGGGAGTACGCTCTCAGCATCACCTCCAATGGGGAGTTTGAAAAGGCCAAGCAGCATGTCCTGAAAAGCATCGAGTTGAATCCCGTGAGTGCCAATCATATACTCTCGAAGTATGGGTTGATGCTGTGTAGCTTGGGTTTGCAGGACTTCTCCAGTGCTTTGGAGACGGTTGATCAAATGCTGGAGAACGATCCTGATTTTTCGGGAGGATATGGGTTCAAGGCCAGCATCTTGGCTCACTTGGATCGGCTGGAGGAAGCCCAAGCCCTGCTGGCGCAGTATCAGGAGAAGCGGCCCAATATCAAGAATACCAGTGATTACGAGAAGGTCGCCCCGACGATTGTCAAGGACGTTTTGCTGGAGGGCATGGCCAAGGCCGGACTGCCTGCGGAGTGAGGGAGGATGAGGACAGGGGTGCGCATCAAGCAACGCGGACACGCCTATTGCTGACGACTATAAAGGACAACGGATGAACGTGATCATGGATTTGTGCGTGGTGCCCGTCGGAGTTGGGGTTTCGGTGAGCAAGCACGTGGCAGCCTGCCAGCAGGTGTTGGAGGAGGCCGGACTGAGTTACCAGATGCACGCCTACGGCACCAACATCGAGGGCGAGTGGGATGCCGTGTTCGCCGCCGTGAAGCGCTGTCACGAGGTAGTCCACGCCATGGGTGCCCCGCGCATCAGCACGAGCCTCAAGGTGGGCACCCGCGTGGACCGGGAGCAGACGATGGCGGACAAGATCGAAAGCGTCCGGGAGAAGCAGGGGTAGGACGGAGGACGGCGCAGTTTTGGCTTGCGCGAAACGGCACAAGGGCCATACTGGAATGTTATTGCTTTTCTATCCCCGGCACATGTCCAAGGAGATTTAAATGACTTACATCGTCACTGAGAACTGCAACGCCTGCAAGTACACCGACTGCGTGGAAGTCTGCCCGGTTGAGGCGTTTCACGAAGGTCCGGAGATGCTCTACATCAACCCTGAGACCTGCATCGACTGCAACGCCTGCGTGGAGGAATGCCCCGTTGAGGCGATCTACGCCGACGTGGACGTTCCAGAGAAATGGGAGAGCTACCTCCAACTCAACGAAGATGCCTGCGAGAAGTATCCGGTCATCATCGAGAAAGCCGACCCGCTGCCGACCGCTCGGACGCTGGAGGAAATCCGTGCCGCCGAAGGGGACGCCTAGCACCGATGACTCTGCGGCTTACCGTCGCGGAGATTCCGGAGACGCACCTGTTGGAATTGCAGGACGAGCTGCCTCCGGGCGAGACCCCGCGACTTGCGGAACTCGCCGCCGAACCACACTCCGCGCTGGCCTACGAAACCCGAGTCCGCCGGCAGGGCAAGGTGGTCAACGCCCAAGGGCGGGTGCAGGCTCAGTTGCAGATCCCCTGCGACCGCTGCCTGGACACCGTGGCCCACGAGGTGGACGAAGCCTTCAACCTGCTGTTGCTTCCAGACGAGCAGTTGGACCACTTGGGGCCGGAGGCGATCTTGTCCACTCAGGACTTGGACACCCTCTACTACGACGAGGGGTGGATTGAGCTGGGCGAGTTGCTGGAGGAGCAGGCGATGCTCACCCTGCCGCTCAAGGTCTTGTGCTCCGAAACCTGCGGGGGCTTGTGCGGCAAATGCGGAGTGAACTTGAATCACGCGGAATGCCGTTGCCCGGACCCGGATTTCTCGGACAGCCCGTTTGCCGCCTTGCAACCGAAGCCCAACGACTCCTGAAGTCGAACGTACTCACAATCAGTCACTCATAAAACGACCATGCCCGTACCCCAAAGCCGAACCTCCAGCAGCAAGCGCGACAAGCGTCGCGGCCACATCAAGCTCGCGCAGCCCGCGCTTTCTGAATGCACGAACTGCCATGCCCTCGTGCGGCCCCACCGGGTTTGCCCGGAGTGCGGGTTCTACAAGGGGGTGCAGGTCGTTGAAGTTGACTCCCTCGCCTGATCCCGGACTTTCCGGACAGGGACATGCGCATCGGAGTTGACGCAATGGGCGGGGATGCCCCGCTCACCCGGCCAATTGCTGGCGCCATTCAGGCGGTCAACGACTTTGGCATTGACATCGTGCTCTATGGCGATGAGCCTCGCATCCGCGAGGAGCTGGCGCAGCACCGCTTCAACCCGGTCAAGGTGGACGTGGTCCACTGCACCGAGGTGGTGGAGATGCACGAGCCTCCCGCCCTCGCCCTCCGTCAGAAAAAGCAATCCTCCATCCGCATCGCCCTCGACGCCCTCAAGTCCGGGGACGTGAGCGCGATGATCAGCGCGGGCAACACCGGGGCCACGATGGCGACCGCGAAGTTTGTCCTCAAGGTGATCAAGGGCATCGAGCGCCCGGCCATCGCCACCCTCATGCCCTCCATCCTCCGCAACCAGCCCTTCGTGCTGCTCGACATCGGAGCCAACACGGACTGCAAGCCGCTCTACCTCGTGCAGTTCGCCGTGATGGGCGATGCCTACTCGCGGCTGCTGCTGCACTTGGAGGAACCTCGCATCGGCCTGCTCAACATTGGCGAGGAAGAGGGCAAGGGCGATTCCGTGGTCCGCGACACCTACCCGCTGCTGGAGCAAAGCACCCTCAAGTTCGTGGGCAACGTCGAGGGCAAGGCGATGTACAGGGGAGCGGCGGACGTGATCGTCTGTGACGGCTTTGTGGGGAACATGGCGCTCAAGGTCGCGGAGGGCACCTTTGACTTGGTGAAGAACGTGATCCGGCAGGAGGTCAGCGGCTCGTGGCTCTCCAAGCTCGGTTACTTGGGAATGCGCAGTGCGTTTCAGGCACTCAAGGAGCGGGCGGATTACACGGAAGTCGGCGGAGCGCCGCTCTTGGGCGTGAACGGCACCGTCATCATCTGTCATGGCAGCTCCCCCCCACGGACCCTGCGCAACGCCATCCGCCACGCCCACGAATGCGCCCAGCTCAAGCTCAACGACCTCATCGCCCGCGAGGTGAGCGACAACCTTGACGTGATGCGCTCCGCCCGCGAACTTGAGGAATCCGCCTCCTAGGGCATTTTCGGCACTGCGGAGACAAGACCGTCATTCCGGGCGTAGCGGAGCGCAGACCCGGAATCCAGAACACCCGGCCGTGTGTCTGGACTCCCGCCTGCACGGGAGTGACAAGTTGGTTACGGAAAAACCAACAATTCTCTAGTCGGAGCTACTTCGTTCCTGCTTGGTAGTACGGATTGTCTCCTTCTGCGTGGTCGGTCACGTCAAAGACCCCCGCCAGATCCGGGATGTGATCCTTCAGCATCACCTCGATTCCCTGCTTGAGCGTCACATCAATCATCCCGCAGCCCTGGCAGCCCCCGCCGAACTCCAGATAGACCTTGCCTTCCTCAATCGCCCGGAGTGACACCACCCCGCCGTGTCCGGCGACCATCGGATTGATCTGGTCGTCCAACAGCGTCTGCACCTGCTCCTCAAGAGAACCCGTGAGTTCCTTCACTGAAAGGCTGGGGTTCTGGATTTCCAACTCGTCTTCGCCGTTGATGAAAACCTCGGTTCCCTCCAAGAACGGAACCGCCTTCCGTTCCGCCACAAACGGGATGCCCTGAACCTCGAAGCCGATCAGGTCGTCCACGCTTTCCGCGTCCGGAACGTAGGCGATGGCGTAGCGTCCCTTGAGGGCACTGCTGGACTCCACCTCAATCCGGACGGCCTTGGCGGATTCTACCGTCAAACGCTCCCGCAGGACTTGCAGCGCCTCGTCCGTGACCGTGAGCCAGCCGGCTTCGGGACGGTAAAGTGCCTCGAAATCCTCGGTGAACCAGAAGGTGTCGAAGCCGTTGTCGTAGAGAATTTCCCCAGCGGTTTGGGCTTCACCGTTGGCGCTTCCGTAAATCAGGATGTCGCCGGAGAACGGCATTTGGTAGATGGAGTCCTCGAAGTGTTCCACCGGCAGGTTGTGAGACCCCGGAATGTTCCCGGCTTCATGGTCTTCCGAACTGCGCAGGTCAAACACATAGGGCTTGCTGGAGGTGCGGCGCTTCTCCCAAAACGTCTTCGCGTCCACACGGAAGGTTTCGGGCTTGAAGACATCATCGTCGCTGAGATCGGTGAACTTGAACATGGAAACTCCTGAGTTGCCGTTTTTGCAAAGGTCGCTACTGTTTTATGGAAACAGCACCAATTTGGTCCCATTCATTCTAAATGCCGAACCCCTGAGAGTCAATGAGCCATCGCGCAACGCCCCTCACCACCCTGCAAACCCGGAAGCGTCCGTGGGTGATCGCCCACCGGGGGTTCAGCGGCGAGTTTCCCGAAAACACGCTGGTTGCCTTTCAAGCCGCCGTGGAAGCCGGGGCGGACCTGATCGAACTGGACGTATCGCTGAGCCGCGACCGAATTCCGGTCGTCATCCACGACGAAACGCTCGACCGCACCACCAACGGCTCCGGGCGAGTGCAGGACTTCACGCGGTCGGAGTTGCAGCAATTGGATGCCGGAAGCTGGTTCAGCAAAAAATTTCGGGAAGCACGGATTCCAACGCTGGAGGAAGTCTTTCGGCGAGTCGGACGGCAAATCGCCATCAATGTGGAACTCAAGCCGGAAAGCTTCGAGGCAGATGATCCGGAGGATTCCTTGGAAAAGCAGGTGCTTGCACTGATCCACACGCACGGGGTTGCGGAACCCACCGTGATTTCCAGCTTCGAGTGGCGTTTTTTTCCGAGAGTCCGCCAGCACGATGCTGAAATTCCGCTGGCGATCTTGTGGGAGGAGGGGCCGTTGGAGGTGGCATTGGAGGCAGCACACGCGAATCAGGCCACTGCCCTCAATCCGGATGAAGAACGACTGACCCCGCAACTCGTGGAACAGGCACACGCGGCGGGCCTGCGGGTGCTGTCCTACACGGTCAACACGCAGGAGCGGATGCGGGAGGTGCTGTCGTGGGGCGTGGACGGGCTGTTCACGAACGAACCTGTCCTGATGAAAGAGGTGCTTTCCGGAAAATGATCAGGTCGCCTGCTGGGTGAACTCGGCCAGCGCGTCCAGCTTAGCCTGCGCCTTGCCGGAATCCACGGCCTCGGCGGCAAGGGCCACCCCGGCCTTGAGATCGTCCGCAACCCCAGAGACCACCAAGGCTCCGGCGGTGTTCATCAGCGCGATGGTGCGGGCCGCTCCCTGCTCGACTCCAGAAAGGATGCCCCGGATCGTGGTTGCGCTTTCCTCGGCTTCCGTGATGCGGATGGCGTCCAAGTTCCCGCGCTCCAGCCCAAGTGCTTCGGGCGTGACGGTGTATTCGAGGATTTCGCCGTCCCGGAGTTCCGCCACAAAGGTGGTGCCGGACATGGTGAGTTCGCAGAGTCCGTCCTCTCCGTGAACGACCAGCACCTGTGCGGCCCCAAGGCGGTTCAGCACTTCGGTGATGGTGCGGGTCAGTTCCTTGTTCGGAACTCCGATCAACTGCCGCTTGGCTCCGGCGGGATTCGTGAGCGGCCCCAGCAGGTTGAAGACAGTGGGTACGCCCAACTCTCTGCGGATGGGTCCGGCAAAGCGCATCGCGGGGTGGTGGTTGACTGCGTAGCAGAAGCACAGCCCCAACTGGTCGAGGCACTGCTGCACCCCCTCCACGCCCATGCCGATGTTCACGCCCAGCAGTTCCAGCACTTCCGCACTGCCGCTCTTGCGGGTGTTCGAGCGGTTGCCGTGCTTGGCGACCACCGCCCCTGCCGCTGCCGCGATGATCGCCGCGCAGGTCGAGATATTGAAGGTGCTGATGCCGTTGCCGCCCGTGCTGCACGTGTCAATCACGTTTTCCGGTGCTTGGATCTTCATCGCTCGTTCGCGCATTGCCGAGGCCGCCCCGGCCATCTCGTCCGGGGTCGTGCCCTTCGCCTGCAAGAGCGCCAGCGCCGCCGCCGCCTTCACCGGAACCGCCTCCTCGCTCATGACCCACAGGATCATCTCCTGCGCTTCCTCAAAACTCAGGTTCTCGCCCTTCAGGAGCTTTTGCAACAGTTCAATCATGGTGCCTTTCAGAGGTGGTGGTGTCTGGGCTTTGGTCCGCACTCCAGTTGCGCCTTGTGTCATGTCCTGACTGAAAACCAGTGCGACGCTTCTGGGGAGGCGACTTTGGAGCCATGAAGTGGTTTGGCTCTAGGCCAGGGTGTGTTGTCAAATAAGTAAGGAATTGGGGTAGAGTGTCGGCCAACACAACTAGCAAAGGAGGGGCAAGATGACAAGCTGTTATGGCCGCAGAGCGGATCAGCGGACGCTTCAGGGGCGACGGGAGCATCCCGATTCGCATTTTCTGCATTCAGTTTTGCCGATCTCCCGTAGATGTTATAGTGTGTCCACTGCGACTGTGGATGCAGTTCGTGGCTGACAGACCACCCTTTTGAGGAAGAGCATTCATGCCCAAGCACGAGCCTGCCGCCCCCGTTGGGTCGCGGTATTTTGAGGATTACGAACCGGGCGCGGTTCACGAATTTGGCCCCGTGGTGGTGGAGGAAGCCGAGGTGCTGGAATTCGCACGGCGCTACGACCCCCAGCCGTTTCACACCGATCCGGAGGCGGCAAAGCAGGGTCTCTACGGCAGTTTGATCGCCAGCGGCTGGCAGACCTGCGCATGGATGATGCGCGAGTTCGCGGACCACTACCTTGACTCGGCTTCGAGCTTGGGGTCTCCGGGCGTGGACGAACTGCGCTGGTGGCTCCCGGTGCGTCCGGGGGACACGCTTATGGTGCGGTTCACCATCCTTGAAACCAAGCGCTCCCGCTCCAAGCCCGACCGGGGGGTGGTCCGCACCTTCATTGAAACGTTCAACCAAAACCAGGAAGTCGTGATGAGCCTCACGGCGGTCAATTTTGTCCTCTGCCGGGAACGCCCGGACACTCCACCACCGACTGAATCATGAAGCAACTGCACCGTCCCGACCTCTTCAACTGGTCCGTCTTCAACGAGGATCGCAACATTGACTTCCACGGACTCTGCTGGGTGCGCCCGCAGGGCAATGTGGTGATCGACCCGATGCCGATGTCCGGCCACGACCGCAAGCACCTGCAAAGTCTCGGAAGCACCACGCACATCGTCATCACCAACTCCGACCACACCCGCGACGCCGAGTGGCTGGCTGCCGAAACCGGAGCCGAACTGCTGGGGCCGAAAGCCGAGCAGGACGGATTTCCGTTTGTCTGTCAACGCTGGCTGGAGGACGGAGACGAGGTGGTTCCGGGGCTGAAGGTCTTCACGGTCAACGGCTCCAAGACGCCGGGGGAACTCGCGCTTCTGTTGGAGCAGGCCACGCTGATCACCGGAGACCTGATTCGTGCGCATGAGGGCGGACGGCTCTGCCTGCTGCCCAACCCCAAGCTCAGCGACCGCGCTCAGGCGGTGGCCTCGGTGCAACGGCTGGCGGACTTGCCGGGTGTGGAGGCTGTCCTGCCCGGAGACGGCTGGCCGGTTTTCTGCGATGGCGGACGGATTTTGCGGGAACTGGTGCAGTCGCTTTGAGCGATCAATCGAGGACGGTGCTGTGGAAGCGTTCCATCAGATAACGCCCCGAGGTGACGCCCGGATACTTTGCTTTTTCTCCTGAAGCGAGGCAGGTGGGCAGGCACTCAATGGGGGCATCCCAGTCCGGTTGCTGAAAGAACGCGAGGGACATGCGGGAGGGCGAGGGCCGTTTCGCAGACTCCGGAGGCACCACCCGGTGCAGGGAGGACACCCATTTTCCGTTGGTCCAGCGTTCCATCAAGTCGCCGAGGTTGACCACCACCTGCGGTTTGCTCGGAGTGACCGGAATCCACTCGTTTTGGCGGTTCAGAATCTCCAAGCCTGAAGTTCCTTCTGCCTGCACCAGCAAGGTCAGGCTCCCGTAGTCGCTGTGGGCACCCGCCCGCAGTTGCTCCGGTTGTGGAGCGTGCCCCAACGCAGGATAGTGGTTCGCCCGCAGAGCGCTGATGGGATTTCGCAGGAAATCGTCAAAATGGTGCCTTGGCAGCTTGAGTGCCAAGGCGAAAAGCTGCATGAGCCGTCCGGCAAGCCGAGTCATGGCCGCATAGTACTCCAGCCACGCTTCCTGAAAGCCCGCAGGGTTCCGGGGCCAAAGGTTCTCCGAAAACACAAAGCTGGCCTCTTCCGCAGAAGTTCCCGCAGGGGGAGGGGTGCTGGGGCCGACCGAGAAGCTTTCCTTCAAATCTGGCGGAGTCTGCTGGCCCCGAGAACGCGCAAGGGTTTCTGCTTCCATCGCCGCAAAGCCGTAGGGATAACCGACATAGGGCATGCGGACCTCACGCTTTTCCGATTCCGGCAGAGCGAAGAACTCCTGATTTGTCTGCCAGCAGCGCTCAATCGTGGTGTCTGGAATGCCGTGTCCCCGGACGGCGAAAAACCCCGTCTGGGAGCAGGCCTGGCCGATCTGCTCCACAATGGCGACTTCGGCCTCCGCATGGTCGTGTTGGCACTGAAGGTCAATCAGCGGGATGTCCGGCATCAGCCTTTTTTCTGCTTGGCGTAGCGCTCGCGGTCCTGGATGAAGAGGTGGAGCTTGCGCAGGCGGATGGACTGTGGCGTGACCTCAAGGCATTCGTCTTCGGCGAGGAACTCGATGGACTGCTCCAGCGTGAGCGGCAGGATGGGCGTGAGTTGCACATGGTCGTCCTTGCCGGAAGCGCGGACGTTGGTGAGCTTCTTTTCCTTGCACGGATTGACGTTGAGGTCGTTTTCGCGGTTGTGTTCGCCGATGACCATGCCCTCATAGACCTTGGTGCCGGGCGTGATGAACATGCGCCCACGCGGTTCGAGATTGAAGAGCGCGTAGGGCACGGCCTCGCCGCGCCGGTCGGAAACCAGCGATCCGGTCAGGCGCGTGGGGAACTCGCCCCGGAAGGGTTCGTAGCCGAGCAGGTAGGAGTTGAGGATGCCCGTGCCGCGTGTGTCGGTGAGGAATTCGGAGCGGTAGCCGATCAAGCCCCGCGTGGGGACGTGAAACTGCACGCGCACGCGCCCGGAGCCGTGGTTGACGAGATTGACCATCTTGCCCTTCCGGAATGAGAGCTTTTCCGAGACGATGCCCAGAAACTGCTCCTCGCAGTCAATGAAGATGTCCTCGATCGGCTCTTCGCGCTTGCCGCCCTCCTCGCGGAAAATCACCTCCGGGCGACCGACGTTCAGCTCAAAGCCTTCGCGCCGCATGGTCTCGATGAGGATGGCCATTTGCAATTCGCCGCGCCCTTTCACCAAGAACGCCTCGCCGGGGGCCTCCTCCATTTGCAGGGAAACGTTGCGCAGGGTTTCGAGCTTGAGGCGGTCCCGGATGCGTGTGGACTGCACGAGCTTGCCCTCCTGTCCGGAGAGCGGTGAGGTGTTGGGACCGAAGAGCATGGCCACGGTCGGCTCGTCCACGGTGATGCGCTTGAGCGCCTTGGGACGCTCGCGGGTGCAGATGGTGTCGCCGATGTGGACGTCCTCGATCCCGGCAAGCACGAGGATGTCTCCGGGTGCGACTTCCTCCTGCTCGGCCATGCCCGTGCCTTCGTACACCTGAAGCTTGGAGGCTCGCAATGCTTTTGGAACTCCGGATTCGTCCAGGCAAACCAGCGGCTCGTTGCGCTTGAGCGTGCCGTGCGCGATGCGCCCGATTGCCAGCCGCCCCAAGTAGTCGGAATAGCTGAGGTCGGTGACGAGCATCTGAAACGGCTCGTCGGGATCGTGGCTGGGCGCGGGCAGGTGTTCGACGATGCAATCCATCAGCGGGGTCAAGTCCTTGCCGTCCTCCTCCAGGGCAAGCTGGGCGATCCCGGCGCGTCCGTTCGCGTACAGCACCGGAAAGTCAATCTGCTCGTCGTTGGCGTCCAGATCAATGAAGAGGTCGTAGATTTCGTCCAGCACCTCCTCGGCGCGGGCGTCGCTGCGGTCAATCTTGTTGACCACGACAATGATCCGGAGTCCGTGTTCCAGCGCCTTGCGCAGTACAAACCGCGTCTGCGGCAACGGCCCTTCGGAGGCGTCCACCAGCAGGATTGCGCCGTCCACCATCATCAGCGCACGTTCCACCTCGCCGCCGAAATCGGCGTGGCCGGGGGTGTCGAGGATGTTGATCTTGACCCCGCTCCATTCGATGGCGCAGTTCTTCGCCGCAATCGTGATCCCGCGCTCGCGCTCCAAGTCCATGCGGTCCATCACGCGGTCCTCCACCTCCTGATGCTCCCGGAAGAGTCCGCTTTGCCGGAACATTTGGTCAACAAGGGTGGTCTTGCCGTGGTCCACGTGGGCGATGATGGCAAGGTTGCGCAGAGAGTCGTTGTGCATCAGGGGTAATCGTTTGTGAATGAGAAATGAAAAGTTCACTTCATTCTCATGGATTTCTGCAAAGTTGCAGAATAAAACGGAGGCTGTTCTCCAAAACGGTGTGGTGCCGCATGGAGCCTGAGTCAGGTCGCCCGCGCCTGCACGAGGTGAGAAGTCATGGGCAGCACAAAAACTCCGTTGTTCCGGTAGGCTTCCAGAGCGGCGTGAAACTCCTGCTCGATGGCCTCGCGGTCGGCGGCGATTTCTTGAGAATAGGGTGAGCGGGCGAGTTGCATTTTGAAAAACCAGTCATCTTCAGGCGGGATGCGGATTTGAATCTCAAGGACGGACATTTCAATCTCAAAGAAGCCCGCGTTCTCCACCAACGCCCGGACACTTACAGCATCCTTCAGTGCGTAGGGTGCGAGACATTCAGCAGCAGCATCCGCATTCACACGCCGCTCAAGCACCTCCGCCAAGGCTTCGTGGAAGGGCGAATGAATCCACACCGAAAAGGCGAGCCGCCCGCCGGAGGTCAGCACCCGCTGCAATTCGCTAAAGGCGGCGGGCTTGTCCGGGACGAATTGCAACCCCTGCTGGCAAAGCGCAACATCGAACTGCCCATCCGCAAAGGGCAGCTTGCAGAGGTCGCCCTGCTGCCACGTCACTGGAACCTCGGTGACGGGCGAATTTGCTTCAGCGAGTTCTAGCATGTTCTCGTTGAGGTCCGACCCCACCACGCTGCCGAGCTTGGGAAAGGCTTGCACGGCAAGGCGGGTGACGATTCCGGTGCCGCAGGCCGCGTCCAAGACGCGATCACCCTCCTGCAAGGTGATTTGCTCCAGCATGAGGACTGCCAAGGGTTGGACCACATTGGGAACGGGGTGCTGTTCATACAGCTGTGCCGCATTTTCGTTCAGTTGAAACTTTGAGGTGTTTGACATGGTTTTTTCCCCGTACTGCAAGTTGAGGGTTGAGATGGTGAAAGTGCTAGGCTTGAGCGTTGTTCTACTTGATCCTTGTCCCGTTTACAAGCACAAAAACTGGGATCGCCAAAGGGAAGGGTCAGTGGAACTTCCCGTGTTGTTCGAGGTCCAAGGCCAGTTGGTTGATGAACTCAAACTGCGCCAAGCACTCGCGCCAAGGGGCGGGAATGCCAGAGAGGCCATAGTGGGCTCCAGCGATTTGTCCGTAAATCGCGGCGGTGGTGTCCGCATCATCGCCCAGGTTCACCGCCAGCAGGCACCCTTCCTTGAAAGAGGTGGAGCGCTGGAAGGCCCACAACGCCGCTTCCAGCGATTTCACGACATAGCCGCTCCCCACGATTTCAGGAGGGTGCTTGCGCTTGAACGACCCGTGGGCGATTTCGTCAATTTCCGGACACAAGGGCTGGGCTTCCCAAAGTCCGGCAACCGGGGAGTACCGCTCCGCAAGCAGGACTTCTTTCGCTTCCCCTTGAACCACACCGACCAGCAGCCCTCCGAAGTAGCGGCAGGCATCGAGACAGGTGACGGCCCCATGCGTGGTGCGTGAGCTTTCCGCGCTCAGTGCAATGGCCTGCTCCGGATGGTCGGCGAAGCACAGCGGCACTGGAGCCAAGCGCATCAGGCTGCCGTTCCCTGCGGTGCGGGGATCGGTTGAACCTGCCAGCGGATCGCCTGTACCGACATAGCGGTCGAGTGCCTGAACCACCGTGTTGCCAATGTCGAAGCACTCGCCCGTGCTGCTCAGGTGGCCCTCCTGCCACCAGCGCACGTAGCGGTCCATTTGGTCACGGAGGTCGAATGTTCCGCAGGAGGTCAGGCTTTCGGCAAGGCAGAGCGCCATCGAGGTGTCGTCCGTCCACTGCCCCGGGCTCAGGCCAAACGGCCCGCCGCCGACCATGTCGGTCACAGGAGGGAACGTGCCCGGAGGCTTGAACTCGACCGTCGTGCCCACCGCATCGCCCACCGCCAGCCCGATCAGGCTCCCCTGATAGCGCATTTGTTTTGTGATCATCGGTCTGCCTTCTCACTTGGTTGCTTGCTTGGGGAATACCGTAGCACCTGCTGGCAGGAGATGCACGGCCACAGCCCTTGTGATGCGGCGCAAGATTTGATATGGTTTCCCTTTCCCGCTCCGAACCCGGAGCCATTTGCTTTCCTTTTCCACGGAGACGAAACGTGATGCACGTGAAAAAGACCCTCGCCGTGCTGGCGGGACTCCTGACCGCCGGAACCCTGTTTGCCGCACAGCTCAAGGTGGGGCTGGTCGCGGACTACGCGGGCCTCAACGACCGCAGCTTCAACCAGATCACCTACGAAGGCTTGGTGCAGGCCGAGCAGGAACTCGGCATCAAGGGCACTGCCGTGGTCGCCAAGAGCGGCAGCGACTACCTGCCCAACATGGTGCGCTTTGCGCGGGGTGGCTACGATTTGGTGATCGGGGTCGGATTTTTGATGACCGACGCCATCAAGGAAGCCGCCGCCCAGTACCCGGACACCAAATTCCTGCTCATTGACATGCCGATTGGCGGCATTCCGAACCTGAGTACGGCGATCTTCGCCTCGCAGGAAATCTCCTTCCTCGCCGGGGCGTTGGCGGCGATGGTGGATCAGGACAAGAGCGTCAACCTGCCCATCCGCCACAACGGAGTCATCAGCGTGGTGGCCGGAATGCAGATCCCTCCGGTGGACATCTACATGGCCGGATACTTTCAGGGGGCACGCCACATCAACCCGAACATCAAGGTGCTGTACGGCTACACCGGAACCTTTGGCGATCCGGCGGTGGGCAAGCAGTTCGCGCTCACCCAGCACAGCAAGGGATCCGACATCGTCTATCAGCTTGCAGGCGGCACCGGGTTGGGCGTGATCCAAGCCTCGAAGGAGAACAACTTCCTCTCCATCGGCGCGGATTCCGATCAGGCGTACCTTGCTCCGAACAACGTCCTCACCAGCACGAGCAAGCTCTGCAACGTTGCGGTCTTCCAGACGATCAAGCGCTTGCTGGCGGGCGAGTTCCAGTCCGGGGTCGTCGTCTATGATCTCAAGAGCGGCGGGGTGGATGTCAGTCCGGCGATCAAGGGGGTTCCGGCTTCGATCACCAACCGCCTGGAACAGATCAAGCAGGACATCATCGCAGGCCGCATCAAGGTCAGCATGGAAATCCCGGAGTGGGCGAAGGCACAGAACCAGTGACCAACGCTCCGGTGCTGGAGGCTTCGGGGCTGGGCAAGTCCTTCGGAAACCTCCGGGCATTGGCGGGGGTGGACTTCACCCTGCACCCACGCGAAGTCCACGCGATTCTCGGTGAAAACGGGGCCGGGAAGTCCACCTTCATGAACCTGCTCTATGGCCTGCTGCGCCGGGATTCCGGGACGCTGAAGCTCTGGGGGCAGCCCTACCATCCAGCCTCGCCCCGCGACGCAGTGCAGGCCGGGGTGGGAATGGTGCATCAGCACTTCATGCTCATCCCAGCCCTGACCGTGGCGGAAAACCTCGCCCTCGGCACAGAGCCGGGCACCCCGTGGCGGCTTGACCTGCGACAGACCGTCTGCCGGATTCAGGAGCTTTCCGAAACCTACCGCCTGCCCGTTGATCCCCATGCACGGGTTGCGGACCTTCCCGTCGGCATCCGGCAACGTGTGGAGATCCTGCGGGCGCTCTCCCGCCATGCTCGGCTGTTGATCCTCGACGAACCAACCGCCCTGCTCACCCCGCAGGAAAGCGCAGACCTTTTTGAGGGGCTGCGTCAGTTCATCACGGCGGGCCTGTCGGTCATTCTCATCTCCCACAAGCTGGACGAGGTGCTGCGGACCGCCAACCGGATCACGGTTTTGCGGCAGGGGAAAAGTGTTGGGACCCTCAACGCGCAGGACACGACTGCCGAAGAACTGGCGCAGCGGATGGTGGGCCGGACGCTGGTGTCGGTGCCCGATCGCCATGAACCCGCTGGACAGCCGAGGCTGGTCCTCCAGAACTTCCGGGTGCGGGGCAATCCGCCCCTCTCGCTCACCGCAAACGCTGCGGAGATTCTTGGAATCGCAGGAGTCGAAGGCAACGGACAGGAGGAACTCGTGCAGGCCATCGGCGGCGCGGAGCTGGCGGCTGGGACGATCACGCTGGACGGCATTTCTCTTGCCGGGCAAAGCATCCGGGAACGGCAGGAAAGCGGACTTGGCTGGGTGCCCAGCGATCGTCAGGGCGAGGGGCTGGTCTTGCCGATGGACGTTTCTGAAAACTGCACCCTGCGCAACTTCCGCAAGGCTCCGTTTGCCACGCGAGGCTGGCTGAACTTGGCCAAATGGCGGGAATGGGCCTCTACGTTGATCACCCGGTTTGATGTGCGTCCGCCCGATCCGGGGCGTCCGGTGCGCAATCTTTCCGGAGGGAACCAGCAGAAGGTGGTGCTGGCGCGAGAAATCTCGGGACGGCCCAAGGCGTTGCTCATCTGCCAGCCGACTCGCGGGCTGGACATCGGGGCGGCGGAGTTCGTCCATGCCCAACTCCGGGAACTGCGAGATCAAGGGTGCGCGGTGCTGCTGGTGTCTTCCGACTTGGATGAAATCCTCCGCCTTGCGGATCGGGTGGCAGTGCTGTACCGGGGGGCGGTCGTGGAAACGCTCTCCCGGACGCAACTCAGCCGCGAGCGCATTGGCCTGTTGATGATGGGCGGAACTCACAAGGCGGTGGCTGCATGAACGGGTGGCGCAGTTTGGCGTGGACGGTCACGGCGATTGGACTCGGCTTTGCGGTGGGCGGAGTACTGGTTGCGGCGTTTGGGCATGACCCGTGGCTGGCCTTGACGATGATGCTTTCCGGTGCCTTCGGTTCCAGTTTTGATTTCGCCACCACCCTTGCCTCCTCCATCCCGCTGGCCCTGACCGGGCTTGCGGTGGCACTTGCGTTTCAGGCCGGGCTGTTTAACATCGGTGCGTCCGGGCAGTTCTGGCTGGGAGCGATTGCGGCAACGTGGGTGGGGTACTCGCTTCCGCTTCCGGCACTTGTGCATCCTGTGGTGGCTCTGCTGGCGGCGATGCTCGCGGGGGCACTGTGGGCGGCAGTGATTCCCGGACTCGCCAAAGTCCATCGTGGCGCGCACGAGGTCATCACCACCCTGATGCTCACCTACATCGCGGTTGAGCTTGGGCATTTCCTTCTGGAAAAAGGCCCGATGATGACTCCCGGCTTCAACCCGGAATCCCCGAAAATTCTGGAATCCGCCCACCTGCCGACGCTCGTTTCTGGAACCCAACTCAGCGCGGGGCTGTTGTTGGTGCCGTTGTGTGCGGGAGTCGGCTGGTTGCTGTTGTTCCGGACTCCCCTTGGCTTTGGGCTGCGGATGACGGGTCACAACCCCCGTGCCGCCCGCTATGCGGGAGTGTCGCCAACGGCGGCAACCCTGCTGGCCTTGGCGCTCAGTGGAGCCTTTGCCGGACTCGCCGGGGGCATCCTCATCCTCGGTGTCGAACACCGTCTGCACAACAGCTTTGATGTGAGCTATGGCTTCACCGGAATTGTGGTCGCCCTGTTGGCCCGCAACCACCCCATCGGCGTGATTCCGGCGGCCCTGCTTTTTGGCGCACTCGACAACGGGGCGCAGGCGATGCAGATTTTCGCGGAAATCCCGGCAAACCTCACCGAAGTCATCAAGGGCAGCATCATCTTCTTTGTGGCCGCCGAAGGGTTGGGGCGTTGGCTGTTTGAAAGAAGAACCCGCCTCGAAGGAGTCGGCGCATGAGCCTTTTGCTCGAACCCAGCCTCTGGTCCACCACCGTGGTGCTGGGCATCCCCATCGCGTATGCCGCGTTGGCCGGGGTGCTGTCGGAGCGGGCCGGGGTGGTGAACATCGCACTGGAGGGCAAGATGCTTGTTGGCGCCTTTGCCGGAGTTGCGGCGGCGGCGGTGACGCACAACCCGTGGCTGGGAGTGCTGGCGGCGTTTGTTGCAGGAGCGGCGCTGGCGGCGCTGTTCGGCTGGGCGACGGTGTACTTGCGAGCGGATCACATCATTGCCGGCATGGCGATCAACCTGCTGGCCCTCGGACTCACCGGATTCCTCTTCGAGATCGTTTATGGACCGCTTGGCACTCCGTCCAACACCCCCACGGTGCCGATCTGGACGGTTCCGGGGCTGTCCGAAATTCCTTGGTTTGGCGAGGTGTTGGGGCGGCATCAGGCCCTTGTCTTCCTGTTCGTTCCCTTGGCCCTTGCCATTGGCTGGATGCTTTTCCGCACGCCGCTGGGCCTGCGCTGGCGGGCGGTGGGGGAGTTCCCGCGAGCCGCCGATGCCGCCGGAGTCGGGGTGCTGCGGCTCAAGTTCGGAGCGGTGCTGCTGGCGGGCGGCATCGCAGGCTTGGGAGGGGCGGATGTCTCCATCGGCATCCTCAACGCCTTCAGCCCCAACATGACCGCAGGCCGGGGCTACATTGCGCTGGCCGCCGTGATTTTCAGCGGATGGCGTCCGGGACGGGCGTTTGGAGCGGCCCTGCTGTTCGGCTTTGCCACCGCGCTGTCTTATCAGTTGCAGGGGGCGTCGCCCTTTCCAAAAAACCTGCTGCTTATGCTACCCTATGTGGTGACCCTCCTCGCGCTGGCGGGGCTGGTCGGACGCACGTCACCACCCGCGGCCATTGGCGAACACTACGATCCGGGGCGCTGAACAGGCTCATGTGCAGTCATGGCCGTTGAATTTGATTTGCCAGTGCAACTTCTCTCTCCAAAAAGAGGCGTTATGAAAAAATGGCTAACCCTGTTCTGTGTAGCCCTGCTGTTGCCGGGCTTTGCTTTTGGAACCCTGCCCGTGGGCGAAAAGCCCCCGACCGTCGTGCTGGAGGGCGACAAGGGCGAGCGCGTCAACGGCGGGTCGTGGAGCAGCGACGAACTGGTCGGCAGCGTTCACATTCTGTTCTATGTGGACCCGGACGAGAGCGACCTCAACGACGCCACCAGCGAGGCGCTCAAGGCGGCAGACTTCGACAAGGAACAGTTCCGCTCGGTCGCCATCATCAACATGGACGCAACGTGGCTGCCCAACGCCGTGATCCAGATGCGACTGGAGAGCAAGCAGGAGGAGTACCCCAACACGGTCTATGTGCGCGACAACCAGAAGGTGCTGGTGGACGAGTGGAGGTTGGCCGACGACAGCAGCGACATCGTGCTGTTCGACCGTGATGGCACGGTGCTGTTCAGCGTGGATGGCCAGCTTTCGGACGCGCAGATTCAGGAATTGCTGGGGCTGATCCGGGAAAGGATGCACTAAAGCGTGTCCGGGACTTCCGCTCGTCCTGAGCCTGTCGAAGGACGACCCCGGTTCATGCTTCGACAAACTCAGCACGAACGGGGGGAGGGAGGATCAGTGATCAGGCTTTTACGGGCTGCAACGGCAAGCTCGTCGGCCCGGTCGTTTTCCGGATGACCAGCGTGCCCCTTCACCCAGAGCCACTTGACCTCGTGCTGACGGTCGAGCTTGAGCAGCACTTGCCACAAGTCCTGATTGGCGACGGGCTTGCGGTCCTTCGTTTTCCAGTTCTTGCGCTGCCAGTTGGCCAGCCAGCCCTGCTCGAAGGCGTTCTTGAGGTAGGTCGAGTCGGTGTACAGGTCCACGCGGCAGGGCTGCTTGAGGGCTTCGAGCGCACGGATTGCGGCGGTCAGTTCCATGCGGTTGTTGGTGGACTCCGCTTCGGTGCCAGAAAGCTCGCGGCGGTGGTTGTGTTCGTGAGAGATCAGCACCGCGCCCCAGCCCCCGGTTCCGGGGTTGGGCGAACACGCGCCATCGGTGTAAATTTCAACGTGGGTTTTCATGGATTGTTTTGTGCGTCATTTCCTCCTAGCATCATTGGAAACGCTTCGGCAAGCACAAGACAGATTCCGTGAACTACTACCAGCAGCATGGCACCTGGATCTACGTTGATCCGGACGAACAGCTTGTGGAGTTGATCGAGGAAACGCTTGATCTGGAAACGCTCTGCGACTTGCTGCGCTGCGACGCCACCGACCTGGTGCAGCTCATGGGCGACTACCACGCCTACATTGACGGCGAGGGCGAGTGGCGCGAGCGGCAGACCGAGTGGGATTTTGACGGCAACCCCTGCTGGGGTCCGTTTTTGATCTTCCGGCTCAACGAGGAGGAGGAGCGCATGGATTTCTGCACCGAAGCCGACCTTGAGCAATTTGAACCCCTTGTGCATTTTTACAATGCCTGACCCCAAACACATAACCTTTCTCCTATAATCATGACCGATTCCACCTTCCGCGCCCTTGTCATCACCGAGCAACCCGAAAAAAACTTCAACCGTGCCATTGAGGAGCGGAAAATCAGCGACCTTCCGGAAGGCGAGGTGCTGGTGCGCGTGCATTACTCGTCCCTGAACTACAAGGATGGGCTGTCCTCCATCGGCAATCGCGGGGTCACGCGCAAGTACCCGCACACACCGGGAATTGACGCCTCCGGGGTCGTGGAGTCCAGCGAGTCGGACGAGTTCCAGCCCGGAGACGAGGTGATTGTCACGAGCTACGACTTGGGCATGAACACCTCCGGGGGCTTTGGGCAGTACATCCGTGTGCCCGCCGCGTGGGTGGTGCCGCTGCCGCAGGGACTTACGCTCAAGGAGGCGATGGTCTATGGCACCGCAGGCTACACCGCAGGACTTGCTGTGGACGCACTGCTGAAAAGCGGAGTGACCCCGGAGCAAGGTGGTGTGGTGGTCACAGGCTCGACCGGAGGGGTGGGCAGTGTGTCGGTCGCCCTGCTCGCCAAGCGGGGATTTGCGGTCACCGCTGCTACTGGAAAGCCGGAGGAAGCGGATTTCTTGAAAACGCTCGGCGCATCGGCTATTGTTTCCCGCGAGGAGGTCAACGACGAATCCGGCAAGCCGCTGCTCAGGCCGCAGTGGATCGGCGGGGTGGACACGGTGGGCGGCGGTACGCTGGCGACGCTGCTCAAATCCGTGGACCGGGGCGGGGCAATCGCGGCCACGGGCTTGGTTGCATCTCCCGACTTGCCAACGAGCGTGTTTCCCTTTATCCTGCGCGGAGTTTCGTTGCTGGGGATTGATTCGGGAGAAACCCCAATGGCGTTGCGGCGGGAGATTTGGGAAAAGCTCGCAGGAGCATGGAAACTGCCGCAGCTGGACACGCTTACTGTGGATTGCACGCTGGACACGATTGGTCCGGAAATCGACAAAATCCTCAAGGGGCAGCAACGCGGTCGTGTCGTGGTGGACCTCGAAAACTGAACCTGTCCGCAGGGGCACAAATCCGCAGATTACGCAGATTACACCGATTTTCTCGACATGCCCGAAGGCTTGCCTCTTGATGATGTGAAGCGCAAGCTCCGGGTGGAGCAGGCGGTTCGGGATTTCCTGCATGTGCTGGATCATCACGAGCTTGACCTTGAAGAAGGGCTGGTGGCGTGGAATATGCTGGGGTTTACCATGTTCCAGGATCAACTTCCGGACGCAACTCACGAGGAAATTCAGCAACGCATGATGCAGTACTCCCAAAACTTGTTTAACTCCGCACACCCGGCCTGACCTTGAGACCGCGATTTTTCCAGCGAATCACTGCCTGCCTCTGCGTGATGGGTGCCCTGTGCGCCGCCGCCGCTACGGTGCAGGCAGGAGAGTACGCCGCCCTGCGCGAAAGCCTGCGTGCCCGTGGCATGGGGGGCGCGTTCACTGCCGTCGCCAACGACGAGTACGCGCTCTTCTACAACCCCGCCGGGCTGCGCTCCGTTTACTACAACATCTTCGCGCTTGTGAATGCGGCCGTCACCGTCAACCAAACCACAACGGACTTCGGCAATGAAGCCAACGCCAGCAACGCCCTCAGTTCATACTCCGGAAAAAAGTTGTACTTGGAGCCGCTGGACCTAGGCCTTTTGAGCTTTGTGAACTCGCGGTTTGGCTGGTCGGTTTTCGGGAACAGCGTGTTTGACTTCAGCATTGACTCCATCTCCGGTTCCAACGTTGATGCAACCTTTAACGCCTACGGGCAGTTTGGAGGGGTGCTTGGTGGGGCTTGGAGCTTTCTGGATCACCAACTCGATGTGGGCATCAGCGGCAAGATCGCCCACCGCACGGGATCCGCAACAACCGTCACGGTGACGGAACAGGCGATCATTGACGCTTATGTTTCGCAGAACACCACGGCGTTGGAGAACTCGATCAAGACTTCCTACGACAACAAGACCGCCTTCTCTGCGGATGTCGGAGTGATGTACCATCTGGACTCGTACTACACCTTTGCCCCCAAGCTGGGGCTGAGCTACCTTGGCGAACTCAATTTTGGAGGTGCAGGCAAGATTCCCGGAACGCTCAACCTAGGGGCGTCCACGGAATCGGAGTACGGCGGGATTGACATCATCATGGCGGCGGACTATATGGATGTGCTGGATGCCCATAAGCTCAAGGGTGGAAAGTTCCGGTTCGGGCTGGAACTGGGCGTGGAGAAGCTCAACAACGGCCACCACGCCGCCTCGTTCCGAATGGGGCACAACGGCTACCTGAGCAGTGGGATTTCCCTCAACCTCTGGAAGCTCAAGATTGACTATGCGCAGTACTCGCAAACCCTCAACAGTGGTTTGGAGGACAAACGCAAAAGCCTGGGGGTGGGCCTTGTCTTCTAAGCTGAAAAACCGTGTCATGACTTTCCGTCTGTTCGCAATTGTTGGCCTCCTGCTGTTCGTGGTGGGATGCACCACCCAAGGACGCCGGACGGCGCTGACCTTCGAGCGCAGTTTTTTCTACGAAGAGCTGTATGCCTCGATGGAGCAACTCAAGTACTACGGCTACGGCGAATCCGTGCAACAGGGCATGAGCGCGGTCAAAACCGCCCGCTGGGTTTCCAAGCATGATGCAGAGCCGGGCAAGCGCGAACTCGCAGTGCGGGCGCTGGTGTTCCTCACGTTCTCCAGCGACGATGGTGATGTGCGGGACCGCTCCGAGTCCCGGCTGGAGGCGATTCTGGAAGATGGCTGGCCGCTGTACCTGCAAATGGCCGTGGTGGATGGCATCATTGACCTCGCCAACGGTTCCAACGGATTTCCGGAAGAGTACGATGAGATCATCACGAACTTCGGCGTGGTCAACAGCGAGCGCGAGGATGCGCTTGAATTTCTGCTGAACCGCTTTGATGAACTCCCTCCGGAGTTGCAGTACCATGCGGCGGGCGGACTGCACCGCTTTTTGCGACAGCCCGTTTCTCTGGAAAGCTGCCCGTATGACTTGTGCGACATTGACGTGCGTGTGGATGTGGAAACGTGGGAGAAGGGCAAGGAGGTGCAGCCCGTGATTCCCACGAACGCCGATCCCAATGCCGTGGCGGCGGGGGCTTACGGCAAGCCCGAATGGAAGCCGATTGCAGAAAAGCTGGACTGGCAGGAGGAACTGGACGATCTCAAGTTCTTTGTGTGGGAGTCCTTGGACGGCATCTTGGAAGACACCGAGGACGTGCCGCTGCTCGTCCGCCAGCGCTTGGCCCGCTTTGCCGGGGAGATTGAGCAGTTCTCGCTGGACGAGGAAATGGCGCAGTCCTTCAAGGATCGGGTGGAGGCGTGGATTCCCAACGAGTCCATCAGCGTCGAAGTCCGGGATTTGGTGCGCGATGGCCGCGAGCGGGTCAGCACCTACGGAGCAAAGCAGGACACTCCGGCCAAGTTCAACAAAACCCAACTGCATGAATTGTCGCAGCGGGACACCGGATTCCTCGAAATCCACCTGGCCGCCATTCTCAAAAGCCAGCACAACCGCCAGCGCAGCGGCTTGAGAGCCGGACCTCCCAACCTCTCGGCCCTCGCGTTTTCAGGATTTGACGACTCGGCCACCGGGCTGATTCGCCATGAGGTCATTTGGCGGACGCTGGCCGATGCCCTGAAGGCAGGATTGGTGATCGAGGGTTCCGGGACGGACCTGAAGGCGTTGCAGATTCTGCGGCAAGTGGAAGAACGCACCAAGGTTGCGGAAGATGCCCAACCCACGGAAGCCCACTTTGCGGCACGCATGGCGCTCCATCCCTTGATGGAGTTGATTGGCAAGCTCTATCCTTCTCTTGAGCGACGCCGACAAAATCCGAAACCCCTGCTGGAAGAACTGGGGGAGGGTGCCGCACAGGCCTCCCGGATTGCCGATCAGCGCCGCTATCTGGAGGCGTTGGCGGCAGGGTCAGGGACCTTCCCGGAGGACACCTACACGGTTTCCGAGGGCTTGAACATGGAGATGGACCTCATCATCCGGCATCGGCTGACCACCGCGATGCAGCTTTGACTGGCCAGCCGCTCGATCAACAAGCCCACCCGTGGATTTCATAGCCCAACGGTTGGCCAGCGGACTGCTTGCGCTTTTCCTGCTTTTTCCAGCGTCCGCGTTTTCCTCCAGCTTTGTGTTCTCCGGAGACCTCCGGGGCGAGATCAAGCCCTGCGGATGCGCCGAGGAAGGTGACATGGGCGGCTTGCTGCGGCGGGCCACCGTCTTGCGGGAGCAACGCGCCGCCACCCCGGATCTGGTTTACCTCGATCTTGGCAACAATTTCCCAAAACCTTCCGAGCAGGGCAACCTCAAGGTCCGGCTCCTCCACACCGCCCTTCGCCAATTCCAGCCTGCTGCCATCCTCGTTGGTCCCAACGAGTGGGCCTATGGCCTCAACACGCTTGATCCGGAACTTCCCTACCTCCTGAGCAATCAGTCGGCACACCTGTCCTTTCTGCCTCTGAAACGCTTGGAGCAAGACACCGGGCACCGCGAAATCCGGGGCTTTCTTTCGCCCAGTCTGGTTTACCAGAATGAGAACGACCCTCCGCTGGTGGAAGCGGCGGAGTCGGTGATCCCGGTGTGGAAAGCCGCCTTGGCGAAAAGCAAGCCTGCGTTGTCACTCCTGCTCTTTCGGGGCACGGATGCAGAGTTGAAGCGATTTCAGCGTAGCGGGCTGTTTGACCTCATCGTGTCCGGCAGCACCAACGATGATGAACTCAAGCAGGTGATGGTCCGGAAAACGGAACGGGGCGACATTCCGATGATCCCCACGAAGGGACAGGGCTTGGCTTCTGGAACGTGGGATTCCCAAGCTGCGACGATGCGCTCGTCTGGGGAGGTGCCGCTTCCGGCAGGATTGTCGGTGGACTGGCTGCGGCGCAGCGTTTCGGACGACCCGGAACTGCTGCCTGCGTTTCAGTCGTATAATGCCGAGGTCAAGGAGTTGTTCTTCACCAACCTTGACCGCATGGACCAGCAGCAGGAGGAGTCGCCGTTCGTGGGTTCTGCGGTGTGTCAGGGTTGCCACGCCGCAGCCTTCTCAATCTGGAAAAACAGCCGCCACGGCCACGCCTTTGCCACGCTGGAGGCCAAGGGCAAGCACTTTGATCCGGAGTGCCTGGAATGCCATGTGGTGGGATTGAAGCCCTGGGAGCCTGAGTCGGCTTCGGTTTCTCCTGCGCTGAAGGCGTTCGTGGGACGCACCGGATTCCTCAGTCCGCAGCTCACGCCGCACCTGATGAACGTGCAGTGCGAGAACTGCCACGGCCCTGCCCGCGCGCACCTTGCCAATCCTGTTGCGGAAAAACCCCCGCACCCCGCCCGCGAAGCCTGCACGACGTGTCACGTCGGCAGCCACTCGCCCCTTTTCAATTTCGAGAAATACTGGCCGAAAATCCGGCACAAGTGAACGCGAAGTCCGCTACCCCATCCAGTGGTCGCGGGAGTCCTTGGCGTTTTGCAGGAGTTCGATGATGCGTTCGCGGTCGCCGGAGGTGATGGCATCGGTCAGGGTGTCGAGCGTTTCCCGGAAAACCCGGACGCGGTCAAGCAGGTGGGTTTGGTTGTCGAGGAAGATGTCCGCCCACATTTCCGGCGAGGAGGAGGCGATGCGCGAGAAGTCCTTGAGGCCGCCCCCGGAATAGGCGAGGGCTTCGGGGTGATCACTGCGCACAATCGCGTCAATGCTGGCGTAGGCGAGCAGATGGGGCAGGTGGCTGACGGCGGCGAAAATTTGGTCGTGCGCTGTGGCTTCCATCTCCAGCACCTCCGAACCCAACGCGGCCCACAAGCCGCCAACCCGCTGGGTCACATCGGGATCCGTGTGCGCCTCTGGGGTGAGGATGAAGCGCTTGCCCTCAAAAAGCTTGGGAAGCGCGGCGGTTGGCCCGAAACTCTCCTTGCCTGAAATCGGATGCCCGCCCACAAACCGCACCTCCGAAAATTCCGGACGCCGCATTGCTTTCAGGAGCGGATTTTTGACACTGCCCGCGTCGGTGAGGATGGTGTCGGGGTTCCAAAACGGCAGAAGCTGTGTGGCCACGTTCGGCAGGGCGCGGACGGGCACGGCGAGCAGCACGAGTTCGGCAGAGCGGAGGGATTCGTCAATTTCAGGAGACGCGGCATCCACCAAGCCGAGTTCCAGGGCTTGTTTGCAGTGGTCCGGATTCTGGTCGTAGCCGAGGATTTTTTTGGCGAGGCCGAGGCGTTTGACATCCAGCGCGAAGGAGCCGCCAATCAGGCCAAGCCCGACGACGGCGAGGGTCCGGAAGGGGCGAAAGCCGTCCTTCGCCATTGGACCCCGCTGTTCAGGAAGCTTGCTGTTCCGGCATCGGTGCCTTGCTCTCGGCACTGGCGGAACGGGGGTTCTGTCCCTTGTTGAGCAAGAGGACGAGCGGACTGGCGACGTAGATGGAGGAATAGGTTCCGATCAGCACGCCGATCAGCAGCGCAAAGGCAAAGTCGAAGATGATCTCCCCGCCCAGCACGAGCAGCGCAACCACCACCAGCAAGGTCGTCCCGGAGGTGAGCAGTGTGCGGCTGAGCGTGTCGGTGATGCTGAGGTTCATCACCCACTCCAGCGCCTGCTTGCGGAAGCGTCCCTGGTTTTCGCGGATGCGGTCGAAGACGACGATGGTGTCGTTGAGCGAGTAGCCCACCACGGTCAGTAGCGCGGCCACCACCGGAAGCGTGAATTCCTTGTCCAGCAGCGAGAACACGGAGACGACCACCAGCACGTCGTGAACCAGCGTGAGGATCGCGCTCACACCCTGCCGCCACTGGAAGCGGAAGGAGACGTAGAGCAGGATCAGCGCGAGCGCCACGAGGATGGCGAGCAGGGCGTCTTCCTTGAGTTCGTCTCCAACACGCGGTCCCACGGTTTCGATGCGGCGGATTTCCAAATTCGGATGCTGGGCACCCAGCACGCCGCGTAATTGGGCGGTCAAGTCCTCGCCCGTCCCCAAGGTGCTGTCCACCGGAAGGCCGAGCAGGACTTCGTGTTCGGTTTCGCTGCCGAAGGTTTGCAGGACGACGCTGCCGAGGTTTCTTTCCTTGAACAGCCCGCGCAGGCTGTCGAGGTCCACGGCTTCGCCGAAGCGGATTTGCACGTTGGTGCCGCCCCGGAAGTCAATGCCGTAGTTGAGTCCACCGTGGGTCGCGACGGAGACGAGTCCGGCGAGCAGGATCACGATGGAAAAGACAACCGCGAACTTGCGCTTGCCGAGGAAGTCAATGGAGTACGGAGTGTCTGCCGTGGTTGGTTTCATGAAGCCTCAGATGCTGATCGCCTTGAGCTGCCGACGCTGCAAGTACACGAGGTCGAAGAACAGCCGGGTGACGACGATGGCGGTGAACATGCTGGCAAGGATGCCGATGGAGAGCGTGATCGCAAAGCCCTTGATGGGACCGGTGCCGAACTGGAGCAGCGCGAGCGCGGCAAACAGCGTGGTGACGTTGGCGTCAAGGATCGTCCGGAACGCCTTGGCGAAACCCTCCTTGATTGCGGCCCGTGGGTTTTCGGAACGCCGCAATTCCTCGCGGATGCGCTGGAAGATGAGGACGTTCGCATCCACTGCCATGCCGATGGTCAGCACGATCCCCGCCATGCCCGGCAGCGTGAGCGTTGCGCCAAATGCACCCAGCACGGAGAGGATGAGGATGATGTTGAAAACGAGCGCGGATACGGCAAAAAGCCCGGAAACGCGGTAGTAGAGGGCCATGAAAATGAGGACGAGGACACCGCCCAGCAGCAGCGCGTTGAGGCTGGCTGCCACAGAATCTTCGCCAAGGCTGGCTCCGACGGTGCGCTCCTCGCGGATTTCGATGGGCGCGGGCAGTGAGCCAGAGCGCAGCACCAAGCCGAGGTCGCTGGCTTCCTCCACCGTGAACTGCCCGGAGATCGAGGCTTCCCCGCCCGTGATTGCCTCGCGGATCACCGGAGCGGACTGCACCTTGTCGTCCAGCACGATGGCGAGATTGCGGCCCACGTTGCGGCGCGTGATCTTGGCAAAGCGGTCGGCGCCGATGGAGTCAAACGAGAGTCCGACGTAGGGCTGGTTCGTCTGCGGGTCGAAGCGCACCTGCGCGTCCCGGATGAATTCACCCGTGAGCAACACCTTCTTCTCCAAGACATACGGTGTCTTGCGGAGTAGCGTGTTGGTGGACTTGTCCCACACCTCCTGATGCTTGACGACCTCGGTGAGTCGGTTGTAGGTGTTCGGGGTCGCATCCGGGTTGGTGAGGTAGAACTCCAGCACCGCCTGCGGGCCAATCAGCTTGATGGCCTTGTCACGGTCCTTGAGGCCCGGAAGCTGGATGACGATGCTGTTCTCGCCCTGAAGCTGCAAGGAAGGCTCGCTGATGCCAAGTCCGTCAATGCGGTTGCGCAGCACCTCCAACGCCTGCTTGATCGCGTTCTGGCGGATGCGCTTGATCTCGTCCGGACGTAGGGTCAGCCGGATGAGGGCGCCTTCCGTGAGCATGTCGTACTGTACGATGAAGCGGTCAAACGGCGAGGCTTCCAGGTCCACCGTCTTGCCGGACTCCATCTCGATCACCGCCTCGGTCGGACTGGTCTGGCGCACCTCGATGAAGTCCACCTGCTCGTCAATCATCACGTCTTCCAACTCCTGCGCCGTGCGCCGCGTGACCTCCCGGACGGCTTCTCCCGACTTGACCTCAACGTCAAGGTACATGCCCCCTTGCAGGTCCAGCCCAAGGTTGACCTTGCCCTCCACACTCAGGGGGTCGGTGTTGGTGAAGTAGGCGCGGTAGGTGGGGAAAACGTAGTAGAGCGCGACCAGCAGCACGCCCAGGATGAGGATGCCTTTGACTCGAACGTTCATGGTGTCTCGATCCGCCCTTACTTCTTGCCGAATCCCAGAAAGCCGCCGGATTTCTCCTCCTGCTTGCTCTCGGCTTTCTCCTGCTCCTTCTCCGCCTTGCGGGTGCCTTCGTCGGAAAGCCGGGCGATCTGGATGCGGTCAATCTGCACGTTCACCTTCGGAGCGATTTCCAGCGTCACCCGGTCGTCGCCCAGCTTGACGACGCTGGCGTAGATGCCGCCCGTTGTGACGACCTTGTCACCAATTTTGAGCGCTTCGAGCAACTGCTGGTGCTGCTTGCGCTGCTTCTGCTGGGGGCGGATGAGCAGGAAGTAGAAGATCACGAAGATGAGGATGAACGGCAGGAACTGCACAAGGGCACCTCCAGAGTCTCCCGCTCCTCCGGCGGATTGGGCGTAGGCTTCAGTCACAAAGGGATACATGCGGATGCTTTTTCCAAGTTAGCAAAACAAATAAGTCTAGCAGTTTATCCGAAGAAACTCACGCGATTTCTGTGTTCAGCGGACGTAGGGTTGATCGAGCGAAAACTCCATGCCGTGGGTGCCCAGCGGGATCAGTTCGGAGGAGCGGCCCACAACCTCTCCCGGAGCGGAGCGGAAGGGCTGCTCGTCCTTGTCGGTGAGGATGCGCAGCGAGAACGGCCCCTCCAGCGGTTGCCCCCCCATCGCATCCGCCGCGCCAACCCGGAACTCCTGCCCGTCGAAGACATGCGGGATGATGCGGATGGCGGCGGGGCGGCCCAGCTTGGGATCGAAGAGCATCACGACCAGCCGATCCTCTGGACTCACGCCGGACTTGAGGGTTTCTGCAACCGTGATGCGACCGCTGATGCTCTGCTCAGGAGAGTCCTGTCGGTTTTGCAACAGTTCCGGGGGGAAGCTCTGGAAGGGGCGATCCAGCGTGTACTCGATTCCTTGGGCACCCAAAGCATAGGGTGGCGAGAGCGGGCCGATCACCTCTCCGGAGGCGGGGCGGTTGGGATCGCCGTCCTTGTCCGTCAGCACCAACAGTCGCACCCGTTTTGGCAAGGGGCGGCCCTGTGCGTCGGCGGCTCCGACCAGGAATGTGGTGGGTGGCAAAAAGGGATTGACGACTTTCGTGGCGACGATCTGGAGCGAGTCCGGATCAACGAGCAGGAGGTAGGCGTTGTCGGTTTTGACGATTCCTGCGCCCGCATGAGGCGTGGCCAGAATCGTGCCGCTCAGGCTTTCCGAAAGTTCCGCTTCGTTGCGCAGCAATTCCTGCCAGAGGGCGTAGCCCCCAAGGGTCACGAAAGCGACGATTCCAGCGAGGTAGAGCAGCGCGTTGCGGCTCATGCGAGCGCTTCGGCCTGCGGCGTGGTGGGGAGTTCGGTGGTGCCCATCAGGTACTCGTCCATGCAGCGGGCGGCTTCCCGGCCCTCCCAGATCGCCCAGACCACCAGCGAGGCACCGCGCTTGGCGTCTCCGGCAACGAACACGCCGGGTTCGCTGGTCATGAAGTCCTTGCCTGCGTGAACCGCGAACATCGCCTCACGCTCTTGGAGTTGGGTGATCACCTCGGCGGGGGAGCGCAAGTCGTCCTGTCCACGCACACTGAGCTTCACGTTGAGGTCGTTGAGCAAGCCTTCCAGCACGGGGCCGATGAAGCCCATCGCCAGCAGTACCAAGTCCACCTTGATGGTGAACTCCGATCCCGGTATGCGCTCCATCGTCATACGGCCCTCAACCGATTTCCACTCCACGCGCACCGCCTGTAACTCCTGCACACGCCCCTGCTCGTCGCCAATCAGCCGTTCGGTGAGGATGTTGGCGCGGCAGTCCGGATCGGCCTCCTCATGCACGGGAGTCGGACGCGGCTGCATGTTGACGATCTCAAACTGGTGGAGTCGTGGATTCACGCCCTGACGGTTGAGGTTGCCGAGGCAATCTGCCGCCGTGAAGCCTCCGCCGAGAATCGCTGCCGTCTTGCCTGCGCCCTCGATGCGCTCTGGTTCCGCAATGGCATCGCCTGCAACGGTGCGGTTGCGCTGCGGCAGGTAGTGCATCGCGTAATGCACCCCATCCAAGTCGCTGCCGTCGGTGGTGAGCCTGCGGGCCAGTTGCGCTCCCGTCGCCAGCAGAATCGCGTCAAACTGTTCGCGCAGTTCCGTAACGGGCAAATCGCGCCCGACCTCGCAGTTTGTGCGAAACACCACGCCTTCGGCTCGCAGTTGCTCCACGCGGCGTTCCACATGGCGCTTCTCCAGCTTGAAATCCGGGATGCCGTAAGTCAGCAGCCCTCCGGGGCGGTCGTCCTTTTCAAAAACCGTGACCTCGTGCCCGGCACGACGCAACTGCTGCGCCGCCGCCAATCCGGCAGGCCCGGACCCCACCACCGCGACGCGCTTGCCCGTCAGCTTTGTTGGGGGACGTGGCACGATCCAGCCTTCCTCCCAGCCCCGGTCGGCGATGTGCTTTTCGATCTGCTCGATGGTGACGGAGTGTTTCTTGGAGTCGCGGTCGGCCTGATCCAGCGTGTAGTAGGCGTTGAGAACACAGGCGTCCTCGCAGGGCGCGGGGCAGATGCGCCCAGTGAACTCTGGAAAGTTGTTGGTGCTGTGGAGCATGTCCAGCGCCTCGCGCCAGTGCCCGCGATAAACAAGGTCGTTCCAGTCCGGGATCATGTTGCCCAGCGGACAGCCCGTGTGGCAGAACGGGATGCCGCAGTCCATGCAGCGGGCGGCTTGGTCGCGCAGGTCGGAAACCGCAAACGGCGCGTCGTACTCCCGGAAGTCCCGGACGCGCTCCGCCACCGCACGGCGCGGCACCGCCTGCTTCTCAATCTCGATGAATCCCGTGTCCTTGCCCATGAACGAAAGTGTTGGAGGTTAGGCGGCTTTGGCTTCCAGCCGTTCCAGCACGGCGCGGTACTCGGTGGGCATGACGCGCACGAAGCGGGCAAGCGTGTGGTCCCAGTCCTGAAGCAGGCGGTCGGCGTGGTCGCTGCCGGTGAGGTCGCGGTGCCGTGCGATTTGCTCCCGGACCCACTGCTGTTCTTCGGGGTCTGCAATGGGTTCCAACTCGACCATGCCGAGGTTGCAGTGCGCCTCAAACGCTCCGCTTTGATCAAGAACGTAGGCCACCCCGCCGCTCATGCCGGCGGCGAAGTTGCGTCCGGTGCGCCCCAGCACGATCACGCGGCCTCCGGTCATGTACTCGCAACCGTGGTCGCCGACCCCCTCGACCACCGCAATCGCCCCGCTGTTGCGGACGGCGAAACGCTCTCCGGCAATGCCCCGGAAGTAGGCTTCCCCGCTGGTGGCACCGTAAAGCACGGTGTTGCCGATCAGGATGTTTTCTTCGGGTTTGTAGCTCGCGGTTTTCCACGGGTAGATGATCAGCCGTCCCCCGCTCAATCCCTTGCCCGTGTAGTCGTTGGAATCCCCTTCGAGTTCCAAGGTCACGCCCTTGGCCAGAAACGCCCCGAAGCTCTGCCCGGAGGTTCCGGTGAAGCGGCAGTGGATGGTGCCGTCCGCAAGCCCGTCTTCGCCGTAGCGTTTGGCGATGCGGCTGCTGAGCAGGGTGCCGATGGCGCGGTCGGTGTTTTTGACGGGCATCGTGATGCGCACGGGTTTCTGCCGTTCCAGCGCCGCCTGCGCCTTTTCGATGAGCCGATGGTCCAACTGCTGGGCGAGTCCGTGATCCTGAACTTGTGAGCAGAAACGCGAGTCGCCTCCGGCAACAGGCACTTGGTGGAGGATGGCGGTGAGGTCCACATCCTTCGCCTTCCAGTGATCCGGAGGGTTTTGCTTCAGCAGGTCCGTGCGTCCGATCAGTTCGTTGAAGGTCCGCACGCCGAGCGAGGCCATGATCTCCCGTGCTTCCTCGGCAACGAAGAAGAAGTAGTTGATGACGTGTTCGGGCTGGCCGATGAACTTCTTGCGCAGTTCCGAGTCTTGCGTGGCAATGCCGACCGGACAGGTGTTGAGGTGGCACTTGCGCATCATGATGCAGCCAATTGCAATCAGTGGGGCGGTGGCGAACCCAAATTCCTCCGCGCCAAGCAGGGCGGCGATCACGACATCCCGACCCGTTTTGAGCTGGCCGTCGGTCTGGAGCCGTACGCGGCCCCGGAGCTTGTTGAGCAGCAACGCCTGCTGGGCTTCGGAAATGCCGAGTTCCCACGGCACCCCGGCGTGCTTGATCGAGGTCAGCGGCGACGCGCCCGTGCCCCCGTCGTGTCCGGCGATGGTGATGATGTCCGCATGCGCCTTGGCGACTCCGGCGGCGATGGTGCCCACTCCGGCTTCGGAGACGAGCTTGACGTTGATCTTCGCGTCCGGGTTCGAGTTCTTGAGGTCGAAGATGAGTTGCGCGAGGTCTTCGATGGAATAGATGTCGTGATGCGGGGGCGGGGAAATCAGCGTCACGCCCGGAGTCGAGTGGCGCACCTTGGCGATGTACTCGCTGACCTTGCGTCCGGGAAGCTGCCCCCCCTCGCCGGGCTTGGCGCCTTGGGCGACCTTGATCTGGAGTTCAGTGCTGTTGACGAGGTAGTGGATCGTCACCCCGAAGCGCCCGGAGGCGACCTGCTTGATCTTGCTGATCGGCCAGTCGCCGTTTTCGCGCACGGCATAGCGTGCGGAGTCCTCTCCGCCTTCGCCGCTGTTGCTGCGTGCGCCCAAGCGGTTCATCGCCACGGCGAGCGTTTCGTGGGCCTCCTTGCTGATCGAACCGAGCGACATCGCCCCGGTCGCAAAGCGCTTCACGATTTCGGAGGCGGGTTCGACCTGGGCAAGCGGAACGGGCTTGGTGGCAGTGGTGAAGTCCAGCACTCCGCGAGGGGTGGCGAGCCTGCGGGACTGGTCGTTGGCAAGTTGGGCAAAGCGTTGGTACGCTTCGGAGCTGTTTCCCTGCGCGGCCTTTTGCAGCAGTTCGGTCGAGATCGGGTTGATCTGGTGAAACTCGCCGCGCCGCCGCCAGTAGTAGTGTCCGCCCACGTCCAGCGTGCGGGCGATGTCCGGCGTGTCGAGGTACGCCTCGTAGTGCCGAGTGAGCGTCTCCTTCGCGAGGGTGTCCAGCCCGGCTCCGCTGATGCGCGAGGGCGTTCCGGCAAAGTACTCGCGCACCACGTCCTCGTTGAGTCCAACGGCCTCGAAGATCTGCGCCCCGCTGTAGCTCAACAGGGTGGAGATGCCCATTTTCGCAAAGACCTTGAACATGCCCTTGCGGATCGCCTTGAGGTAGTTCTGCTCGATCTGCGGCAGGGTCAGCGTCTTCGGCAGGATGCCGTCGCGCAGCATCTGCTCGAAGGTTTCAAAGGCGAGGTAGGGGTTGATCCCTCCTGCGCCGTAGCCCGTGAGCAGGCAGAAGTGCGCGATTTCGCGGGCCTCTCCGGTTTCGACCACCAACCCCATTTGGTGGCGGATGCGTTTGCGGATGAGGTGGTGATGCACCGCTCCAGTGGCCAGCAGTGCCGGAATCGGCACGTTCTCCGCGTCCACGCCCCGGTCGCTCAGCACCAGCAGCGGGCACCCGTCCCTGACCGCCTGCTCGGCAGAGCGGCACAACTGCTGGAGGGCGGTGGCCATGCCGTCCGGACCCGACCGTGCGGGAAAGAGCAGCGAGAGCGTCGTGGTGTAGTAGCCCCGGTGATCCATCTCCCGGAGCTGCGCCATCTGCGCGTTGGTCAGCACGGGATGCTCGACCTTGAGCATGTGGGCGTGTTCGGGGCCGGGATCGAGGATGTTGCGCTTTCGCCCCAAGTGGTCGGTGAGCGACATCACCAGTTCTTCCCGGATCGAGTCAATCGCAGGGTTGCTGACTTGCGCGAAGATCTGCTTGAAGTAGTCGTAGAGCAGGCGCGGTCGGTCGGACAACACGGCCAGTGGCGTGTCGTTGCCCATGGATCCGGTGGCCTCGCCGCCTTCGGTCACCATTGGCGTGAGTAAGACATTCACGTCCTCGGTGGTGTAGCCGAACACTTTTTGCCGCGCCAGCAGCGTCTCGAAGTTTGAGGAGGGAACGTGTTTGGGTTCCGGCAGGTCGCCGAGCGTCAGCATGTACTCGTCGAGCCACTGCTGGTAGGGCTGGGCGCTGCAAATCTGCTGCTTGAGTTCGGTGTCGTCAATGATGCGCCCTTCCTCCAGGTCAATGAGGAACATCTTCCCCGGTTGCAGGCGGCCTTTGACGGCGAACTCTTCCGGCTGCAAACCCACCGCCCCGACCTCGGAGGCGACCACGATCAGGTCGTCCTTGGTGCGGACGTAGCGGGCGGGGCGCAGGCCGTTGCGGTCGAGGATCGCGCCAATCTGCTTGCCATCGGTGAAGACCATCGCCGCCGGGCCGTCCCACGGTTCGATGAGGTGTTCGTGGTACTCGTAGAACGCCTGCTTCTCTGGGGTCATCTCCGGGTGGTTCTGCCACGCTTCGGGAACCATCATCATCATCGCGTGCGCCAGCGAGTAGCCCGACTGCACGAGGAATTCCAACACGTTGTCGAAACATGCGGAATCGGACCCGCGAGGCAGAACGATGGGCAGCAGCGCAGGGATGTCGTCGTACAGCGGCGAGGCCAGCGCTCCCTGCCGCGAGCGCATCCAGTTGATGTTGCCGCGCAGGGTGTTGATTTCCCCGTTGTGCGCGAGGTAGCGGAAGGGCTGCGCAAGATCCCAGCGCGGAAAGGTGTTGGTGGGGAAGCGCGTGTGCGTGAGTGCGAGGGCGCTTTCCACCCGTGGGTCCGCCAAGTCCGGGAAGAAGCGGTCCATCTGCTCCGCCGTCAGCATGCCCTTGTACACGACGATGCGCGTGGAGAGGCTGACGACCATGAAGAGGTCCTGCTCCGCGAGCGAGTTGCGGATGCGCTTGCGGGTGATGTAGAGCTGGCGTTCGAACTCGGTCTGGTCGAGCGTGAGTTCCCCCTTGCCGATGAAGAGCTGCCGGATTTCCGGACGCGCCTCGGCGGCCTGCTTGCCCACGAAGCGCAAATCAATCGGCACGTCCCGCCAGCCCAGCACCGCCAGCCCGGACTCCGCAATCATGCTTTCGATGATCGCCCCGCAGTGCCGCTGGGCGGTTTTTTCCTGCGGAAAGAAGATCGAGGCCATTCCGTACTCACCCGGCTCCGGAAGCGCGAAGCCCAGCGCCTGACACTCCTCCTGCAAGAACTCGTGCGGGATCTGCATGAGCAGCCCCGCGCCGTCCCCGGTTTCCGGGTCCGCTCCCAGCGCCCCCCGGTGCTTGAGGTTGGAAACCAGTCGCAACGCCATCTGGATGATCTTGTGTGAGCGGCGGTTGTGGAGGTCGGCGACAAAGCCCACCCCGCAACTGTCGTGCTCAAAATCCGGATGGTAGAGTCCCTGTGGTTCAGGGTAGCGCATGTGCAATTTTCAGCGGAGTTGGAGGAAGCCAGCCCAAAAATATACCACTGCACCCCCGAAAAATCAAATCGCTCCCATCGGTTTGATCAATCCGCCGCCCCCATCCTCAGCCACGGATCACGCGGATCGAAATCAGGAGCCACAGATTGACGCGGATCAAAAAAGAGGAGCCACGGATTGCACGGATAAAAACGGGAAAACATCCGCGCCCATCTGCGTCCATCTGTGGCAAAATCCCTTTTCGGTGAAAATCCGTGGCGAACCCTCTCCGTTCGTCCTGAGCTTGTCGAAGGGCGAACCGGGGAATTTTCTTGCACCATCCTCCGCATCGCGCTAGACTCCGGAAAATCTTCACACCACTCCCCACGGAGGCACGATGCGACAACGATCCCGACTTTCCCGCTGCCTCGGCGGACTGCTGCTGCTGGCCGTCTTCCTGCTGATCGCGCTTCCTGCCTTTGGCGCCGAGACCCGTGGGGTCAAGCGCGTCGAGATCAAGACGCAGTCAGGCCAGTCTGTCGGACTCTATGAAGAGAGCCACGCGCTGGTGATCGGGGTGAGCGACTACACGGCGGGCTGGCCGCGCCTGCGGGGGGTGCGCGACGACGTGCGCGAGGTGCGCCGTGCGCTGGAGAACAATGGCTTTGCCGTGACCTTGCTGGAGAACCCGGACAGCCTCGAGTTCGAGCGTGGTGTCAAGGAATTCATCGTACGGCACGGACGCAAACCCAACAACCGCCTGCTCTTCTACTACGCGGGGCACGGCTACACGCAAAAGCTGGGCTACGGCGGTCAGATGGGCTACCTCGTGCCCCGCGACGCGCCGGACCCCAACCGCGACCTGATGGGCTTTGAACTCAAGGCGCTCTCGATGCAGAACATCGAGACCTACGCGCGCACCATCGGGTCCAAGCACGCGCTCTTCGTCTTCGACGCCTGCTTCGCGGGGAGCATCTTCAACGTCACCCGCGCCATTCCCAAGTCCATCGAGCTCAAGACCGCCAAGCCCGTGCGGCAGTTCCTCACCTCCGGCAGCGCGGACCAGGAGGTGCCGGACAAGAGCGTCTTCCGCGTCGAGTTCGTGCGGGCGCTGGCAGGGGAGGGCGACCTTGACGGCGACGGCTTCCTGACCGCCTCGGAGCTGGGGCAGTACCTCGAAACCAAGGTCGTCGAGTACCGGGGAGAGCAGCAGACCCCGCAGTACGGCAAGCTCAACGACCCCCTGCTCAACCAGGGGGACTTCGTCTTCGCGCTTCCGAAGGCGGTTACGGAACCGGCCCCGTCAAGCACTGCGGCAGCTCCGGCTTCAGTGACTCCGTCAACCTCATCTCCGAGTGAATTCCGCGCCGACGAAGAAGCCTGGAGAGACATTAAGAACTCAAACGACCCCGACGA
>CAZQXS010000025.1:2081-37459 GCA_964597275.1 uncultured Pseudomonadota bacterium | reverse complement strand
AAAGGATTTCTTGAATTCCATGAAGCGTGTTGAGAAAAAACTTGGCTTTTTTGGGAAGCGGAAGATCTTGACAAATATCATATATTATTTTTCCAATGAGGGAATACAATTTGATGATTTAAAAAATACTGTTAATGAGATCGGGGTAATTTTAGACCCAGTAGTCAATCAAATTTCGATAGAAGATAACCGGGTATTGACTAAGTTAATCAACAAAATGCCATTAACCCGTTTAGAGCGTTTGCAGGCCAAGGAAATTTATAAGGATCGCAAACAAATTAAAAATACAATTTCGGTTATTCAGAAAAAATTCGCTTCAGCGAAGATGGATGACAAAAAATTGAAAAATTGCATCAATAAAGGACGCTTCCAGATCGCTGGGGATACGAATGAGAATGTTATTTTCAAATACCATTTTATGCGCAACTTCGAGCGAAACTCCCATCAGGTTCAGTTGCCAGTTTCAAAAAGTCTTTACTTTCCAAGAGCACTGATCCTGATCACCTACAATCCCAAATCATCAAAATGGAGGTTTCTTTCTGTTATTTCCCATCGGGAAGCATGGAATTTTGGAGTTGAGGACGGGTCCAATGCGACGATGATGTTTGAGGAGTCTCTTGTTCATGGAATTGCACGGTGCGTATTCAGTGGCTATGTGGAAACAAATCCGCCTCGAATTACCGCTTGGCAAAAGGAAGCTGCACAAGCAAGCACAAAAGTCAGTGGCAACCCCTTCACATTGGCGGATGTCGCAGAGCTTGCAGATGAAATCGGCGGGTTCTTTCCAAAACATAAGCTGCAACCCTGGGAGGTGCTTGAAGACTTGCACTATGTCTCAAGTGTGTTTGTGGTATGTAATGTCAACCAGTTCCTGATGGTTTCACTGGTTGTGCAGGATAATTTGGGAGAGCGTTTTGTCACAGATTTTGACCTTTCTGATATCAAAGTGGATTTTCACGAAAAATCTGAAACTGATGAAGACCATAAAATTAACGCGTTCTTCGACAGACTGCAAACTGCTGAAGCTAGAAGGCGTTTTCTCAAGAGCCTGGAAAAGCTTGAAGCCCCCCTGAACCCAAAGCATCCTCCCTCATATAGAATTTGGGTCAACCCAAAGAACTATTCCTTGACTCTTGACCCCAAGTACCGGTCGATCTACATAAATGGAATAGCAAAGCGCATTTGGCCGGAGTCGGGGCCATTGGCACCTTGGAGTCTCGAGAAAGCTCCTGAAAATTATGAGGATTATGATACGATTGGCCGTGAGGCTATTGCATCTTATAAGCGTGAACAGGAAAGGATTCAAAAGGAGCGCCTGATCCGCCTCTCCCATATCCGCAGTATGTCAAAAGACTACCTGCAGAAAATCAAGCGCGCCAAAGAAGAGCAGGAGCAAGAAAGCGTGGCGTAACTTGAAACATTTCCAGAAGGACCGGTCATCAATTCACTGAAAGGCCTCAAGGTTTAAACCGCAGCTAAACAAATTCTGGCAGCGAGTTGCGTGCGTGAACAACGCCAAATTGACGATCACGCTCGTGCAGTAATTGAGCAGTGATGCTGATGGCGATCTCCTGCGGGTGGTTGGTTCCCAAGGAGAGCCCAAGCGGACAGCAGAATCCGGAGATTTGCGCCTCGGAGAGTCCGGCTTCAGCGAGCTCTTTGCGAATCGTCGCGCCTTTCGCACGACTGCCGATCACGCCGAGGAATGCTTGCCCGCCGCGTTCCAGAAAGCGTTGCAGGATGGGACGGTCGGTCGCATGGCCCTGTGTCATCAGCAACACAAAGGCGGTTTCTGGAATTGAATCCACGGTGGCGGATAAATCCGTTTCGTGCCGGATTTCCAGCTTTGGGGAAGCCGGAAGCCGCGACAGCCACTCTTCGCGGGAGTCCAAACAGACGATGCGGCAGTCCAGCGTGAGCAGCAGCGGGATCAGCACCTGGGCGACGTGTCCGGCTCCGTAAATCGCAATCGTCCACGGATGCGCGTGATGCCGCTCGAAGAAGAGCGTCACGGACCCGCCGCAGGTCATGCCCACGTCCTTGTTGAGGCTCCAGTGGACGAAGCGGGTGTGTCGGGCGGGGTTGGGGTCGCTCAAAAATTCGGTGGCCTCGGCCAGCACCTTCGCCTCCACCCGTCCCCCGCCAACCGTGCCCCAGTGCCGTCCGGATTCTGTGACCAGCATCCGGCTTCCCGCATCCTGTGGGGTGCTGCCCTTTGCGTCCACCAGCGTGACTGCCACAAACGGCGTACCGGAGTCCAGCAACTCTTGGGTTTGCCTCAGAGCTTCACGCATTGCAGTTACGCGGCTTCCTCAACTGTCACGGGAGATGGCGGAGCAACCAGTGGGATTTCTTGCTCAGGAGTCGAGAACGTCACCTGACTCGACAACTCCGTGAGGCAGCGCAGGATTTCCTCGCCAGTCGCAGGCAGGCGCAGTTTGGGAATCGTTCCCGGTTTCACGCAGGAGAGGGCGTGCTTGACCGCCATCCAGACCGAGAGGCAGAGCATCAGCGGCGGTTCGCCAATCGCCTTGGAGCGGCGCACGTTGATTTGGTGGTGTGGATTCTGGAGGTAGTCCACCCGAAAAATATCCGGAATGTCCTGAATGTTGGGAATCTTGTAGGTCGTGGGGGAGTAGGAAAGCAGGTCGCCCGTGTCGGAGTAGCGCAGTTCCTCGTTCGTCACCCAGCCTACGCCCTGAATGAAGCCACCGATGGTTTGGCCAAGGTCAATTCCGGGGTTGATGGACTCGCCAATGTCCATCAGCAAGTCGGCCTGCTCCAGCGTGAGGTGCCCGGTGAAGCGGTCGAGGCGCACTTCGGAAACGGCGGCTCCGGTGGTGTAGTAGAAAAACGGATGGCCCTTTCCGGTGTCGCGGTTGAAGTCCACTCCTGGGGTGCGGTAGAAGCCGCGCTCGCCGAGGCTGATGCGCTCCAGATAAGCGAGCTTGACGAGTTCGGCAAAGGCGATGCTGGCTTCCGGATGTCGCTCGTCCCACACGCGCCCGTCTTCAAAACGGATGCAATTTTCCTCGGCGGAGCATCCGCTCTCGGCATCGGCCAGTTGTGTTGCGGCAAACTCGGCCAGCCGTTCCCGAATTTTCTGGCATGCGTTTGCCGCCGCCATGCCGTTGAGGTCGGTTCCGGCGGAGGCGGCGGTTGGGGAGGCGTTGTTGTTCTTCTCCGTGGAAGTGATCATCACCCGCACCAACTCATGGCCGATCCCCAATTCGTCCGCAACCAACTGCTGGATTTTCGTGTTCAACCCCTGCCCCATCTCGGTCCCGCCTGTCGAAACCTGCACCGTGCCATCCTTGTACACGTTCACAAGCGCGTTCCCTTGGTTGAGGAAGCGCGTGGTGAAGGAGATGCCGAATTTCACCGGAGTCAGCGCCAGCCCTCGCAGCTCAGTCGCGGACGTTTGGTTGAACGCCTCGATTTCCTGCAAACGCTCCCGGTAGTTCGAGCTTTCCTCCAAGCGGTCGAGGATTTCCGGGAGCATGTGATGCTGCACCGTTTGGCCGTAGGGCGTGGTGTTGCGCAGGCCGTGGTCGTAGCAATTGAGCCGCCGGACTTCGTAAGCGTCCTTGCCGAGCGTGAGGGCGATTTCCTGCACGACGTTCTCGATGTTCGCCATGCCCTGCGGTCCGCCAAAGCCCCGGAAAGCCGTGTTGGGCGGCAGGTTGGTCTTGCAGACGGTGCCCCGGAAACGGGCGTTGGGCAGGTGGTAGGCGTTGTCCGAGTGCAGCAGGGCGCGTTCCATGATCGAGGTTGAAAGGTCCGCCGCCGCGCCGCCGTTGGAGTAGAGGTCGAACTCGACCCCGGTGATGCGTCCCTCTGCCGTGAACGCCGCTTTGTAGAAAATCTTGAAGGGATGGCGCTTTCCGGTGGAGCGCATGTCGTCGTCCTTGGTGTAGGCGACTCGTGCGGAGCGTCCGGTGTGATGCACGACCAAGGCGGCCATCACTGCCGGAATCGCGGCCTGCGTCTCCTTGCCTCCAAAACCTCCGCCCATGCGCTTGCAAACGGAAATCACGTCATTGAAATGCAGGCCGAGTGCTTCCGCAACGACCTGCTGGATTTCGGTGGGATTCTGCGTGGAGGAGTGGACGAGGATCTGCCCTTCCTCGTTGGGCCACGCCAGTGCCGCCTGCGATTCGAGGTAGAACTGCTCCTGTCCGTTGCAGTGGAACACGCCTTCCAGCCGATGCTCGGCCTCCGCCCACGCGGACTCAAAATCCCCGCACTTGATCGTCCGGGGAGGACCGATGAACTGCTGGGCGGCGATGGCCTCCTCAATCGTGAAAACCGGAGGCAGCTCCTCGATCTCCAGTTGGGCGAGTTGCTTGGCCTTGCGGAGGGCGCGGCGATTCTCGGCGGCCACCACCGCAACAGGCTGGCCGACGTACTCCACCACGTCTTCGGGCAGAAAACGCTCGTCCTGAAGGATCGCGCCAAAGCAGTTGTGTCCGGGGAGGTCGGTTGCCGTGTACACCCCCACGATGCCCGGAAGCTGCCGGAGTTCGTCAAAGTTGTCGCCGAGCAGTTTGCCGTGGGCCACCGGACTGGCGAGGGCATCCACCAGCAGTTCCCCCTGTGTCGGAGGCAGATCGTCCACATACAGCGCCTCGCCCGTGACGTGCCCCACGGCGGAATCGTGCGGAATGCTTTTGCCTACTGCGGTCATGGCTTTTCCTTACGCACTCAAGGTTTCCGGCGGTGGCCAGCCTTTTTCCTGCCGCACCTCGTGGTAGAGCTTGAGCAGGAGGTTTTCCGCGAGTTGCAGGCGGTAGTCCTGCGAAGCCCGCACATCCGAAATCGGCGTGATCTCGCGGCGGGCCAGTTTTCCAGCTTTGCGAATGGTGTCCAGCGTGAACGGCTTGCCGGAGAGGAAACGCTCGGTTTCCGGCAGGCGCAGCACCACGGGGCCAACCCCGCCATAGGCCACACTCGCTCGCACAATCGTCTCGCCCTCCAAGGTCATCCGGATTCCGGCGGTGAAGGTCGAGATGTCCAAATCCTTGCGCTTGGAAACCTTGTAGAGCTTGAGCGTTTCGTTCGACTTTGGAAGTTTCAGGCGCAGTGCGGTGATCAGTTCGTCCGGGCGCAGTTCCAGTTGCTTGTAGCCGTGGTAGAAGCGGTTGAGGTTCACCCAGCGGCTCCCGGAGGGTCCGGTCAGTTCCGCCTCCGCTTCCATCACAAAAAGAAAGGGCATCGAGTCCGCAATCGGCGAGCCGTTGCCGATGTTGCCTGCGAGCGTTCCGGCATTCTTGATCTGCGGGGAGGCGAAGACTTGGATAATCTTGTGAAATTCCGGAAGCCGTTTGCGGCAGAACCGCTCCATGTCGGTCCAAGTCCCTTTCGCTCCGATTCTCAGCCAGCCGTCGTTTTCGGAAACGCCTTCAAGTTCTCGGAGATGAACGAGGCTGAGCAACGTGTCCGGCTCGGTTTTGCCCTTGTTCATCTGCACCGAAAGGTCGGTGCCTCCGGCAACCACTGCGGTTTTTTTGTGCTTGGCCTTGAAGTCCACGGCTTGGGCGACGGTGGTGGGAATGCCGATGCGCACGTTGCGGGACTCGCGGCCCCATGATTCGCGATAGGCAATTTCAACGGAATCCTGCGCACAGGCATCCAATTCGGCAAGCATCTGTGCATCGTGGAAACGCTCGGCGATGGGCGTGACGGCTTTTCCCTTGAGCGCAAGTGCGGCGTCAATGATCTGCTCGTATCCGGTGCAGCGGCAGAGGTTTCCGGTGAGGCCGTCCTTGACCCCTTGGCGCGTGAGCGGGGCGTTTTCCTCCAACATCGCGGCCAGTGCCATCACGAATCCGGGCGTGCAGTAACCGCATTGGGAGCCAAACGACTCGACCATCGCCTCCTGCACAGGATGCAGCTTCCCGTTTTCCTTCAAGCCCTCGACCGTGACCACATGCCGCCCGTCGAGTTGCCAGAGGTACTGGATGCAGCCGTCAATGCCCTGATAGCGCATCGCACCGTCTTCCGGGCGACCGACCAACACCGTGCAGGAGCCGCAGTCGCCTTCGGCGCAGACCACCTTGGTTCCGGGCAGGTCAAGGTCGTAGCGCAACAAATCGGTGAGGGATTGGTAAGCCCGTTCGCCCCGGATTTCGTGACGGGTGCGATTGACGTAGAAAAGCAGGTAGTCGCGCATGACGGTGGTTGCCGATTTCAGGAAGGATCGAGAGGAAGGGTGCGCGTCCATTCATCACCGCAGGTTCCCCAGCCGGAGCCGCACTCCAGCTTTTTCATCACAATCCAAACTTTGACGGATTGCAAGGAGAATGCACCAGTCGGTATTCAGTTGTCAGTGTTCAGTTGTCAGTTTCCACGGATCACTGATTACTGATCATTGTTCACTGTTCTAGGCCATTCCGGTCATCATGCGGCCAATCTGCTCCACGGTCGCTTCCTGACGGGCAAGTGTGCCGACGATGTGGCCGTCGAAAATCACGGCAATGCGGTCGGCCATCAGCAGGAGTTCGTCCAAATCCTCGGAAACCCAGAGGACCGCCAAGCCACGATCCCGTGCCTTGCCGATTTCGTCACGGATGAACTGCGTGGCGTGGATGTCGAGTCCGCGAGTGGGCTGACAGGCAAGCAGCACCCGCAGGTCGCGGGAGGTTTCGCGGGCGAGGATGACCTTCTGCATGTTGCCGCCGGACAGCAGGCCCACGCGGGTTTTCTCGGAAGGCGCCCGCACGTCAAACGCCTCCATCTTTTCGCGTCCGTAGCGTTGCAGGGCACTGCGGTTGATGAGGAAGCGTTTCCAGAAAAAGTTGGCGTTTCGGAAGTTGCGCAGCAGGAAATTCTGGGCAATCGTCAGGCCGGAGGCGACCCCGAACTTCTTGCGATCCTCCGGAATGTAGCCCACGCCCCGGTTGATCATCTGCTCAACATTGAGCCGCTGGAGCGGGGTTTGCTCAAACAGGCACGTCCCGGAAGTGTACGACCGCAACCCTGCCAGCACCTCGGCGAGTTCCCGCTGTCCATTTCCAGAAACTCCGGCCATGCCGAGGATTTCGTTTTCACGCAACTCCAGCGAGATGCCCTTGAGCGCGGGGTGCCCAAGATCGTTGACCGCATGGATGTCCCGCAGTTCAAGGATGGTGGAATGCGCGGTTGTGTCTTCTGAAGCCGCTGGCTCACCGGCGGCTTCCTCAACGACTTCCGCCCGAAGTAATTCAGCGGCTTCGACATCGGTGGCGGGGTCCGTGGTGTGGCCGAGCATGAAGGCCGCGAGTTGTTCCGGAGAGGTGTCCTTACGGTGCAGGGTGGCCATCACCCGTCCTTGATTGAGAACCGTGATCCGATCCGAAAGCGCCATCACCTCCTTCATCTTGTGCGAGATGAAGAGGATCGAGTGCCCCTGTTGCGTGAGGTTGCGCATGATGCGGTAGAGCGCTTCGGACTCCTGCGGGGTGAGGACGGCGGTTGGCTCGTCCAGAATCAACAGCCGTGCGCCCCGGTACAGCACCTTGACGATCTCGACCCGCTGCTGCTCGCCCACGGACAATTCGTGAATCTTGCGCTCCGGATCAACGTGCAGGTCGTAGCGGTCGCTGAGTTCCTGAATTTCCTGATGGAGTTTGCCAAGGTCCAGCACCGCCGCTCCGGGCAGGCCGAGGATGATGTTCTCGGCGACCGTGTGGTTGCGCACCAGCATGAAGTGCTGGAAGACCATGCCGATGCCTTGGGCAATTGCCTCGCGGGGCGTACTGAATTGCGCCGCTTGCCCCCGCATGCGGAGTTCGCCCTCGTCTGGGGTGTAGAGTCCGGCGATGATGCTCATGAGGGTGGATTTGCCTGCGCCGTTCTCGCCGAGGATCGTGTGAATCTCGCCCTCGTGCAGGTCAAGGTCAATGCCATCGTTGGCCAGCACGCCGGGAAAGCGCTTGGTGATCCCCCGGAGTTCCAGAACGGGCGGAAGGGTTGCCGTGGTCATGAGCGTCAACTGCCTCGGTAGGTGGTGTAGCCGAAGGGATTGAGCAGTAGCGGAACGTGATAGTGCTGCTCCGGATTTTGGAAGCGGAAGCGGATTTCCACCTCTGGATAAAACGACTCCACGCCCTGCTGCGCGAAATACTCCCCCACGGCAAAGTGCAGTCGGTAAACACCGACCTCCAACTCCGTGCCGTCCGGCAGCAAATCGGCGATGCGCCCATCCACATTGGTGGTTCCAGCGGCGAGGGCTTCCCAGTGTTTTCCGTCCGGCTTCTGGCGGCTGAGAATAACGGCAACTCCCTGTGCGGGACGGCCCTGAGAGGTGTCGAGGATGTGGGTGGTGATGGGACTCATGACGCTCCTTGTGCAATAGGCAAAGAACAATGATGCCCAAGGATGCGGGAGTCAGGCAAGTTTTTTCGGAAAAATGCGGGAGGAAGGGAGGTGCGGTGGGCGGGACGTGGGGCGTCCCGCCGCTGGCAATGAGGTGGTGATCCGTGCGGATCAGGCCTCCACGAGGTTGAGAACCGTCTTCGGCACCTGATTGGCTTGGCCAATCATTGCGGTGCTGGCCTGAAGCATGATCTGGTCGCTGGTGAGCTGCGACATCGCTTCCGCCATGTCCGTGTCCCGAACGGTGGACTCGGCTTGCGTGATGTTCTCCTCAGCGATCTTGAGGCTTTCGAGGTTGTTCTCAATCGCGTTGCGCTGGAACGCTCCCAGCCGCCCCCGGAACTCCGAGATCTGGTCAATGACGTTGTCCACGATCATCGAAGCGTCATACGCCCCCTGAAGCGAAGTCACGTCAACATCGGCCAAGCTGTCAAACCCGCTTTTGTTGTCAAACCCGCGTCCCAGTTCCCGGGACTTGACGTTCATGAACGAGAACGACGGATCCAGGTGCCCGTCCGGGCCAATCTGGAAAGTCTGGGAGCGTTGCGAGACGTGGACGTAGCCCTCGGCTTGACCGCTGTCCGGGGTGCCCACGATCTCGTCGTTGGACTCCTCCACGAACTCGGTGCCAACCTCGATGCCCCGTTCGTCAATGACCGGAATCTCCTTCAAGCCGATCTCGCGCATGTACTGCACCGAAACCCCCCGGGCCGAGGAGCCATCCAGCGCGGTCAGGAACTGTCCTTCGCCCTGGGCAACCTCGCCGTTGATCACCCCCTCAACATCCCGGCCCGGAGCGGCCAGCTTAGCGATGTTTGCCTGATCGCTGACGATTCCAGCAATCGAACTTGTCGCCGAAAAGTTGGTGTGGTCCCCGTACTCGTTGTGCTTGATGATGATCGTGTTGTCTGGCGCCAGGAAGGAGTGGACATTCAGCCCGTTCTCCTCAATCGCCTGGGCGAGATTGTAGGCCACGATCTCCCGCACCGTCTGGGACGTGGTTGCGTAGTCAAAGCGCTTCGGGTCCAGAGAATGATTCTCAAAGACTTTCTGAAGCTCTTTTCCCATCTTCCCCTTGTCCGTGTGAATCTCGGCGTTCTTGCCGCCTTCACTGATGACGATGTGGAGGCCGTCCTGGATGTTGTTGACATCAATTGGCTTTTGTCCCCGCAGCCGTGCCCGTGTGGCCACCTGATGGATGTCCACCGCCCAGCCGTCAATGGGGGAGTAGGGGGTGTCTTCGCGGGCCGAGACAAACCGCAGGTTATTGCCCACGGTGATGCCGTTTGCGCCAAGACTGCCGTCCAGCAAGGTCTTGCTGTTGAACTGCGTGTTCTTGGCGATGCGGTCCAAACTACCCAGCAGGTACTCGATCTCCATCTGGTCGGCATCCAGCATTTCCGGATCGTTGACCGCCTCGTTGGCGGCGTGAACCGAAAGCTGCTTGAGCCGGATGAGGATTTCGCTCACTTCATTGAGCGCACCCTCAGCGGTCTGCATGAGCGTGACCGAGGCGGAGGCGTTGTCATAGGCCTGCTGCAACCCCACGATCCGTCCCCGGAGCCGTTCCGAGGCGATCAGGGAAGCCGGCCCATCCGCTCCTTTGTTGATCTTCATCCCTGAGCTGAGCTGCTCAACGCCACCCTTCACACGCTCCATCGCATTGTTGGAATGCCTCAGCGTGGTCAGGGCAGTGGGATTCTGTTTAATTCTCATTGCCATGATAGACTCCTGTTGCGTTGCCAATCCATGGCCACCACTTCCGGAACACCCGGAAAGCGGGGCAGAGGTCTGCATTTCCCCACACAGACCCTCTGCTACACCAGAGGGCATGCCTCTGGACGCAGAACTACGGATTCCCTCCTTCCGGAACGCCCGGAGAGGAGGGTCTTGCGCTTCCTATCGGCAGGTGAGCGAGAAACTTTAGCGGAGTCTGAAAAAAATCAGCGGGCAGGAAACTCGACCGGCGTGTTCACACTGAGCGCCGCCCGGCCATCGCGGGTCAGCACCTCGATCTCAAGGTTGTCCGGCGTGACGGTGAAGTAGTGCGAGATGACGCGATACAGCTCCTCCTTCATGGATTGGAGGTCGGCATCGGAAATCTGGATGCGGTCCTTGGAGAGCACCAGTTGGAGCCGGTTCTTGGCCACGCTGGCACTGTCGCGCTGGCCCAGGAGTAGTTGTCGGATGCTGAACATGCTCACCTCCTGAAAAGTCGGGTAAGGAATCCGCGCTTCTCTGCGAAATCGGGGAAGGGGACGGACTCGCCAAGAATCCGTCGGCAGATTCGAGAATAGGCCGCTCCGGCCTCAGAACTTGTATCGAGAACCACGGGCACCCCCTGGTTGCCGCTCACCACCACCTCGGCGTCCTCAAGGATCACGCCCAGCAGATCAATGGCGAGGATGTCCACCACGTCCTCTTGGCTCATCATCTCGCCGGACTCGACCATTTTCATGGACAGCCGGTTGACGATGAGCTGCGAGGGCACGTCGTGATGCTGGAGCATGCCGATGATGCGGTCGGCGTCGCGCACCGCCGAAACCTCCGGGGTGGTCACCACCACGGCCCGATCGGCCCCGGCAATCGCGTTGCGGAATCCCTGCTCGATTCCGGCGGGACAGTCAATGACAATGAAGTCAAAGCCCTTGCGCAGTTCCTCGACCAAGGTGCTCATCTCCTCTGGAGACACCGCGTTCTTGTCGTCCACCTGCGAGGTGGGCAGCAGAAACAGGTTGGGGTTGCGCTTGTCCTTGATCATCGCCTGACGCGCCGTGCAGCGCCCCTTGACGACATCAACGAGGTTGTAAACGATGCGGTTCTCCAGCCCCATGATGAGGTCCAGGTTCCGAAGCCCAATGTCCGCATCCACCGCAACCACCGAGTTCCCGGCGTTGGCCAAGGCGGTGCTGAGGTTGGCGGTGGTGGTGGTTTTGCCAACGCCGCCCTTTCCAGACGTGATGACGATTGACTGACTCATGCCGATTTAGATGGGGGCAAGGGTGATGCGCATTTGCAGTTAAAAGGGTTCACAGCCGAATTGCTCCGACTGCAATTGCAGGCAGGCTCCCGCGAGGCGAGGCCTTGCCACGCCCGGAGCGCTGCGAACCCTGAAGCATGGTCAGCAGCTCCGCTGCTTCGCAGGCCTGAGATTCGATCACGATCTGGGCATTTTCCACGAACGCCCGCTCCGGCCCCACAACGAGGCTGCCGGACTTTTCCGCAGGCGGCTGGGAGATGATCGGGCCGATGCGAATTTGGGTGGGCTGCATCCGCAACCCAAGGATCGTGGCGGCGGTGTCCCCCGAGGCTCCGGCGTGAACCATGCCCCGGATCGTGCCCAAGACAATGATGTCGCCCTCGGATTCGATTTCGGCCCCGGCGTTCAAATCGCCAAAGACGATGACGCTGTGCTTGCTCTTGATGGTCTGCCCGGAACGCAAGGTCTGCCGGACGATCAGCCCGGAGCCTGTGTTGAGTCCGGGGTGCAGTTCCGACTTTTCCTGAGCGGCAGCAGCGGGCTGCTCCACGGGGGGCACTGCGGCTTCCAAGGTGGGCAGCGCAAGCTGAGGAGATTCTGAAATCACGTCCGGGGCCGCTTCCGGTTCGGCTTCCTGCAACGCAGGCGCGGCGGCTTTCGGAGTCGGCTTGGCCTCCGCTTGAGGCTCCGCCGTGGCGGGAGCGGCTTCGGCTTTGGGAGGGCGGGATTCGGTGGAGCGCAACTTGCGGAGCCGGGCGGCGCTGCCGTTGGTTTCCGGACGCTTGAGTTCCAGGTCTCCTTCTTGGAGGATCTGGTTCAGCTTGGAGAACTCTTCCGAACTGAGCGCACGGGTGCCCGGCCCCAGCGTGATTTCCGAACCTTGGAAAAAACGGCGGGAGGAGGTGTCTTGCAGAAGATGCCGGAGGTCGGATTCGATGACCTCAAATGGCGCAACCTTGTCCAGTACCAAGCCCAAGGCTCCGCCAAAGCCCTTGATTTCGACCGACCGCTCGGCCCCTGAGATGTTCATGGATTTCGCTCGTCCCTGCAATATTGCGGTTCTCTTCCGTGAGAATACAATGGGTATATCGCTGTTTGCGCAAACATACAACGCTTTTCCTGAACCACCCCTGAAAAAAATGCCCTGCACCTCATGGATCTGGCTGCTGGCGATGGGCGTTTCGTGCGTCTTTGGGCTGCAAGGCTCCATCGTCCTCGCCCTGCGGCACCGCATGGCCCGCGACTCTTCAAGGATGTCCAAGTGCGACCGCGTGGTGCGATCTCCACATGCCTACGTTGCAGGCATCCCAATTGCTTACAGTGCGGTAGGGTTCTACCTGCTCGTGCTGCTGACCCTGTTTCAGGTCAGTCAGGGAGCCTGGCAAAGGCTCTGGCTGGATGGCGTTGTCGTTGTTGGATTGGGAGTAACGTGCTATTATGCCTTTATCCTTTTCTTCAGACTGCGGATCGTCTGTGCCGGATGCCTGCGCATTTATCTCGCCAACCTGATGCTGGGCATTGCTTTGGCGGGTTGCCTTCTCGACTGACTCAGCCAGCCGGGGGCCACATCCATTAACGTCTCGCAAAGGAGGGGGGTCATGGATTCCACACTCAAAGACTTGCTGAACCAGAACATCCAGCAAGACCTTTCCCAAGAAATCATTCCGTTCGACACCTACCTTGAGCTGATCCGGCGGGAGCCGTGGATCGCACGCGACACCTTCCAGATCCTCCACGACATGATGCTCAGTTGCGGCGTGGAGCACGCAATCACGGCGGGCAAACCCATCAAGCACCACTACCGCTTTTTTGAGGAAGCGCCGATGGTCGGGCCGTTTGTGGTGTTCGGACAGCAGAAGGCCAAGGAAAACCTCATCGAGAAAATCAACAACGCCAGTCGCGGCTTGGAGGCGTCCAAGCGCCTCTGGATCCTGCTTGGCCCTCCGGGAGCGGCGAAGTCGCGCTCGATGGACGGCCTCAAGCAGGCGCTCAAGGCGTACTCCCTCAGCACCGAGGGAAAAAACTACACGCTGCTGCTGCCGACCGTTGACGAGCGGCTCAAGGATCAGGCGCTGTTTGAGGAGAATGGCATCCACTACCTGCAAGCCCCGATCTTCGAGAAGCCGCTTCAGGTGATTCCGGAATCGGCGCGGCAGCAGTTCGCCAGCGAGTTGACGCAGGGCATCGAGCGCGAGACGATCAACGAGTGGCTGGAGCGCCATCCGCACTACGATGGGGAGTTCTCCATCAAGATCACCGGACGCATTTCCCCCTTTGCGGACTACGTCCTCGACGATTTCATGAAAGCAAAGCAGCTGGATTTCGTGGGGTTGCTGCCGTACCTGAAGTGCCGACGCATGATCTACGACTCGCAGACCAAGGCCGGGATCGGCTCCTACACGCCACGCGACGAGAAAAGCCAGGAAGCGGGATCGCTGGTGGGCAACATTGACTACAGCCTGCTCCCGCGCTTTGGCTCGGAAAGCCATCCGCTGGTTCACGACTACCGGGGCGAGTTGTGTGCCGGAGCCAACGGCTTTGTGGAGATTCACGAGATCCTCAAGCTCTCGGACAAGTTCCTCTACGAAATGCTCTTTGCGACGCAGGATCGCTTCTTCAAGCCCGAAGGCCAGCCGCCCATTCCGTTCAACGGGGTCATCATCGGGCACACGAACTTCCATGAGTTCAACATGTTCATGGAAAACGCCTCCTTCGAGGCACTGCGCTCCCGGACGACCTTCATTGAGATGCCGCTTTCGGTGGACTATCGGCAGGAGCAGAAGATCTACGAGTTCACCTACGCGAACGACCGCCGCATCTGGCGCAAGGCCAAGAAGCACCTTGCGCACACCGCCCCGCACAGCCTCGCGCTCTTGAGCCTGATCGCCACCATGTCCCGGCTCTACGAGAGCAAGCAGAACCCCAACCTGACGCTCTTGCAGAAGGCGCTCATCTACGCCGGACGCGCCGACAGCGGCGTGGACAACAACATGGCGAAGATGATCCTTGACGAGTTTGAGTTCACCAAGCCCTCCGAGGGCACCTTCGGACTCGACCCGCGCTTCATCCAGAACGTCTTCGAGAACACGGAGCATTTCCAGATCAACGAGTACGCCGCGAACATCAAGAAGCTTCAGGAGGAATCCGGAGACCACGCGATGCTCACCTCGATTGCGCTGGAGAATCCGTGCGTGACCCCGCTCGATCTCTATGTGCGCACCCAAAACTCCATCAAGGAGGACTTTGCCACGCAGAAGACGCGGTTGCATCACTACGTCGAGAAGATTCTGCCGCAGGCGAAGCAGTGGATTTTTGGGCAGATTGCCAGCGACGTGTACAGCGCGATCCTGCGCGACGATTCCGTGATCGAGACGACGTGGAAGAAGTACACGGATCACGTCCGGGCTTACGCGCTCAACACCAAGGTCAAGCACGAGGTCACGCAGACGGACGTGCAGCCGGACGAGAAATTCATGCAGACCATCGAGCAGTACCTTGGCGTTCCGGACAAGGAGGTCTTCCGCAAGGAGTTGAGCGATGCGATTGCGAGTGTGAACTACTCGGTGATTCTGGAGGACGAGCCGAGCTACCAGAACGCGATCAAGAAGTACGTCTTCGAGAACGAGTTCAAGTCCGGGGAGAACATGAAGCTGCTCGGCTGGATCAAGAGCGGCACCAGCACCGCCGTCGTCAACGACAAGGAGCAGCAGCGGCTCAACGAAACCATCCGCTACCTTGTGGATGTCAAGAGCTACTGCGGCAAGTGCGCCTTCCAAGCGCTCACGATCACCGCCAACGCCTCCAGCATTGTGATCTGACCTCCCCTGTGGCCTTGACGAGTGCGCTACGCTTCATCCACTCTGGTGGGTTGAGCTTCCGACACAGGGTTGTCTCGTGCGCCGGATGCGCGTATGATGGCGGTGGACCCTTTCATCACCAACCTGGAGCCAACCATGATCGTCAAAGCCATTCCCAAGGACGGAGGACTCTTCATTCCGGGATTCTCTCTGCCGGAATCCGTTTCCGCCGATGAAGTGCGGATCCACCTACAGGTACTCCCTTGCGATGAAACGGTCCCGCAGGAGGCTGCAAAGGGCTTGAGCCTGGAAGATTTGCAAAAAGCCGCCGGAACCCTGCCCAACCTGCCTCAAGACGCTGTGGCCTATCAGCGGGAAATCCGCGATGAATGGGACTGAACTGCTGCTGGACACCAACGCCGTCATCACTGTTCTGCATGGGGATCCCAGCAAGCTTCTGCCCTCTGGTCGTTACTTTGTTTCGGTCATCACCGAGTTGGAACTGCTGAGTTATCCGAGCATCACAAAAGCAGAAGAAGCCCGTATCCACGACTTGATCCTCCCGGAAGTCGTCATTGAACTCGATCAGGCGATCAAAGCCGCCACCGTTTCGATCCGAAAAAAGCACCGACTCAAGCTTCCGGATGCGATCATTGCCGCCACAGCCAGCACCCGCAACCTTCCGCTGGTCACCAACGATCAGCACTTCCAACGAATTCGCGAACTCACCCTCCTCGAAATTCCAGTGCCCTGAACACGCTCCAGCACGGAGTGCCCACGGCCCCAAACGGCGCATCCGCCCTGCTTGATGCGCCCGACTCCACTATCTCTGAATGGTGGGATTGTCATTTTCCATGCGATGTCATGTGGCGCGGCCCTTTTGCTCGCAGGGTTGTCATTTCAAGAAGTTTCTCTGTAAATTCACCGCGGCAGCGCAGAGGATGCAGAGAGGGACGCTCCGGATGCTTGACTCCCTCGAAGCCGACCCTTAGAATGATTTTGTACTGAAAACCTGATTTTTAGAGGATTCGGCTCATGGCCAAAACAATGTTTGAGAAAATCTGGGACGCGCATGTCGTGCATGAACAAGAGGGCAACACCATCCTCTACATCGACCGGCATCTCGTCCACGAAGTCACCTCGCCCCAAGCCTTTGAGGGACTGCGGCTGGCCGGACGCCAAGTGCGCCGTCCCGAAGCCACCTATGCCGTTCCGGACCACAACATCCCCACCCGCAACCAACTCGCGCCCATCAAGGATCCGATTTCCCGCCAGCAGGTGGAGACGCTGCGTGAAAACTGCAAGGCTTTCGGCATCACTCTGTTTGACCTTGGCGACAAGCGGTCCGGCATCGTGCATGTGATGGGGCCGGAGCAGGGGCTGACCCTGCCCGGATCAACCATCGTCTGCGGTGATTCCCACACGGCGACCCACGGAGCCTTCGGCACGCTGGCCTTCGGGATTGGCACCTCCGAGGTGGAGCATGTACTGGCGACGCAGACGCTCCAGCAGAAAAAGCCCAAGACGATGCAAGTCGCCGTGGAAGGCGACCTGCCGGAAAGCGCGACGGCGAAGGACATCATTCTCGCAGTCATCGGCAAGATCGGCACTGCCGGAGGCACAGGCTACGCGATTGAGTTCATGGGAGAGGCGATTCGCAACCTTTCGATGGAAGGGCGCATGACGCTCTGCAACATGGCCATCGAAGCCGGGGCACGGGCCGGAATGGTGGCACCGGACGAGAAAACCTACGCCTACCTGCAAGGCCGCGCCTTTGCTCCGCAAGGGGCGGATTTCGACACCGCAGTCGAAGCGTGGCAGCAGTTGCCCTCCGACCCGGACGCCGAGTTTGACGCCGTGGTCACGCTGACCGCCGAGGACATTCTGCCCCAAGTGACGTGGGGCACGAATCCCGGCATGGTCACGGACATCAACGGCAAAGTGCCCGATCCCGAAGCCATTGCCGATTCCACCGAGCGCAAGGCGTTGCAACGCGCCCTCTCGTACATGGGGCTGGAGGCCAACACCCCAATGCAGGAAATCCCGATTGACCGAGCCTTCATCGGCTCCTGCACCAACTCCCGCATTGAGGACTTGCGGGCGGTTGCCGAGTTCGTCAAGGGCCGCAAGGTCAGCAGCGGGGTCCACGCCATGATCGTTCCCGGCAGCGGGCTGGTGCGTCAACAGGCCGAGGAGGAAGGGCTGGATCAGGTCTTCACCGAGGCAGGCTTTGACTGGCGCGAACCCGGATGCTCCATGTGCCTCGCCATGAACGACGACATGCTGCAACCCGGAGAGCGTTGCGCCTCCACCAGCAACCGCAACTTCGAGGGTCGCCAAGGCAAGGGCGGGCGCACCCACCTCGTCAGTCCGCTGATGGCCGCCGCCGCCGCTGTGGCCGGACGCTTTGCCGATCCCCGCACCCTTTGACAAGAACATTATGGAACCGTTCACCCAACTGACCGCCCTGACCGCCGCGTTTGACCAGATCAACGTGGACACGGACCAGATCATCCCCAAGCAGTTTCTCAAGAAGATCGAGCGCACGGGCTTTGGCGTCCACCTGTTTCACGACTGGCGCTACCTGGACGATTCCGGGACACAGCCCAATCCGGAATTTGTGCTGAATGCCCCGCGTTTCCAAGGTGCCCAAATCCTGCTGGCCCGCGACAACTTCGGTTGCGGCTCCAGCCGGGAACACGCACCGTGGGCTTTGCTCGACTATGGCTTTCGCTGCATCATCGCCCCAAGCTTTGCGGACATCTTCTTCAACAACTGCCGCAAGAACGGCATCCTCGTGGTGCTGCTGCAACCAGAGGAGGTGCAGGCGCTGTTCGAGGAAGTTGAGGCGAACGAGGGCTGCGAACTGACCGTGGACCTGCCTTCGCAGGAGGTCTGCTCTCCCGGAGGACAGCAGTTCTCCTTTGAGATGGACCCCTTCGCCAAGCACTGCCTGCTCAACGGGCTGGACGACATCGGCTGGACGCTTGGGTTCGCCGAGCAAATCACGACCTACGAACAACAAGCCCGCACGCAGGCACCGTGGGCGTTTCTGGACTCATGAGCGTTTTCTCAATCATCGCGGGCATGGCCCGCTCCTACACGAGAACTGTGGTAAGGAGTTCCCATGAAAATCAACATCAGCATTGAAGCCACTCCGGAAGAAGTCCGGGAAACTCTGGGAATGCCCAACCTTTCCAAAATTCAGGGAGAGGTGTTGGGGAAGTTCTCGGAGCAGATGCACTCCGGGCAGGTGACTCCGGAGATGGTGGAGGAAATGATGGGGCCGACCTTTCAGTTTGGGCGGCAATTTGTGGAAACGCTGGGGCGCAGCATGGAGAGTATGATGAAGTCTGCCACAGACGCTCCCCCTTCCGAACAACCGAAGCCATAGGTGTCCTGTTTCATCCGGTCAGGCACCCCCAGCATTTAGGACGCTGTGCCGGAACTTCCAGAAGTGGAAACCGTCGTTCGTGGCTTGCAGAGCCAAATCGTGGGCGAAACCTTTGCCGATGTCGAGATTCTGCACCCCACACTGATTGTGCAGGGGAACCGCGATGTTTTCCGAGAGAAATTGCAGAACCGCACCATCCGGCAGGTCACCCGCCGCGCCAAATTCCTCTGCTTCCATCTCGCCCCAACGGGCTACCTACTGGGGCACCTGCGGATGACCGGAAAGTTCGTGATCGCTGAAGCCGAGCCTTCCACGGACAAGCACCAGCGGGTGCGCTTCCGCTTTCAAAGCGGACGCTGGATGATCTTCAGCGACGTGCGTTGCTTTGGCACCTTGGAGATGCTGGACACGCTGGAAGACAGCCGTGCCTTGGCCAACTTGGGTCTTGAGCCGCTGGCTTCCGAATTCACCCCGGAGGCTCTGCGCAATCCGTTGCAACGCACTTCTCGGAACATCAAGTCCGTGTTGCTCGATCAGCGCGTGGTTGTGGGCATTGGCAACATCTACGCTTCGGAAATTCTCTACCGCATCGGAGTCCATCCGGAACGTCCCGCCCAGCAAGTTCGGCCCAAGGAGCGCAAGCAACTGGTCGCCACCACCAAGTCCGTGTTGCAGGAGGCCATCGCCATGAACGGCACCTCGATCTCCGATTTCCGGCGGGTGGACGACAAGACCGGCGAATTTCAGGCGTTTTTGCGCGTGTACGGCAAGGACGGCTCGCCGTGTGACACCTGCGGCACCCCCATTCAGCGCATCGTCCAGCAACAGCGCAGCAGCTTTTTCTGTCCCACCTGCCAGCAATGAAGCGATCTTTCCTCCAGCTTGCCGTCATTCTTGGCTTCAGTTGGCTCTTGGCGAATGCCGCGTTTGGCGCAGAAACCCGCTATCTGGTGCTGGGCGGCACGGAAGGTTCCGGCTCCCGCGCATTTACACGAGAACTGGTGCGGCTCTGGACGCTTCCGGGCGCGATCAAGGACAAGGATTTCGGACTCGGCTGGAGCTTTGCCGCACATCCAAAATCGCGGCTGGAGCGGCTTTCCGAGCAGCGTGGGGATTTGGCCATCGTGGATGCGGAATCGGCGCACCGCTGGCTTGAGGCGTTCCCGAAAGTGCAGGTGCTGAGCGTCCTCTGGGCCAACTGGTTGCAGGTGGTCAGTGCAAACCCGGAACTGTTTGAACTCCCCGCCAACCCCAGCCTCACCCTGCGGATGCACCCGAACGCATTTCCACTGGCCGTGACCTGGGGAGCGCAGACTTATTCCGGCGGAAAAGGCATTCGCTGGGAAAGCACCACCCCGCAAACAGACGAAGCCTCACTGGTGCTGGAGGACGCATGGATCGTACTCGCCCCCGCCCCAACCTTGGAAATCCACCAGCGGCTTCAAGCAAATCCGCTGCAACGCCTGCTTGCCCTGAGTCCGCAATTGCGGCAAGGGCTGTTTGAAACCGCCCCGTGGATGCAGGTGGGCATGTTGCCCGCAGGCACCTATCCGGGGCAGGAGCAGGACATCGTGTTGCCGATGCAGCGTCCGGTGCTGGTCGCACGGCACGACCTCCCTGAAGCAGTGGTGTCCGAAGTGCTGGGCCTGCTTTTCCGGCAAGCAGAACACTGGCAGCCGCACCCGCTTTTCCGGGAGCTGAAGAAAACGCACAATCTCGCGTTTCAGCACCGCTACGCCTTCCACCCTGCCGCTCGGAAAGAGTTGGGCTTCTGAGCTTATGGACGCTCCCACCGACGAGTTTCAGCACGTTCCGGTGCTGGTCGAGGAAATTCTGGCCCATCTGCCGGAACGGCCTCAGACCCTGCTGGACTGCACCCTTGGCGGAGCGGGGCACAGTTCCGCCCTGCTCAGTTGCTACTCGGAGGCCCAGCTTCGCGGAACCGACCGCGACCCTGTGGCCGTTGAGGCATCCCGAACGCGGCTCGAATCGCGATTTCCGGGGCGGACGGAAGTGCGGCAGGCGCGGTTTTCGGAACTCCCGGCCTACCTCAAGCTCTGGGGGCTGCGCTACGATTTCGTGATCGCGGACCTTGGCATGTCGTCCGAGCAACTCCAGCGGGCCGAGCGCGGCTTTTCCTTTTTGCTGGAGGGTCCGCTGGACATGCGGATGGACCCGGACAGCCCCGATTTGAACGCGGCGCAACTGCTCCACCAAGTCAGCGAACACGAATTGCACCGCTGGCTTCGGGAATACGGCGAGGAGCGCAACGCCGCCAAGATCGCCCGGACGATCATCGAACATCGCCGGAACCAGCCCATCCGCACCACCGCCGAATTGGCCGAACTGGTCGCCAGCACAATTCCGCGCCGCTTCCACAAGCCCGGATTCCATCCGGCGACCCTGACGTTTCAGGCCGTGCGGATTGCCGTTAACCGCGAGTTGGAAGAACTCGACACCCTGCTGAAAACCCTTCCCGATTTCCTCAATCCGGGAGGCCGTCTGGCGATCATCAGCTTTCACTCGCTGGAGGATCGTCCGGTGAAGAAGCACTTCCGGGAATGGGAACAGCCCTGCACCTGTCCCTCCCATCTGCCGTATTGCATCTGCGGAAAAAAGCCCATCGGGCGTTCGGTCAACCGTAGCCCCATCATGGCAAACGAAGCCGAGATTGCGGACAATCCCAGAAGCCGCAGCGCCAAGTTGCGTGTGTTCGAGTTCAAGGAGTCAAGTGATTGAGGTCGCGTGTGCGGAAACCGTCGCGGGGCGTGTTGATGCGGAGGCGCTCCGCAAGGTGCTGGCCGTCTTCCTCCAGCAACTTTTTACGGGAGAACGCTCCGTTTCGCTCTACCTCACGGACGATGCAGAAATGCGGGAGTTGAATCGGGAGTTCCGGGAAAAGGATCGCACCACGGATGTGCTTTCGTGGTCCTACTGGGAGGACGATCCCGATGCGGAGTGCGTGGGAGACTTGGCGGTTTCGCTGGAGCAGGTCGCCCGGCAGGCGCAGGAAAACGGCTGGCCCGTGGAAACCGAGCTCGTGCGGATGCTCGCGCACGGTTGCGCCCACCTCGCGGGTTGGGATCACGAACGCTCGGAAGACGAAGCCCAACAAATGCTGGCAGTCGAGGTTGCGTTGCTGGCCGAAGTCGGCTATCCGGGCCTCTACTCCTGAACCTCTGCCTCCTGCTGGCCCTCCCGCCAGTGTGGCAAAACCGCCTCCGCGTCCAACCGTTCTGCAAGCTCCTTGCGCACGCCAATCCACTTGAAGCGGATCGAGTTCTCGACGATTTCCGTGTCGTTCGATTTCAGTTCCGGGGCCACCGGAGACCATTCCACCAAGGCATCGGCACTGCGGGTGAAGGTGGTCTCGGCAGAAACCTCCGCCCAGTTCGTGAACTCCAGCCGTTGCCGAAACTCCCGCATGACGCGCTCATGGGCGTCTGCGTCCAAGGTCTCGATGGGAGACGTGGCCAGCGTCTGTTCAACACACCACTGCGCCAGCGCCAGGCGTTCGGAGTCGCCTTCGTCTCCGGAAGCTTGCGCCACGGCATAAACCGCGAGGTCTCCGAGGCAGGCGGCGTAGATGTGGTCGCGGGCAATCGTCATCGAGGCGGCAAACTCCGGGTCTTCGATCAGGGAGACGTAGCGCGTTCCCACACGCGCCTTCAAGTAGCCGTAGAGCGTGACCTGCGCAACATAGCCCGCACGGGAGGCAACGAACTCCCGCAGTTCATCCGGAGTGGCCACGGGTGGTTTGCGCCCCCACGATCCCAGCGGCTCCAGCAGTTCCGCAAAATTCGCCTTCAGGGCTTCCAGAAAACTCATGCCAAACGTTGCTCCCTCACTCCAAATCCACCAAGCCCTGCGTGAGTGCCCGCCGCACCAGCGAGGGAATGTCCTCGACCTGAAGTTTGCGCATGAGGTTGTAGCGGTGGAACTCCACGGTGCGCGGGCTGATCCCCAAGGTGTCCGCCAACTGCTTGGTCGCCTGACCTTCCACCAAGTGGTGCAGCACCTGTTTTTCCCGGTACGTCAACAAGTCGTGAGGGGGAGTCATGGCCTGTTCACCGATCTTCTGTAACAACAGTTTTGTCACGGTTTTATCGTGTAGCACCACAACTCCCCCCTTGATTTCCCCCTGCTCGCCCTTGATCGGGACAATGGACAAATCCACCACAGTCTGAGCCGGGTCATCGGCCAAGTGCAAGTCAGCCTTTTGCACCCGGACTCCTTCGGCAAACACCTGCCGCAAGCACTCTTGCAAATCCACAGGGCCGCTGGCGGATTGCAACCGACAGCACAGGCTCAGCGGGTTTCCCACAATCCCGCCCGATTCCCGGCCTATCAAAGCCTCTGCCGCAGGATTCAGGTACAGCACCGTCTGGGTGGTGTCGAAGGTGACGACGGCCTCCCCCAAGGATTTGAGGATGGTCGCATACCAGCGCTGTTGATTCTCCAGACGGTTGCGCATCTGCTCCTTGTGGAGCGCCAGTTCGAGGGTGATCTCCAGTTCCCGATCGCTGTAGGGCTTGAGCAGGTAGGCCGAGGGCTGGGTGAGCTTGGCGCGGCGCAAGTTCTTCTCGTCGCTGTACGCCGTGAGGTAGATCACCGGAATCCCGAACTGCTCCTGAATTTTCTTCGCCGTCTCAATCCCGTCCATGCTGCCCTGAATCACGATGTCCATGAGAATCAGTTCCGGCTGAAACTCGATGACCTTGGCCAGCGCCGCCTCGCCGGAAGCAGCAATGCCCACCACAGAATAGCCGAACTTCTCCAGCTTTTGCTGAAGGTCCATGGCGATGAGCACCTCATCCTCCACAATCAGGATTCCGGGTTCTGACATCAGGGTGTTCATGGAGACGAGTGCATGGGAAAGTTGATCTCAAAACGGGTGCCTCCGGAGCGCGTCAGTTGCAGTTTCCCCTCAAGGCGCTGGATGAAATTGTACGCCATGCGCAACCCAATCGTCTTGGTTTCGCTGAGTTTGATTTCCTCCGGAAGCCCCATGCCGTCATCGGCGACCACGAGGTGCAGGGTGCCCCCAGCGGTTTCGGAAAGTCCAAGGTGCAGCGTCCCGCGCTCCTGCTCCCGGAAGGCGTGCCAAATGGCGTTCGCCACCAGCTCGTTGATCAGCAGGGCACAATGGATCGCCCGGTCCACGTCCAGCACCACCGGCCCCAACTCCAGCTTGAGTGCGATTTTCCGGGTCCGGATGGGGTAGATCGAGAACAAGTCCTTGATCTGACTGTTCACATACGCCTGCATGTCAATTTCCGCCAAGCTGTTGGAACCGTAAAGCTGCTTGTGGATCAGGGAAATGGTGGCGACGCGGCTGTGGGTGTTCTTCAGCACCGCCTCAATGTTGGGGTCGGCGATGTTTCCGGTGTAGAGGCTGAGGATGCTGGAGATGATCTGGAGGTTGTTCTTCACGCGGTGATGCACCTCCTGCCGCAGCACCTCCTCCTCTTCGTGGGCGGCTTGCACCTGTGCCTCGGAGGCTTGCAGACGCGCTTGCAGCTTCCGGATCACCTGTGCCTGCTGCTCGACCTTCGCCCGCAGGATTACGCTTCCCTCGCCAGAAGCGAGCGGGGTTTCCGTTTCAGTCTGCATCGCCCAACAAGTCCTTCACCGTCTTCACCAAATCCCGTGTGGAAAAGGGTTTCGTGACATAAGTGTCCGCTCCCGCGTCCAGCCCTTTCTGCACGTCCACGTCTCGCCCCCGCGCCGTCAACAGCACGATCTTGGTGTTTGCAAATTGCTCTTGAGACCGCAACGCCTGACAGACCTCGTACCCCGTGCGCCGAGGCAGCATCACGTCCAGCAGGATTAAATCCGGTTGATGCTGCTCTGCTAACTTTAGCGCATCCTCGCCGTTGTTGCAGGTCTGCACCTCGTAGCCGTTTTGCGCCATCAGGAATTCCAGCGAAATCACAATCACCGGATCGTCCTCGACCACCAGTATTTTTTTCTGCGTCATGGCACTCCTTGGAGGCTTCCGCCCACTCCCAAACCGATCAACTCACGCCGCCACCGCTTTTTGTGGGGGGCGGGCGTCAACCTCTGGTTGCGATGTCTTGGACCACAGAGGCAGCACAAACTCCAGAATCGCTCCGGATTCACTGCCCGGAGCAACATACATCCGCCCCTGATGGTTTTCAATGATGGTCTTGCTGATGGACAAACCCAAGCCGGTTCCGGAGGGGCGCTCCTCCTCCTGATCCTGATACTGCTTGAACTTCTCAAAAACCGACTCCCAGTATTCGGAAGGAATGCCGATCCCGTTGTCCCGGACCCGAACGACCACCTGGTCTTGTTTGCTCAGGGCCGTCACCCAAATGCCCCCTCCCTTTTCTGGAGAGAACTTGATGGCGTTCGAGAGCAGGTTGACCAGCACCTGCGTCAGGCGGTCAGGGTCGCCAAACACCCGCAGTGCGCCCGGTGCCAGATCGGTTTCCACAGCAATGCGCCTGTCCTTGACCAGTTGGCTGACCGAGGCCAAGGCTTGGTGAATCACGGACTGGAGCACCACCGGCTCCTTGTTCCACTCCAGCTTGCCCAGTTCCATCTTCTCAATGTCCAGAATCTGGTTGATGAGGCGGGTCAGGCGTTCGCTTTCCTGAATGACAATGGACAGAAACTCCTTTTGCTTGGCTTTCGGCAGATTCCGGGCATCGTACAGGATTTCACTGAAGGCTCGGATCGAGGTCAGCGGAGTCCGCAGCTCATGCGTGATGGTGGAAATGAACTCATCCTTGAGGGCGTCCAACTCCTGAAGCCGCAGGTTGGCCTTGCGCAACTCTGCGGTGGCCGTCTGCAACTGCTGCGACTTTTCTTCCAACTGCTGGCTGTAGGCGATGGCCTGCTGGGTCGCGTCCAGCAGGTCCATGACCTCGTCCACCCGCAGCGGCTCCTCCTTGGCGACCGAGGCCACCATGATCCGTGCCGAAACCGAGCCGATGGCGCCGGAGAGCAACTTCTCCGTGTACTGGATCAGGTCCGAGTCGGCCTGCCAGATTTCTTCTGGATTCAAGCCCCGCGAGTGGGCAAACTCGCGCAGCACCTGATCGGTGCGGCGATTCCCCAGAAAGCGCTGGAGCAGCGTCCGCAGTTCCTCACTGGTTGCCGATCCACGCCACAACTGCGCATGGCTGCTGTCCCTGCCATAGCGGAATGCGTCCACAAACAGGTTCGCCTGCCCCCGCTCCAGCGCGGTTTGCCGAGTGATCATGGACACCCCAACATAGCAACCTGTGTTGATCAGCAGGCTCCAGAACGTCGCCTGCGAAATCGGGGTCATCGCCTCCAAGCCAAACAGGTGCAGCGGCCTCAGCCACGAGAGGCCAAACAGCCCTTCGGACAGAATCGAGGACGGCAGCAACCCCGCATTGATCAGTTGGCTGAAGGGCAGGGTGTAGCCCCAGACCACGAAGCCCGCCAGCAGTCCCGTCACGGCTCCCAAGCGTGTGCCGTTCTTCCAGTACAGCCCGCCAATGACGGACGGCGCAAACTGGGCAACCGCCAAAAAGGACACCAGCCCGATGGAAACCAAGGACGAATGCGCCGGGCCAATCACCTGACGGAAGTAAAGGTAGCTGGCAAACAACACCAACGCCACACTGCCGCGACGGATGTTGAGGACCACCCGGTCCAGCTTCGGGCGGCCCTCCGTGTGCAGGATGTGGAGCCGGATGAGGATCGGCATGACCAGCGAATTGCAGATCATGTTGCTCAGCGCCACCGCCTCCACGATGATCATGCTGGTCGCGGCGGAAAGTCCGCCGATGAAGACAAACCATGCCAGCGATTCGTTGCCCATCGCCATCGGCAGGGTCAGCACAAAGGTATCTGCGTCAATCGTCCCTTCGGCAAAATACAGACGACCTGCCAGCGCAATGGGCAGGACAAATAGGTTGATCAGCAGCAGGTAGAGCGGAAACAGCCACGCGGCTCGGCTGATGTGATCCTCGTTGACGTTTTCCACCACCGACACCTGAAACTGCCGAGGCAAGAGCAGAAAGGCCAACATGGACAACACTCCCAGCAGAAACCAATCCTCGTAAAAACTGCCGTCTCCACTCGGAGTCACCAATTGCTCCAATTCCGGCACCGCCCCGGCTTGGGTGAACAAGTCGCCAAAGCCGTCGTAGAGTCCGAACACGACAAACAGCCCAACGGACAGGAAGGCGACCAGCTTCACCAAGGACTCAAAGGCCACTGCCGCCACCATCCCCTCGTGCCGCTCGGAGGTGTCCAAACGCCGGACTCCAAAGAGGATGGTGAACGCAATCAGCACGAGCGTGATGTAAAAGGTGGCGTCACGGGTCATCAACGGCAGCCCCTCCACCTGCAAATCCGTAGGGCGAATGATCAGTTGGAAGCTCGTGCCAATGACCTTGAGTTGCAGGGCGATGTAGGGCAGGATGCCAACAACGGCGATGACCGCAACCAGCCCTCCCAAAAACGGGCTTTTTCCGTAGCGGGACGAAACAAAATCGGCGATCGAGGTGAGGGAGTAGCGTTTGCAGATGCGGATGATCTTCCGGAGGACGAAGACCCAGAGCAGGGCCAGCAGGGTCGGTCCCAGATAGACCGGCAGGAACATGACCCCCTGCTTGGAGGCCAGGCCCACACTTCCGTAGAACGTCCAGCCTGTGCAGTAAACGGCGAGGGAGAGCGAGTAGATCGTGGCGTTGTTGATCAGGCTCCGGCTCTGGGTGCGCTGCCAGTCGGCGTAATAGGCAATCCCAAACAGCACCCCCAAGTAGGTCAGTGCCGTGATCAGCAGCCCGAGGTTGAGTTCCATCTCAAGACCCCCCAGATAACCTGCGCCCGTCCTTGCCGCTCATGGCCTCACCTCAGTCTTGCAGGGTCCGGTTCCGCCGCTTGCGCTCAACAACCCAGCCGGAGCAAGCAATCAGGCCCAACCAAACCACAAAGAGGTAGAGGTACAGCAGCGGGAGGTCAAAGACCCACACCTCCAGCACAAACAACGACAAAATCGGATAGTGCAGGAGGAACACCCCCACCAGAAACATGCCCATCAGTTGCTGTCCCATTGCTGCAAAACCGGAGTCGAAGTAGAGAACGGTGGCTTTCAGCCGTTGCTGAAAAGCACTTGGAGCGGTGCCTACCCTAACAGAAATCTGCGCCCAACGCCAACCTTCCTCGTATTTTTACTAGGGAATTTTCCTGATTCTGTTTTTTTGGGGTTCCGGTATTTTAATTCTGCCCTTGGTGGAGAGGGCCTCTTCCCCTGAGAAGAGGTTCTGGACTTCAGCGTCGGCTCCGTACCCAGCTCCTTAAAGTTGACCCAATGCTGCGTACAATGCTGGTTTCCAGATCGGATCTCCTGCAAAGCTCGTTTTTCACAGCTCCGCCGAGCATGGAGCTTTGCAGGGGGTCGCTTACTTTCATCCGAGCAAAGGAGCAGCACTCCCCAATCAATCCCAATCCCTTGCGAGTCCGGAATCAGCTTGGATGTCCCAAGTGCCTGAAGTCCGATCGCAGCGCTTGGTCCGGCGCACGGACTGAAAAAAAGGAGGAGACGATGCCTGATCGTTCCACTTATGAGCAACACTGGGCGGCAACGAAAAGCCTGACCATCGGGATTCTGGTCCTGTGGTTCATCTTTGCGTTCGCCGTCCACTGGTTTGCCAATTCGCTGAACTCAATATCCTTCTTTGGGTTCCCGCTTGGCTTCTACATGGCGGCGCAGGGTTCGCTGGCGGTTTTCGTGGTGCTGATCGTGGTGCTGAATCGAAAGCAGGAAGCGATTGATGAAGAACACGGCGTTGCCGAAGATGGAGAGGCGTCATGATTAAGGGAAATTTCATTGACAACCTGCCCAAGGTCTATGGGCTGTACACCGGAGGGTTCCTGATCTTCATCATTTTGATGGCGATCTTGGAGCAGGCCGGAGTGAGTGCCGAGACCATCGGCATTCTGTTTGTTGCGTTCACGGTCGCGATTTACGCGGGCATCGGCTGGCTCTCGCGCACGATGCAGGTGGATGCCTACTATGTGGCGGGCCGTCAGGTTCCGGCGCTCTTCAACGGCATGGCAACGGCGGCGGACTGGATGTCCGGTGCGTCCTTTGTCGCAATGGCCGGAGGCATTTACTTTGGCGGGCACGGCTACCTCGCCTTCGTGGTCGGCTGGACCGGGGGCTACGTCCTTGTGGCCTCGCTGATGGCACCGTACCTGCGCAAGTTCGGCTGCTACACAGTTCCGGACTTTGTGGGCACCCGCTACGGCGGCAACCTGCCTCGGCTGTGTGCCGTGATCGTCCTCGTGGTCGCGTCCTTCACCTATGTGACGGCGCAGATCAACGCCACTGGAACGATTGCCTCGCGGGCCTTGGAGGTTCCGTTTGAGGTCGGGGTCTGGTTCGGGCTGCTCGGCATCCTGCTCTGCTCCATGCTTGGCGGCATGCGGGCGGTGACGTGGACGCAGGTGGCGCAGTACATCGTGCTGATCATCGCCTACCTGATTCCGGTCTTCTGGATGTCCAACGCACAGGGCTTCGGGCTGATCCCGCAGTTCGTCTATGGCGATGCTGTCCAGCGTATTGGAGAGTTGGAGCAGATGCACCAGGTGGGCACCCTGATGCCTTCCGCCGAAGGGGTCTGCAAAGGCTGTAAGGCGCTGACCAAGCCCTTTGTTGATCCGGGAGACGGCATGGCGTCTTGGAAGTTCATGACGCTGGCGCTCTGCATGATGACTGGAACCGCCTCGCTGCCGCACATCCTGATGCGCTACTTCACGACTCCGTCGGTGAAAGCGGCACGTCGCTCGGTGGCCTGGTCGCTGTTCTTCATCTTCCTGCTCTACTTCACCGCTCCGGCACTGGCCACCTTCACGAAGTTGCAGGTGTTGGATCCGACGCTCGCCACCGGGATCATCGGCAAGGCGATCTCGGAGGTGAACGCGATGGACTGGATTCAGAAGTGGAGCAGCGTCAACTTCCTGCAAATCGTCGACACCAACGGCGACGGCATGTTGCAGGTCAACGAGTTCTTCATGCGGGGTGACATCGTGGTGCTGGCAACGCCAGAAATCGCGGGCCTGCCCTATGTGATTTCGGGGCTGGTCGCAGCAGGAGGCATGGCGGCTGCCATGTCCACCGCAGACGGACTGTTGCTCGCCATCGCCAATGCGCTTTCGCATGACTTGTACTACAAGATCATTGACCCGCAGGCCGACACCAAGAAGCGTCTGGTCGTCGCACGGATGTTGTTGATCGCCATCGGAGCCTTGGGAGCGATCGTGGCCAGCTTCAGGCTAACCGGGATTCTCGGCGCCGTGGCGTGGGCGTTCTGCTTTGCCAACTCCGGACTGTTTTTCCCGTTGGTGTTGGGAGTCTGGTGGAAGCGGGCGACCCGCCAAGGCGCCATCGCCGGGATGGCCGGGGGCTTCGCCGCTGGAACCTGGTACCTCTACATGGTAAAGTGGGGGGGCATGGAACCGTGGATCGGTATTGATCACCTGCGCTTTGGCATGATCGGCATGTCCGTCAGCCTTGTCGCCATGATTGTGGTCAGCCTGATGACCGAGGAACCGGACGAAGAAACCCAAGCAATGGTGGACGCGACCCGGATTCCGAAAGGAGAGGCCATCTTGGCAAGCACTCACTAATCAGTACCCTTCCTGTGTCCGGGGTGAAGCCGTTGCCCCGGACACGCTCTCCTCCCCCCAAACCTAACCGCACCAACCCGCTAAACAGCCCGTGGCAGAGGCTTTTTCCATTTGGGTGATCCTGCTGGACTACCTTGCCGGAGCCATCATGTGGACCTTGATTGGCCGCTCTGCGATGGGCATTTTCCTTCCGGAGAACTCCTCCTTCTTCTTCATGCGGTTCTTTGTTTCCGCCACCAATCCGCTGCTGCGTTTCTTCCAGCCCGTCACCCCCGGGTTCCTGCTGCCCATCATGGTCCCGCTCTACGTTGCGTGGTACTTCTACATGACCCGGTTTTACATCATGCCGTGGCTGCTGGGCTATTCCGTGATGGGCATGCTTTCCTTTCCGCTCGAAAGCGAAATCGCCGGGGCCATCTACAAAACGATGTCTCCCTAGGGAAGCACTGGCATCTGGTTGGAATGCGTGGTATTCCTGACCTGCCCACACCTGTTTTCAGCGGCTGGAAGCAAATAATCGCAATTTAAGTTGCAATTTTTCACAAATCTGCTAATTTTAACCGAAACACTGGAGATGAGCCATGAGTGACGACACCATGCTGGAGATTGCCGAATCCTACCAAGGCAAGGCGTATGTGGACAACGCCGCCTACCTGAAAATGTACGAGGAGTCCATCCGTGATCCAGAGGGTTTTTGGGCACAGCAGGCGGATCGGCTCGACTGGTCCCGAAAATGGGACCGCATCCTCGACTGGGATTATCACAAGGCGCACATCCGCTGGTTTGAGGGGGCCAAGCTGAACGTCTCGGCCAACTGCCTGGACCGCCACTTGGAAAAGCGCGGCGATCAGGTGGCCATCATCTGGGAGGCCGACGATCCGGGCGAGGACCGCAAGCTCACCTACCGCGAGCTGCACGAGGAGGTCTGCAAGTTCGCCAACGTCCTCAAGGCGCAGGGTGTGAAGAAGGGCGACCGCGTGTGCATCTACATGCCGATGGTTCCGGAAGCGGCGGTGGCCATGCTGGCCTGCACGCGCATTGGCGCGGTTCACTCCGTCGTCTTCGGCGGTTTCTCTCCAGAAGCGCTCAAGGACCGCATCAACGATTCCGAGTGCAGTGTGCTGATCACGGCGGACCAGAGCGTCCGGGGCGGCAAACTCGTGCCGCTCAAGGCCAACGCCGACAAGGCGTGCGAATCCGCACCGAGCATCCAGAAGGTGGTCGTTGTCCAGCGCGGCGGCGATCCCGTGGATTGGCAGGAAGGCCGGGACGTTTGGTATCACGAAGCGATGGCCAGTGCCTCGGCGGATTGCCCGGCTGAGGAAATGGACGCAGAGGATCCGCTCTTCATCCTCTACACCTCCGGCTCCACCGGAAAGCCCAAGGGCGTGTTGCACACCACGGCGGGCTACCTGCTTTACACCTCGATCACCCACCAGTACGTTTTCGACTACAAGGACGGCGACATCTACTGGTGTACCGCCGATGTCGGCTGGGTGACGGGCCACAGCTACATTGTCTATGGGCCGCTCTCCAACGGCGCGACCACGCTGATGTTCGAGGGCGTTCCCAACTATCCGGATTTTGGACGCTTCTGGGACGTGTGCGACAAGCACCAGGTCAACATCTTCTACACCGCCCCCACCGCCATCCGGGCCATTGCGAAGGAAGGTGACGAGCTCGTCAACAAGCGCGACCTCAGCAGCCTGCGCTTGCTGGGCACGGTCGGAGAGCCGATCAACCCGGAAGCGTGGATGTGGTACTACCGCGTGGTCGGCAAGGAGCGCTGTCCCATCGTGGACACCTGGTGGCAGACGGAGACAGGCGGCATCCTGATCACGCCGCTTCCGGGGGCCACCCGCCTCAAGCCCGGCTCGGCAACGCGACCGTTCTTCGGCATCCAGCCCGTGCTGGTGGATGCGGACGGCAAGGAGTTGGAAGGCGCGACCTCTGGGAACCTTTGCATCAAGCATCCGTGGCCCGGACAGATGCGCACGGTCTATGGCGACCACGAACGCTTCTTCCAAACCTACTTCAGCGCCTACAAGGGGTACTACTTCACCGGGGATGGCTGCCGCCGGGACGAGGACGGCTATTACTGGATCACCGGGCGGGTGGATGACGTGCTGAACGTCTCCGGGCACCGCATGGGCACCGCCGAAATCGAATCGGCGCTGGTGCTGCACGAAAACGTGGCTGAGGCCGCCGTGGTCGGCTTCCCGCACGAAATCAAGGGGCAGGGCATCTACGCCTACGCCACCCTGAATTCCGGCGTGGAGGCCACCGAGGATTTAAGGAAAGAACTGGTTCAGTTGGTGCGCAAGGAGATTGGCCCAATCGCCACGATTGACATTCTCCAGTGGGCGCCGGGCTTGCCGAAGACGCGCTCCGGAAAGATCATGCGCCGCATCCTGCGCAAGATCGCCGAGAACGAGTTGGGCAGCTTGGGCGACACCTCGACGCTGGCCGATCCGTCGGTCGTGGAGGATTTGGTGGCCAGCCGCCCCGCCACCTGAACCGGCACACTCTCCAGCCCCCGGAAGCGTTCCGGGGGCACCCTTTCCCACATCCTCTACAATCGCTTCCGGGCTTCTCCGGAATCCGAGCTTCATTTTTCATTCAAACCAACAAGGAGCAAATCAATGGACATCAAGGACAAAGTCATCGTTGTGACCGGAGCAGGCCGCGGACTCGGCAAGGCGTTCGCGCTGGATTTGGCAGACCGTGGGGCAAGGCTCGCACTGGCCGACCTGGATCAGGAAAACCTGGAAAGCGTCAAGAGCGTGTGCGAAGCCAAGGGCGTTGAAGCCCGGACCTATCTGGTGAACGTTGCCAGCGAAGAGCAGGTGGTGCAATTCTTCAGCGACGTGGTGGCCGATTTCGGCACCGTGGATGCGCTGCTCAACAATGCGGGCATCACCCGCGACGGCCTGCTGGTTCGCAAGAAAGACGGGGACATCCGGAAAATGTCGCTGGAGAACTGGCAGCAGGTGATTGACGTCAACCTGACCGGAAGCTTCCTGTGCGGACGCGAGTTCTTCGCCAAACTCCTTGAGCAGGAAAAGCCGGGGGTCTGCATCAACATCTCCAGCCTCTCGCGCTCCGGGAACATGGGCCAGAGCAACTACACGGCCACCAAGGCCGGAGTCGCCGAGATGACCGTGACGTGGGCCAAGGAGCTTTCGCGCTACGGCATCCGCGTCGGTGCCATCGCCCCCGGCTACATCAACACCGAGATGGTCGCAGCCATCCGCGAGGACGTGAAGCAGAAGATCATTGACCAAGTGCCGCTCAAGCGTCTGGGCGATCCGAGCGAGATCAGCCACACGGCGATCTACATCCTCGAAAACGACTACTTCACCGGGCGCGTCATCGAGTGCGATGGCGGCCTGCGCATCTAAGCCCCCTAACCCCAACCGGAGTTCCCAATCATGTCCGCAGAACCGGATACCAAACAACCGCTGGAGCAGTTTCAGGAAATGTGGGGCCAGTTCGCCTCCCAGTCAGGAATGCCGTCCGCCGATCCGATGGGCGCAATGAAAGCCTTGCAGCGCGTAGCCGAAGCATGGACCGCCAACCCGCAAGGGCTGGCCGATTCCATGCGCTCCTGGAGCGAAAAGCTGACCGCGACCAACCAGCAGATCTGGCAGGATTTTCTCAACCAGCGTCCCGATCAGGCGGTGGATGAAAAAGGGACTCCGGATTGGTCAAAACTGCCCTACTTCCAGTGGATGCGGGAGTACTACCAGACCTACTCTGGATGGATGGAAGAGAGCATCCAGCAAGCTCCGGTGGAGGATTCGGTGAAGCGGGACGCAACCTTCTGGTCCAAGCAGATGCTCAGTGCCTTCTCGCCGGACAACTATTTTTGGACCAACCCCTTGGCGATCAACAAGTTTGTGGAAACCCAAGGGGAAAGCCTGCGCACGGGGCTGCAGAACTGGCTGGAGGACACCAGCAAGGGCGACGGCCTTCCGACAACGGTGGACAAGACTCCGTTTAAGGTGGGCGAGACGCTGGCCACCACGCCCGGAAAGGTGGTGCATCGCAACGAGCTGATGGAACTGATCCAGTACTCGCCGATGACGGACACGGTGTACGAGAAACCCGTCGTGATCACGCCGCCGTGGATCAACAAGTACTACATCCTCGACCTGACCCCGAAGAAGAGCTTCATCCGCAACCTCGTTTCCAAGGGGCACACGGTCTTCGTGGTGAGTTGGAAGAACCCCACTGCCGCTCTGCGGGAGGTCGGCATGGACGACTACTTGATGCAGGGTCCGGTGGCGGCCTTGGAGGTCGCCCAGAAGATTTCCGGAGCCGAAAAGGTCCACGCGGTGGGCTACTGCATCGGCGGCACCTTGCTGGCTTCGGCGATGGCGTGGTTCAACCATCCGGACAACCCCAAAGCCAACCCCGCCGAGGACTGGACACTGCTGACCACGCTGGTGGATTTTGAGCATCCCGGAGACCTGGGCGTGTTCATCAACGAGGATGCGCTGAAACATCTGGAAGAAACGATGGCCGAACAGGGCTACTTGGACGGTAAGCAAATGGGCACCACCATGCGCATGTTGCGTCCAGACGACCTGATCTGGTACTTCTTCATCAACAACTACCTTTACGGCAAGCAGCCCCCGTCCATTGACATGCTCTTCTGGAATGACGATTCCACGCGCATGCCGGAAGCGATGCACACGTTCTACCTGCGGCAGTACTACCAGCACAACAAGCTGTGCAAACCGGATGGCGTCACGCTCGCTGGTTTCCCCATTGACCTGCGCCGCATTGACCAGCCGCTCTACTGCGTCTCTGCGGAAGAGGACCATATCACCCCGTGGACGCAGGTGTACCAAGTCAACAAGCTCGTGCAGGGTCCGGTGCGCTTCACGCTTTCCACCTCCGGGCACATCGCCGGGGTGGTCAACCCTCCGGTGGACCCGCCCAAGCGCAGCTACTGGACTGGGGACGGCAGTGCCGAACTCGACCCGGAAGCGTGGCAGGCTCAGCAGCAAAAGGTGAAGGACTCGTGGTGGAACGACTGGATCGGCTGGCTCAACGAACGCAGTGGCGAGCAGGTCAAGCCCCCCAAGCTGGGCAGCGCCAAGCACAAGCCCCTTGCCGATGCTCCCGGAACCTACGTTTTGGAAGCGTGACTTTTGCGCCCGTTTGGTCTAAAACATGGAGTTCGAGTGGGACGAGGCGAAACGCCAGA